>CALAGR010000024.1 GCA_937891735.1 uncultured Pseudomonadota bacterium | reverse complement strand
CCCCGCGGTCAAGACAACCTCACAGATCGGCCGGAATGCCGCACGCTGCTAGCGGGAATCCAGGATCTCCGTCGCGGAGGGGACCGGGGATCGATACCCTGCCCCCCATGACCCCTGTGGACCTGTGGGCCCCCCTGACCGTGGAGCCCCACTCCTGCACCCGCTGGACCGCCGGACCCGTGAGCCTGTGGGTGGCGCGAGGGCCGGGGGAGTGGCGCATCGGGTCTGTGCTGGGTCCCGATCCTCTCGCGACCGAATACGACGTCGAGCACGGCGTCGAGCTCCCCGAGGATCTGCAGACGATCCGCTTCGCCGCCGCCGGTGCCGACACCCTGCGGCTGGCCCCCCTGCTCGCTGACCGCTCGGTCGTCGCGCGGCCGGAGACGACGCTGTGCGTGACGGACACCGCGGTGCTGTTCGTCACCACCCCGATGTGGGTGGAGATCTGCCTGACCAGCGGCACCAGACTGACGGAGATCCCCACGTGGCGCCCCTCTGACACCTGGTTCGGCCCGGCCCCGACGACGGGCGTGCTCGCCTACGCCTCACGCACCCGCGGCCGCACCACCCCCGGTCAGCTGGTGATCAGCCCCGTGCGGGCGATCACCCGGATCGAGATCCGGGACGACGCGCCCACGCCGCTGGCCATCGAGCGGATCAACCTGCCCGTGCCCGAGCTGGCGCTGTACTCGGACAAGGGCAGGCTGTGGACCACCTCGCTTCGGCTGCACCGCCGGTCCGATGGCGACAGCGCCGACCTGCAGCTCGTCCCGGGCCCACCGACGGACTGCCCGGACGCCACGCCGGTCGCGCGACCTCGCATCGCGGCCCCGACCGGCCTCCGGCGCGCCCTGAGCGCGCTGATCGGATGACCCCATGAAGATCAGCCAGTTCCTCGCGGATCTGCCGGTCGACCCGATGCCGGCGGGCCGCGTGCTCATCCTGCTGGTGGGAGCCGTGGTCCTGGTGGGGGTCGCCCGGCGCGTCACCCGGGCGGCGGAGCCCCGGCTCGGAGCCCAGGGCGCGATGCTCGTGCGCCGGGTCGTGCCGGCGACGGTGTGGATCCTGTTCGGCATGGCCGCCCTGAACGAGCTGGGCTTCGACCTCAAGGTGCTGCTGGGCGCCGCCGGCGTGCTGACGGTGGCCGTGGGCTTCGCCTCCCAGACCGCCGCGAGCAACCTCATCTCCGGGCTGTTCCTGCTGGTGGAGCGGCCGTTCGTGATCGGCAACGTGATCGAGCTGGACGGGGTGACCGGGGAGGTCGTGTCCATCGACCTGCTGAGCATCAAGCTGCGCACCTTCGACAACCTGTTCGTGCGCGTGCCCTCCGAATCGGTCATCAAGGGGCGCGTGACGAACTACTCGCACTTCGCGATCCGCCGCTACGACCTGAAGCTGCGTCTGGACTACCGCGAGGACATGGACCAGGTGCGGGCGCTGCTGCTGGCGACCGCCGACGCCATGCCGATCTGCCTGGACGAGCCGGCCCCCCTGGTGATCTTCCTGGGCTTCGGCGGGGACGGCCTGGAGCTCCAGTTCTCGGTGTGGGCGGCGCGGGAGCGCTTCCTGGAGGTCCGCAACGGCCTGCCCGTCGCGGTGAAGAAGGCGCTGGACGCGGCCGGGGTCCGCATGCCCACCAACGAGCGCAGCCTGTCCGTGGCGGACGGAGGCGCGCTGGCGGTGCGCATCGAGAGCGGCCCGAAGCCGTCCGGCGACGCCGGCTCCTGAGTCCCTACCCGCTGGCAGGGGCTCGGGGAGCTCAGCCGCGTCGCATGAGGTCGCTGTAGCCCAGCAGGCACAGCCGCCCCTCGGCCGTGCGAAGGGTCACGACCGCCTTGTAGATCCCTCGCTTCTTGTCCACGTGCGGAAACGCGATGCGCAGCGCGTAGTCGCGCTCGGGGTAGACCGGCGCGAGGAACGTGCTGCCGCTCCACAGGAACATCGTCCCCGGGCCGGGCCGCACGACGCCGAGGATCCGCGAGATCTCGGCCTGCACGATCAGCCCGTGCGCGATGCGCCCCTCCAGGCCCGCGGCGATCGCCGCCGCGTCGTCGAAGTGCATGGAGTTGCGGTCCCCCGAGACGTCGCCGAAGCGCTCGATCATCTGGTGACTGACGCGGAAGGTGGCCTGGACCGGCTCGAGCTCCGAGTGGCTCAGGAACGCGTTGATGTGCACCGTCTGCAGGGCCTCGTCCATGTAGAAGCCTTCGCGCGCCCAGACCTTCTGCACCGCGAAGTTCTCTACCTGGGTGGACACCCGCATCTTCTTGAATCCACGCTCCTTGTAGTACTGGGACGTGAATCGGATCATGTCGCCGTACACCCCCCCGCCCGACGCGTTGGGGTCCACGCCGTACAGCACCCCCTCACCGACGCCAGCCTCTTCGTCATGGGAGCAGGTGCAGAAGCCGACGTACTGGTCGCCGCGGTGCACCACCCAAGCGATCTTGTCCGGATCGAGGCCTTCGGAGTGGCCCATCGCCCACTGCTTGTAGCCCTCCATGAAGTCTTCGCGCCGCAGGAAGAGGTTGGCGTCGTAGTGGTTGCGGTACGAGGCGAAGATCTCGCCCACCGAGCGCTCGAGCACCTCCCGATGCTCCTCGCGCAGCACGGAGAACACCAGGTCCTTGTTGCGAAGGGCCCGGGGCTCGTGCTTGCTGTAGTCCAGGGTGTAGTAGACCAGCGTGTCCGCGACGACGGCCGGAAGCCCGGCGCGCGCCAGCCTCTGGGCGACCTCGCGCTCGGACGCCGGAACCCGCAGCACGACCAGGTCGGCCTGCTCTGCGAGCACCGCCTGTGCGAAGGCCCGCACGTCGAGGTCCTTGTGATGGGCGCGATGGACCTTGAACCCGAAGCGGGCGCTCTCGACCGCGGATGGGGTCAGCATGATGGAGCCTCCTGATGGAAAACGTTGGCCACGATCGAGGGTCAGCGAGCGCTGGGATCGGGCGCGTGCAGCGATCAGGAGGATAGGTCCGGACCGCCCGCTGCTGTCAACACCGTTTGCCAGGCGGGGGGAGACCGTCGCCGGCGAGGCTGATGGCCTCCCGACCGGTTCATCGTCAGCGCTGGCCCGCCGGCAGGGGGCTCATCGCGTACAGGATGAACTCCTCGCTCTCGCCGACGCGCCGAAGAGCCCAGCCCAGGTGCTCCAGCTTCGCCGGCACGTCCGCGATCTCCGGCTCCGCCAGCAGGGCCTTCGGGCCGAACATCTCGAGGATCCCGGCCGTGCGCTCGTCATCCAGGAGAGCAGGAAGGACGGACATGTACGGCCTTGGGCTCGAGGCATAGCCAAGGAAGTTCCCGGCCCCAGGGGACTCAGCCGACACCAGGCCCAGGACCGGACCCGCCAGGTCGATGGGCTTCAGCAGCGACCGCATCCTCTGAATGTCTGCGGCCTCCGTCGTCGCCAGGGACCGCAGCCGCCTCGCCATCAGCGCATCGACTCCCATCGAGCCCACAGTGATCAGCGCCGTTCCTGCGAGCACCGCCGTCAGCGGTCTGCCGCCTCGGCCCGCCCACCTGCCCCCAGGAGCCAGAGCCGAGGTCACCGCGACCACGGTCGCTGCGAACGACAACGGGTACACCAACAACATGTATCTGGGCTGGACCTGATGGAGGCTCGTGAGCCCGACGTACCCCGCGAGCATCAGCAAGGTGAGGCCAAACAGGACCCCCAGCCTCTTGTCGCGGGACCTGCGAACGATCACGCCGAACGCTCCCAGCCCGAAGAGAGTGATGTAGAAGACGATGTAGAAGACGCCCGCGCTCGACGCGAGGATGGTCAGGTGCTGCACCGCGCTCCGGACCGTCTTGCGAAGGATCAGTCCGATGCTCGGCTCCACCAGATCGTATTCGAGGTATCCGGCGCAGTTGGTGATGCCCTCGGAGGCGCTGATGATGCTCGAGTGTGTGGGCGTCGTCGGGAACAGCACCGGCACGGCCCACATGCTTCCCACGAGGACCAGGAACGCGCAGGCGCTGATCAGCAGGCGCACGCGGAGCGTGACGGTCGGTCCGATCACCCACGCCGCGGAACAGACGTAGCCCAGGGTGGCCAGCTTGAAGATGGGATGCACGCCGCAGCCGACGGCGAGCACGACCAGGCACGCCCAACCCCACCGGGCGCGGCCCACCGAGCGATAGACGCAGTAGCCCAGCAGGACCACGACCGCGGCCTGGTAGCTCTCCTGGAGCATGTTGACGCTGTTCCAGTAGACGAGCGGCGACAGCAGGTAGACCGCTCCGCCGATGGCCCCCGCCCAGGAGCTGCCCGTCGCGTCCACGATCAGCCACCGGAGCAGGACCACCGACAGCACCGTCAGCGCGAGGCCCGTCAGCACCCACCCCCAGTACGTCCCCAGGACGCTCGCGAGGGGCAAGGCCATGTAGTGGACCGCGGTGTGGTGGGCGAACACGTTCGTGCCCTCCACCTGGCCGTTTCGCCAGATGGCGCCGACGAAGAAGAAGTTCGAGAACGGCGCCCGACCAGCGAGGAGCGACTCCATCTCGCCGCTGTACCAGTACTGATCGCTGCCCCGGATGCCTTTGAGCGCGGTGGCGGCCAGGGCCAGGTACACCATCGTCGAGACGGCGAACAGTCGCGCCGCCCACGTTCGCTGGTCGGAATCGAGGCTGGGATCGGCTCCGGTCACTGCTGGGTGCCCAGCCGCTCGCCGGCGTACTTGCGGTCCCGGATGGGGCGCCACCACCACTCGTTGTCCAGGTACCACTGCACGGTCCGGCGGATCCCGGTGTCGAAGTCCTCCTCGGCCCGCCAACCCAGCTCCGTTTCGAGCTTGGTCGCGTCGATCGCGTAGCGCATGTCGTGGCCCGGACGGTCCGTCACGAACGTGATCAGGTCCCGGTGCGCTCCCTCCGGCAGGGGCCGCAGCTCGTCCAGCAGATCGCAGATGGCGTGCACCACGTCGATGTTCTGGCGCTCGTTGCGCCCGCCCACGTTGTACGTCTCACCCGGCCTGCCCTCGCTCACCACGAGGGTCAGCGCCCGGGCGTGGTCCTCGACGTACAGCCAGTCCCGGACGTTGTCGCCCTTGCCGTAGACCGGCAGCGGGCGCCCGTGCAGGGCGTTCAGGATCACCAGGGGGATGAGCTTCTCGGGGAAGTGATACGGCCCGTAGTTGTTCGAGCAGTTCGTGACCAGCACGGGCAGCCCGTAGGTGTGGTGCCAGGCCATCACGAGGTGGTCGCTGGCGGCCTTCGAGGCGGAGTAGGGGCTGCGCGGATCGTAGGGCGTGCGCTCGGTGAAGAGCCCCTCGGCACCCAGGCTGCCGTAGACCTCGTCGGTGGAGATGTGCAGGAACCGGAAGGCCTCCCTGGCCTCCCGCTTCAGCTGCGCCCAGTGCTCCCGCGCGCAGTCCAGCATGACGTACGTGCCGACGACGTTGCTCTCGATGAACGCCGCCGGGCCGTCGATGCTGCGATCCACGTGGCTCTCGGCGGCCAGGTGCATGACCGCGTCGGGCTGGAAGTCCGCGAAGGCCTTCGCCACCGCGGGGCGGTCGCAGATGTCGGCCTGCAGGAAGGTGTGGGATGGACCCTCGGCCTCCGCCAGGGACGACAGGTTGCCCGCGTAGGTGAGCTTGTCGAAGCTCAGCACGGTCCAGCCCAGGTCGCGGATCGCGTGGCGCACCACCGCGGAGCCGATGAATCCGGCTGCGCCGGTGACGATCACTCGTTTGGACATGTCATCCCTTCGACTTCGAGCTCGGGCCGCCCCGACGGCCGGCGATGATGCCACAGGCCCCCGAGAAGGCAGGCCCGGGATCACGGCTGGTCGGGGAACACCCAGAGCCGGAGCCCCGCGAAGATCGTCACGGCGGCGCCGACCATCGCGACGATCTGCGCCAGTTGGTGAGGCACAGCGACGAGATAGGTCAGGCCGGACAGGATGGCCACCTGAACCACGTACCCCGAGCCGTAGGCCAGCAGATAGCGCGGCGCCGCCTGCAGGTGCCCGCGATCGCTCTTGAACGACCAGGAGCGATTGGCCATGTACGTGCCCGCCACCCCCGTGGCGTACAGCACCGACGTCGCCACCACGGGCAGCAGACCGAGCCACGTCAGGAGCAGGTAGCCCGCGTACAGCACGCCGTTGCTGACCACGCCGACGGTCAGGTAGCGAACGAGGCTGCCCAGGTCCTTGCGCTCCCGGAGCCGGCTCAGGAAGCCGCCCAAACCTGCCTAACCCTCCCGCTCGATCACCCGCCGCACGTAGTCGGCGTACTGGCCGGCGCGGTCGCTGAAGCGCGCGCGCAGCTCCTCGGCGGTGGTGAAGCCGTTGTGCAGCGCGATCTCCTCGAGGCAGGCGATCTTGAGTCCGGTGCGCTCCTCCACCACCTTGATGAACTGGCTCGCTTCGTACAGCGCCTCGGCGCTGCCGCCGTCCAGCCAGGCCATGCCGCGGCCCAGGGGCTGCACGCGCAGGGCCTTGGCCTGCATGTACAGGCGGTTGATGTCGGTGATCTCGAGCTCGCCGCGGGCCGAGGGGGTCAGCTGCTTCGCGAAGTCCACGACGCGCTTGTCGTAGAAGTACAGGCCGGGCACGGCGAGGTTGGACTTCGGGACCTTCGGCTTCTCCTCCAGGGAGATGGCCATGCCGGCCGCGTCCACCTCCACCACCCCGAAGGCCCGCGGATCCGCGACCTCGTAGCCGAAGATGGTGGCGCCGTCAGGTTGGGCGCAGGCCCCCTGGATCCGGGCGGACAGGCCCGAGCCGTAGAAGATGTTGTCGCCCAGGCTCAGCGCGACGTTGTGGCCGCTGATCAGGGGCTCGGCGATCAGGAAGCACTCGGCGATGCCGCGGGGGGCCTCCTGCACGAGGTACTCGAAGCTCACGCCCCACTGGGAGCCGTCGCCCAGCAGGTTGCGGAACTGGTCGATGTCGCCGGGGGACGAGATCAGGATGAACTCCCGGATCCCGCCGAGCATCATCGTCGAGATCGGGTAGTAGATCATTGGCTTGTCGTAGACCGGGAGCAGGTGCTTGTTCACCGTCGCGGTCACCGGGTACAGCCGGCTGCCGCTGCCGCCGGCCAGGACAATGCTCTTCCAGCCCATCTTCGAGTCTCCCATCTTGGTTCCCCTTCTACGGTTTCACTTCGGGTCGGATCCGTGCTCCGCGATCCGGTCCACGATGAAGACCGGTCGGCCCTTTGCCTCGTTCAGCACGCGCCCGATGTACAGGCCGCTCACGCCGAGCACGGTGATGATCACGCCGGACAGGAACCACACCGAGAACGCGATGGAGGCCCAGCCGGCGACCACGGTCCCGAAGAAGATCACCCGGGTCAGCGTGAACAGCGCGGCCAGGAACGTCGCGCTGGAGATCCCCAGACCCATCACGATGCAGATACGCAGGGGCTTGTCCGAGAACGACAGGATGACGTCCATGGCCAGGCGGATCAGCTTCATCGTGGTGTAGGACGACTTGCCGAAGGCCCGCTCGGAGTGCTCGACCTCCACCTCGGCCTGCGCGTAGCCCGCCCAGTTGATGATGATGGGGAAGAACTTGCCGTCCTCCCGCCACGACATGATCGAGTCGATCACGGCCCGCCGATACAGGCCGAAGTTGCCGATCTCGGAGGTCTGCTTCGAGTCGGTCAGGTACGACAGCGTCCGGTAGAAGGCCTGGGACGCGAGCCGCCGATGCCACACGTCCTTGCGGGCCACCTTGCGCGCGCGGACGATGTCGAAGCCCTCCTTCGCCTTGGCGAGCAGCCGCGGCACCTCCTCGGGGCGGTCCTGCAGATCGCAGTCGATCACCACCACCCACTGCCCGCGCACGAGCGCCAGCCCCGCCTGGATGGCGGGGTGCTGGCCGAAGTTGCGGGACAGACGCACCCCCCGCACCGTCGGGTGAGCCGCGGCGAGGTCCTGGATCACGCTCCAGGAGTCCATGGGACAGCGGTCGTCCACGAGGATCAGCTCGAAGGTCACGCCCAGCTCGGCGCACACCGCGGCGATCCGGTCGTGCAGCCCGGGCAGCGACTGGGGCGACCCGTACACCGGCGACACGAAGGACAGGTAGGGAACCTCGGTCGGGGAGTCCGTCATCGGCGCAGTCCCTCCATCGCGCGGGCCTGGGCCAGCGCTTCGTCGCGCCACGCCTGCACCGCCGCCGGGTCGTGCGCTCCGATGCAGAAGGCATCCACCTGGGCCAGGAAGTGGTCCGCCGCCGGCAGCGGGCGGCGCTCGACGCCGTCCTGACGCGCGATCTCCAGGGTCGCCTGCATGTTCGGGGGAATCGAGAACACCCGGTTCAGCGTGAGCACCCCGGTGGTGCCCCAGACCTCGTACAGGTTGCGGTACATGTTGTCGAAGCCGAAGCCGAGCACGGCGCTGCGGCCCGCGCCGAAGTCCAGCAGCGCCGCTCCGTGCACGTCCACCGCGTGGGCGCCGCAGTCCAGGGTGGCGCTGATCGACAGGGGCTCGGCCCCGAACAGCAATCGCGCCGCGTGCACGCAGTAGGCGCCTGCGTCGTTGAGGGACCCACCCCCCAGGGCGGGGTCGTAGCGGTGGCCGTCGGCCAGGGGGGGGAACCCGAAGCACGCCCGCACCTGGATCGGGTCGCCGATGGCGCCGTCGGCGATGGCGTCCCGCACCGCCGCGTGGTTCGGGTGGAACCGGTAGGCGAAGCCCTCGAGCAGCGCCACGCCCTCCTGCTGTGCGCAGGCCACGATCTCCTCGCACTCCGCCAGCGTGCCCGCCAGCGACTTCTCGCACAGCACGTGCAACCCCCTGCGGGCCGCCGCCACCGCCCAGGCGTGGTGCAGGCCGATGGGGAGCGCGATGTAGACCGCGTCGAGATCGGCGCGGGCGAGCAGGGCGTCGTACCCGACCACCCCCTCACAGCCGAACTGCGCCACGGTGGCGCTGGCGGTCTGCTCCGACCGACTGGCCACCGCCACCAGGTGGGCGTGCTCGCTGGCGCACAACGCCGGGATCATCGAGCGGGTGGCGATGCCACCACAGCCGATGACACCGAAGCGAAGCGGACGGGCCACGGCTCAGCTCATCCGCAGGCAGGCGAGGAGGCTGCGGGCCTCCACGTTGACGTAGTTGTTGTAGCGGACGAACTCCTTGAGCTGGTGCAGGGTCAGCCACGCAAAGGAGCGATGCGGCGCCGGCGCGGCGCCCTCCTCGAGCAGCTGGATCACGTTGCGGTTTGCCTCGCGGAAGAAGCGGCCGCCCTCCTCGGACTGGTACGCGTCCACCAGCGTCGTGCGATCACCGGGGTGCAGGAAGCCCTGGGCGTGGGGCGGCATGTCCTGGGGGTCGTAGTTGGCGGTGATGCACTGCACCGTGGGCGCGATCTCCAGGATGTCCATGTTCCCGCACTCCACCTTCGCCTGGATGAGGAAGTGCAGGACCCCGTTGATGCGCTGGGCCAGCAGCCCCACCAGGCCCGGCGACATCTGCTCGATGATCGGCTGCTCCCACTGCGTCACCTCGCGGCCCTGGGCCTCCACCCGCACCCCGAGCACCCGGAAGTAGCGCCCCGAGGGGTGCGCGATGACGCCATCGGTGTGCGCCCACTCCTCGATGCTGTTCAGTGGCACGATGCGCTGGCGCAGCAGCGTCTCGAACTTGCGCGCCGTCAGCCAGTGCACCAGCTCGTCGTTGCTGCGGTGGGGGACCGCGGTGCACTGGGCGGACAGCAGCAGGTCCACCGCGATCTCGGACGGGCCCGCCACCAGGTCCGAGCGGGACAGCTCCGCCACCAGCGCCTGCCGGGGCACGGCCTCGCCGACCCGGGACATGTCGTAGGAGATGCACGACATGACGGAGCGCGTGTCCATGTTCACGACGTTGTCGTGCTGGCACAGCGCCGCGAGCTGGCCCAGGGTCACCCAGCGGTGCAGCGGCCCCGTGGGCACGTCCTGGTCATCCTGCAGGCGCACGATGGTGTTGCGGTTGCGCTTGTGGAAGAAGCGGGCCCCTTGCTCGCTCTGCAGCTGATCCAGCAGCGTGGTGTGCCCCGAGTCCTCCATGAAGAACTCGAGGTACTGGGTGCGCGCGCCCCCGTGCACCCGGGTGAAGTTGGAGCGCGTGGCCTGCACCGAGGGGGAGAGCTGGAACGTGTTGATGTTCCCGGGCTCTGCCTTGGCCTGGAGCAGGAAGTGCAGCACTCCGTCGATGCGACGGGTCAAGATGCCCAGCAGCCCGATCTCGGACTGATCGATGATCGGCTGGGTCCACCGCTCCACGAGGCCGGTGTTCGTCTCCACCGAGAGCCCGCGGATCGCGAAGAAGCCCCCGCTGTCGTGCTCCAGATCGCCGGTCTGCGGGTTGAACGCCCACCGCTTCAGCTCCGCGAGGGGCTTGCGCTCCACCACGAAGTGGCGCGTGGTGTTGAGCGCGCGCAGCCAGGACAGGACGTCGTCGGTGGTGCCGAAGCGGCTGTGCTGCGTCAGGGCCGAGATCGTGAAGTCCAGGGCCGGCAGCTCCGGATCGCAGCGAAACAGGGACGCGAGCCCGCCGCGCAGGGAGTCGGCGGCGGCGTCCGAGGACTGGCCGTCAGGCACCGAACATCTCCCGCAGCACCGCCGACATGGCCTCGCTGAGGTAGTCCAGATCCCCGTCGAGCTCCGCGTACAGGGGCAGGCGCACCACCCGCGAGCCGATGGACTCGGTCAGGGGCAGGTCCTCGGGGCGGTAGCCGTAGCGCTCACCCATGGAGGAGGAGTGCAGGGGCAGGTACCCGATGTACGGCGACACCGAGCGCTCCCGCATGGCGTGCAGGTAGCGCGCGCGGTGCTCTTCTTCGGTGAACACCACCCAGAACGCGTGGTTGTTGCGCACCGCGTAGTCCGGCACGTCGGCGATCCGCAGCGCCCCGCGCTCGTGGTACGGCCGGTACAGACGCTCGTAGGCCTCCGTCACGAGGCCCCGCCGCCGCATGATCTCGGCGTTTTCCTCCAGCTGCACGATCAGCACCGCGGCGAGCATGTCGGCGAGCAGGAACGAGGACCCCACGTCCACCCAGCTGTACTTGTTCTGCAAGCCCAGCAGGACCCGGCGGCGGTCCGTGCCCTTCTCCTGGAGCAGGTGCGAGCGCTCGGTCAGCGCGGGATCGTTGACGCACAGGGCGCCGCCCTCACCGCACGAGTTGTTCTTCGTCTCGTGAAAGCTGAACGCCACCAGGGGCGCATAGGAGCCCACGGCCCTCCCCTTGTAGGTGGACCCGTAGGACTGCGCCGCGTCCTGCATGACGGCCAGCCCGTGCTGCTCGGCGAGGGCGAGCATGGGGTCCATGTCGCAGGGGATCCCCGCGTAGTCGATGGGCAGGATCATGCGCGTGCGCGGGGTGATGAGCTCGGCGACGCGGGTGGTGTCGATGTTCAGGGTGCTCGGCTCCACCTCGCAGAACACCGGCTTCGCTCCGCGGAGCAGCACGGCGTTGGCGGTGGAGCTGAAGGTGTAGGACGGCAGGATCACCTCGTCCCCCGGCTCCAGTCGCGCCAGCAGCGCGCCCATCTCCAGGGCCGCGGTGCACGACGGGACCAGGAACGGCTCCAGGGCCCCTGCGTGCTCCTGAAGGTGCGCGATGCAGCGCCGGCCGAACTCCCGGTTGCCGGACATGCCGCCGGACCGCAGGGCCTGGATCACCAGTTCCTCGGCCCGGGGGAAGTGAACCGCCCTGTTGAACGGAATGCGCATCGCTCGACCCTCTCCTGACCTGATTTGGCGGGGGATTATGACACCGTGGTTCGGGCGGCCGAGCCGGGCCAGTCAATTACCGGGGGCAGCGACAGGGGCGCGATCAGGCTCCGGACGCCGCAGTGCCGGGCCGTCAATGACCCGAAGACCGGCGTAAGCTAGGTCCATCCGAATGCGGTGGCGACTCTATGTGCGCGTCGGCGCGCAGGGCGCGCCCGGGTCCTGGTCGGGCTCAGCCGGCGGCGCTGCCCAGGCCGAGCTTCTCGAAGATGTCCGTGCGCGCGGTCTCGAAGTCCGCGTCGGACAGCTGGCCGGCGGCGTGCTGCCGCCCGAACTCCGCGAACTGCGCCATCAGCTCGTCCGAGGAGACCTCTTCCACCTCCTCGGTGGAGCCCTCCTTGCGCTCGTCGCGCCGGCTGCGCTTCGCGTCCTTGCGCTCCCGCTTCATCTTCTCCCGCTGACGCTTCTCCCAGCTCGTATTGCCGCGACCCATATCAGCGGCTCGCTGCGGGGCTGCGGAGCGCGGCGGCCGCGTGGTGCAAGGACTGAATCATGGGGGCCTCTTTTGTGGCTGGTGTCGCGCCTCGGCCGGGGACTCCGGCTGGCGAGCGCCGGGAGATTACTGGAGTTGAGGGATTAAGCCAGCGCTTGTTCGCTGCGTGCTGGAGTCCACGGGCAAGGTAGAACACCGTCGATGCACCCGCCGCACGACCCCACCGAGCCCGCCGCCCGCAACCGGGCCTCGGTCCGGCTCCTGGGCCGCACGGGCCTGGCGCTGCTGGGCATCGCCGTGGCCGCCAAGGGGCTCGGGTACGGCCGCGATGTCGTCCTGGCGGCGCTGTTCGGCGCCTCCCGCGCCACCGACGGCTTCTTCCTGGTGTTCGCGCTGTGGGTCCAGGTGGCGATCAGCCTCGCCGGCTCCTGCGTGCAGGTGTTCGTGCCCCGGTGGCACGCGGCGCGCAACGCGGGGGGCGAGGGGTCCACGGCCCCCCTGGCGGGTGGAACCCTGCTCGTGTTCGGCGGGGTGTTGAGCGCGCTGGCGGCCCTCGTGGCCATCGCGGCGGAGCCGTTGATCGGGGCCGTGGCCCCCGAGTTCGAGCCGGCGGCCCGCGCCGACGTGGTGCAGCTGCTCCGGCTCGTCGCTCCGGTGCTCCCCCTGAGCGGCCTCGCGGGGGTGCTCGTGGCCCTGGCCCACGCCCGGGGCCACTACCTGTACGTCAAGGCTGCGGGGCTCGGCATGAACGTGGGGATCCTGATCGCCCTGCTCGTGGCGGGCTCCTCCGCCGGCCTGCCTGCGGCCGCCGCGGGCTGCACGTTGGGCGCCATGATCACGCTGGGGATCACGGCCCTGTACCCCCTGCGGCACCGGCAGCGCCTCCGGGTGAGCGCAGCCGGGATCCGCCTGGGCCTCGGCGTGCTCGCCGGAGTGGCGGCGCTGACCGTGCTGGGGCACTCGGGGGGGTACCTGATGCAGTTGGCGACGCGCGCGGCGTTCGCCCGTCTTCCGGGGGGCCAGCTGACGAGCCTGTCGTACGCCACGCGGGTGATCGGCCTGCCGGTGCAGATGCTGCAGTTCGCCACGCTCACCGCCCTCATCGGCGTGCTCTCGGCCCGGGTCGCGGCCGGATCCCTGTCGGAGGCGGCGGAGCTGGGCCGCACGATCCTGCGGATGCTGCTGTTCGCCCTGCTCCCGGCCACGCTGACCCTGGTCCTGCTGCGGGAGCCCATCGTGCGCCTGCTCTTCCAGCGAGGCGCCTTCACGCCCGAAGCCACCGCGCTCACCGCCCTGCTGCTGGGCTGCCTGGCCCCGGTCACCCTGGCCGCGATGGTCCGCAACGTCATCGCCACGGCGTGGTACGCCCGGGGCGCGGTGTGGCTGCCCAACGCGGTGGGGGTGCTGGGGGTGCTGATCTTCGTGGTGGGCGCGCCCTGGGCGGCGGCCGTCGGAGGCGCATGGGGTCTCGCGCTGCTCCAGGGGCTCAGCTCGATCACCACGCTCGCCGTGCTGGCGCTGCTGTCCCCGGCGGTGCTCGGGATCTCCTGGGGCGGGGTGTGGCCGGTGGCCCTGCGCATCGTGCGCGCCTGTGCGCCGGCCCTGGCGTTCGTCGCCGTGATCGAGTATCTCGGGACCCGCGCGGGACCGCCGAGCCCCTCCTGGGATCTCGGCGTCGTCTCGCTCGCGGTGGCGGGGGGCGCGGCGCTGTACCTGGGGCAGGCCCGGCGGGTCGGCCTGCAACCGGAGCTCGCGCTGCTGCGCGGCGTGCTGGGACCGCGGGAGGATCGATGACAGACGGCACCACATCGAGTGGTCAGGGCGCGGATCCCGGCCCTAGCATTCAGCGCCATAGCAGGCGGGAGTTGCAGTGAAGAGAGGCCACACCATCAACCAGCTGGGCATCATCGGCGTCGCCGTGCTGCAGATCCTGCTGTTCACCGCGGCGTGGGGCCTGGCGTTCGGCGTGCGGTTCGACTTCACGCCCCCCGAGCAGTACCTGGTGCTGCTGTACGCCACCTGGGCCATGGCCGCGGCGGTGAAGACCTCCACGTTCATCGCGTTCCAGCTGCACCGGATCTGGTGGCGCTACGCCGGCATCAAGGACCTGGAGATCATCGGCCAGACCGCGCTGGCGGCGTCCGCCATCCTGGTGATCCTGCTCTTCCTTCTCGACCCGGGCGGCGGTCTGCGGGTGCCCCGCGGCATCTTCGTGCTCGATCTGCTGCTGTCGGTGTTCCTGCTGGGGGGCCTGCGCCTCGTGGGGCGGGTCAGCCGCGGGCGTCTGCACAACGTCTTCTCCGGGCGCAACCGCTCCCACATCGTGATCTTCGGCGCGGGGGACGCGGCCGAGCAGCTCCTGCGGGAGATCGACCGCAACCCCGCCATGAACCAGCGGGTGGAGGCGCTGTTCGACGACGACGAGCGAAAGCTCGGCCAGCGGATCCAGGGCGTGCGGGTGTACGGCACGACCGAGGAGTTCCCCGACTTCGCCAGCATCCGCCGGGTCAACGAGGTGGTCATCGCCACCCCCCAGGCCACCGGCGCCGACATCCAGCGCATGGTGGCGGTGTGCCAGGCGGCCAACATCCCGGTGCGGGTGCTGCCGGCGATCGGCGACCTGCTCGACGGGCGGGTATCCTGGAGCAAGCTCCGGGAGGTGGACATCCACGACATCCTGGGCCGCAAGCCGGTGCAGCTCGACGGCGAGCTCCTCAGCGAGCTCCTCAAGGATCGTACGGTCCTGATCACCGGCGGGGGCGGCTCCATCGGGTCCGAGCTCGTACGGCAGGTGCGCCGCTGGGGGCCCCGTCGGATCCTGGCCCTGGACCAGGCGGAGAACCCGCTTTTCGATCTGCTCAAGTCCGAGCAGCACTCCGACTCGAAGGTGCCGATCATCCCGGTGGTCGCCAACGTCTGCGACGCCGACCGGATCGACGGGATCTTCAGGGACTGGAAGCCCCACGTGGTGCTGCACGCGGCGGCCCACAAGCACGTGCCGCTGATGGAGCAGAACGTGCAAGAGGCCGTACACAACAACGTGTTCGGCACCGGCACGGTGTCCGACGCCGCCGGCCGACACGGCGCCAGCCACTTCGTCATGATCTCGACGGACAAGGCGGTCAACCCCACCTCGATCATGGGCTGCAGCAAGCGCCTCGCCGAGCTCGTGGTGCAGCAGCGCACCCACCAGTACCCCAAGACCCGCTTCGTCAGCGTGCGCTTCGGCAACGTGCTGGGCTCCACGGGCTCGGTGGTGCCCATCTTCAAGGAGCAGATCGCGCGGGGCGGCCCCGTCACGGTCACCCACCCGGACATGCTGCGGTACTTCATGACGATCCCCGAGGCGTCGCAGCTCGTGCTCGAAGCGGCGGCCATCGGCGCCGGCGGCGAGGTCTTCATCCTCGACATGGGCGAGCCGGTGCGCATCGTGGACATGGCCCGGGAGCTCATCCGCCTGAGCGGGCTCAAGCCCGACATCGACATCCAGATCGTGTTCACGGGCACGCGCCCCGGCGAGAAGCTCTTCGAGGAGCTGGCGCTGGAGGGCGAAAACGCCACCCAGACCCACCACCCCAAGGTGTTCGTGGGCAGCGTGCGGCGGCCGGATCCGAAGCTGCTCGACGCGGGCCTGTCCTCGCTCACCGACGCCCTCCGGCGTCAGGATGGCGCAGCGGTCATCGCGCTCCTCAGCGAGCTCGTGCAGGAGGCCCAGCTGTCGGCGGTGCCCCAGGTCGGCAGCTCGTCCCGCTACGTCGAGGCGGTGCGCGGCGGACGCGGCTGACGGTGCAGCGACTGACTGTTCACCTGGTGATCGGCGCACGCCCGAACCTGCCCAAGGTCGCGGCGCTGCGGCGCGCCTGTCTGGCGTCGCCGGGGATCGTGCCGATCCTCGTGCACACCGGGCAGCACGCGAGCCCTGCCCTGAACGAGGACCTCGCTCGAGACCTGGGGCTGCCCCGGCCGGACCTGGAGGTGCACGCGGTGGCGGAGGGCGGCACCCGACGCCTCTCCGAGATGATGCGCGGCTACGACGCGCTGCTCGAGCAGGCCCCCCCGGACGCCGTGGTGGTCGTCGGTGACGTGGACTCCACCCTCGCCTGCGCCCTGACGGCGGCCCGACGCCGGATCCCCCTGGCCCACGTGGAGGCAGGTCTGCGCTGCGCGGACCGCGGGATGCCCGAGGAGCAGAACCGCCGTCTGGTGGACCGGATCGCGGATCGGCTCTACACCCACTGCGCCGAGGCCACGGCCGCGCTCCTGTCCGAGGGCGTGCCCCGGGACGCCATCGTGCAGGCCGGCAACGTGATGATCGACACGCTCATGGCCCAGCGGGGGGCCGCCCGCAGACCGGAGTCCCTGCCGCCGGGGCTCGTTGACCGGCCGTTCGGCGTGGTCACGCTGCACCGCCCCGAGCTGGTGGATCGGCCCGAGCTGCTCAACCCCATGATGGAGGCGCTGCACGCCGCCGCCCGTCGGCTGCCCCTGGTCTTCCCCGTGCACCCCCGCACCGCGATGCGCCTGCGGCAGGGGCCCCGGGGCCTCAGCGGACCCCTGCACGAGGTCGCTCCCCTGCCCTACAACGAGTTCCTGTGGCTCACGAGCCACGCGCGGGTCGTGATCACCGACTCGGGAGGGGTGCAGGAGGAGACGTCGTTCCTGGGCCGCCCGTGCCTGACCGTGCGCCCCGACACGGAGCGGCCGGTCACCGTGCGATTGGGCACCAACCGGGTGATCGGGCGCGACGCTGCCGCGCTGATGCCCGCGCTCCTGGACGAGCTGGCTCGGCCGGAGCTCCCCGTGGCCCCCGCGATCCCCGGATGGGACGGCCGCGCAGCGCAGCGGATCATCGCCGACCTCGCGCGGTGGCGTGGGCTCAGTGCGGCTGCTTGAGGATCCGCTGACCGCCCTGCGCGTGGCCGCCCGCTACCCCGTTGCCCGCCTCGCCTGGTTCGGGCTCGACCGCGCCAGCCGCGTGGGCGCCCGCCTCGCCCCGGACGCGGTGCTCGCACGCCTCCTCGCCCGGCC
>CALAGR010000023.1 GCA_937891735.1 uncultured Pseudomonadota bacterium | reverse complement strand
CCACCCCTGCGGTGGTCCGGGCGGCCCCCGTGCGACAGGCTGCGCCGGCGGCTCCCCGGTCCCCGGCCGACGGGGCCGACGGGGGCGGGTCCTTCACGAAGACCATGGCGATCAACGCCCTGGGCCGCGAGGCCGAGGTCTGGGAAGCGGGGATCGAGCAGTCGGGTCACACCGTCCGCGTGCGCATTCCGGACCTCGCCGGCTACGTAGTCTCGCGGATCGGGACGCCCAAGGCGGCCTCCCGCAGGACCGTGCGCATCCCGATCCGCGCGACGCACATGGACACGCTGGTGCCCCAGGACTTCCTGCTGGATCTCGAGTTCCGCGGCTCTGGCCCGGGCGTCTCGCCGGTCGCCAGCGCGCGAAAGACGAGGCCCGATGAGGGCCGCATGGTGCCCCTGTCCTGGCTGATCGGCTCCGTGGGGGCGGCGGTCGTCGTTCTTGTGGTCTTGTGGCTCGGCTTCTACGCGAACGGCTGAGCGCGGCCGCGCTCCTGGGGCTTTTGCTCGCTGGCACCGGCTGCCTCGCGTGGACCGCTCCGGGCGTGGACGACGACGACTCCGGCGCGGCGGACGACGACGACGCCACGGCGGACGACGACGACACCACGGCGGACGACGACGACACCTCGGCGGACGACGACGACACCACCGGGGACGACGACGACTCGGTGTCGCTGCAGGCCCACGGGGTGGTGGTTGTGGTCCTGGCCTCCAACCTCGCCTCCGGCGGAAGCAGCGGCGGCGTGGTCGCGGCGGCCCTCTCCGACGACCTGCTGGCCCCCTCCGCGGAGGAAGCGCTGTACGAGGACGTCGTCGGTCTTCCCCTGCTGGCCTTCGCCGACGCCGGGGGCTTTCGCGAGAGCGACGGCGACCTGTACGACGCCGACCTCATCGCAGGGTCTGGCGAGCTCGTCCTGAGCACCGGGGACGAGTCCCTGGTCCTGCAGCCCAACGGGAACGGCTGGACGCTCAACGAGTTCGACCCGTCGGTGGTGAGCTCCGAGGCGCCCTGGAGCGTGCAGTTCGATGACGGCCCGTTCGTCGGGGCGCATCAGGCGCCGCTCCTGCCTTCGACTCCGGGCCTCGCTTCGGATCGTCTCCTGGACGAGGTGCTCTACCTGCACCCGTCCACCACCGTGGAGCTGGAGGTCCTGGGCGGCTCGCCCGAGTCCGACGACATGGTCGGCATCCTGACGGGTCTGGGCGGGGAGGACGCACACACCCGCGCCTACCGCCCCGACGCGGACGGCAAGCTGCGCATCGACGGCCTCGGTGGGCTCGCTCCGGACGAGGTCAGCCAGCTCTTCGCCCAACGCACCGCGCGCACCCTCGTGACCGTGAAGGACCGTTCGCTGCTGCTGGTGTCGTCCCGCTTCGCCGTCGGGTCGGTGTGGCCCCTGCGCTTCGAGGACTCCTTCCTGAGCCCCCAGAACACGGTGTCCTGGACCGATCCCCCGGGCACGCCGGTCGCCTTCACGGTGGAGCCTTCGGTGCTGGGGAACGGCTCGGTGCATCCGGTGCAGATCGGGCAGCTCCAGACCCAGGGCACCTACAGCAACGGCCTCTTCGTGGTCGAGGTGGACCCCTCGCAGCTGGGATTCGGCTGGGTGAACGTCGAGGTGACGCTGCCCACGGGGGGATTGGGCCGCGGCGCGTTCGAGGTCTCGGGGGAGCCGCCGACCTGCGATCTGTCCGAGGCGGGTCCGAACGACAGCATCGTGTCCGCCATGTCGGTGAGCGCCGGCCAGGTCGTGTGCGGGACGATCGACCCCGCCGGGGATCTGGACGTGTTCCGGGTCGAAGCGACCCTGGGCGTGACCTACAGCTTCGAGATCTGGGCGCAGCGGCTGGGAGCCCCCACCGACAGCTACCTCAGCGTGTTCGACGTCACCGGCAACCTCGTGGGCGAGAACGACGACATGTTCGGGTTGGACTCCCACGTGGAGGTGACGGCGACCCAGCAGGGCCCGCTGTTCGTGCAGGTCCGGGAGTACGACCAGAGCCGGGCGGGGTCCGACGTGCTCTGGCGTTTGGTGACGACGTCGGTGCCATCCCCCCCGTGACCGCTTGACTTCGGTCCCCCGCGCCGACACATTGGCGCCGGTTCGGCGCCCGGGGATGGGGAGCCCGTAGGGGTCGGGCCGGGAGCGCACGTTGGCGAACTTCGAGCCCTTTCCGTCGGACCCGCAGCTGCGGGTCGATCTGGCCCTTGCCGACATCGCCGAAGGGCGCATGGTGATCCTCGTCGATGACGAGGGGCGCGAGAACGAGGGTGACCTCGTGATGGCGGCGGACAAGGTGTCTGCGGCGGCGATCAACTTCATGGCCACCCACGCCCGGGGCCTCATCTGCCTGACGATGAGCCCGGACCGGATCGAGCAGCTCCAGCTGCCCATGATGGTGCGCAAGAACGACTCCCCCTACGGGACCGCGTTCACCGTCTCGATCGAGGCGTCCACCGGCGTGACCACCGGGATCTCGGCCGCTGACCGCGCCCGCACAATCCAGGTGGCGGTGGCGCCGGGCGCCGGGCCGAAGGATCTCGTGTCCCCCGGGCACGTGTTCCCGTTGCGGGCCCGCGCCGGCGGTGTGCTGGTCCGTGCCGGGCAGACCGAGGGCAGCGCCGATCTGGCCCGCCTCGCGGGCTGCTCGTCCGCCGGCGTGATCTGCGAGATCATGAACGACGACGGGACGATGGCGCGGCTGCCCCAGCTCGAGGAGTTCGGGCGCACCCACAGCCTGCACATTCTGACGGTCGCGGACCTGATCGCGTGGCGCCTGCGCACCGAGAGCCAGGTCGAGGAGGTCGCCAAGACGATCATCACGACCGACGCCATGGGCGAGGTGAAGGCCCACGTGTTCCGCAACCGGGTCAACGACCTGCAGTACCTGGCGCTGGTCAAGGGGACCATCGACCCGCAGAAGCCGACGCTGGTCCGGGTGCACAGCTCCGATGTGTGGGCCGACGCCCTGCAGGCGCACCGCTCCGACGGCGGCCCTCTGCTGCACCGAAGCATGAAGATCATCGACCAGGCAGGCGTGGGCGTGGTGCTGTACATCCTGCGGCCGTTCGACGCCGCCTCGGTGCTGCGCGGGCTCACCGCCCACGCGGAGCCCGAAGACATCGACGGCACCATCCCGCCGCCGCCCCGTCAGGCCGACCCGTATCCCACCGGCTTCCGGGACTACGGTCTTGGCGCTCAGGTGCTGCGGGGCCTCGGAGTGGGCCGGATCCGGCTGCTGACCAACGGCGCCACGCGCCTCATCGGCTCGCTGGGCTACGGGCTCGAGGTGGTCGAGCGCGTGCCGGTGCCGAACACAGAAGTCGGTGCGGAGCTCGCGCTGCTGACCGGAGGAAGAACCTGATGGGCACGACCTGGCGCGGCGGACGCTCCGCCTCTGGAATGAAGTTCGGCATCGCCGCTGCTTCCTTCAACGACTTCATCGTGGACCGACTGGTGCATGGCGCCGTCGAGATGATCGTCGCGTCCGGCGGTGATCGGGACGCGATCGACGTGGCGTGGTGTCCCGGCGCGGTGGAGCTGCCCCTGGTCGTCAAGCGCCTCGCCGCGACCGGCTCGTACGACGCGGTGATCGCGATCGGCGCGGTGATCCGCGGCGGCACCCCGCACTTCGAGTTCGTGGCCGGACAGGCCAGCTCGGGTCTCGCCCGGGTCGCGCTCGACGCGGATCTGCCGGTGTCGTTCGGGGTGCTGACGGTGGACACCATCGAGCAGGCCATCGAGCGGGCGGGCACGAAGATGGGGAACAAGGGCGGCGAGGCTGCGCTGGCCGCCATCGAGATGGTGAGCCTGCTTCGGCGCATCGGCGGAGAGGTGGGCTGAGATGGGAAGCCGGCGGCAGGCGCGCGAGCAGGCGCTCCAGCTCCTCTATGAGATCGACATCGGCCAGAGCTCCCTGGAAGGGGCGCTGCGTCGCTTCTGGGAGGACGAGGAGCAGCCGACCGATCCCGATGTGTCGGAGTTCGCGCGGGTCCTGGCTCGCGGCGCGACCGAGCACGCGGTGCGCATCGACGAGCTGATCACGGAGGCCTCGATCAACTGGAAGATCAACCGGATGTCCTACGTGGACCGCAACATCCTGCGGTTGGCGGTGTTCGAGTTCCTCGACTGCGAGGACATCCCGGCGATGGTGTCCATGAACGAGGCCATCGAGCTCGGCAAGCGGTTCGGCACGTCCGAGTCCAGCTCGTTCATCAACGGGATCCTCGACCGGATCGCCCGCAACCTCGGACTGACGAGCCGCCCGAAGGGCACGAAGTGAGGGTCCAGGTCACGTTCGAGACGGGGCACCCCGCCAAGACCGAGGGCGTGGACGGCGCTGTCGCGGTGGTCTGGCAGGACGAGCGGCCCCTGCGCGGCCTCGCGAGCCACGCGGACTGGCGCCTGAACGGGTTCCTGTCGCGGCTGCTGATGGGCGACAAGTTCAGCGGCAAGGCCGGGGAGTGGCTGCTGGTGCACACCCAGGGCCGCATGCCGTTCACGCACCTGTTCCTGGTGGGCATGGGGCGACGCGACGAGCACTCGGTCCGACGGGCGCGGTCGGCCCTGGAGGGGATCGCCGGCAAGGTGGCCCTCGCCGGATTGCACGCGTTCTCCATCGACCTGTCCGACATCATCGGCGAGGTCCTGTCCTCGGAAGACGCGATGGTGATCTTCCTGGACGCGCTGTCCGACTCCTATCCCGAGGACGAGTTCTCGGACCCGCCGTACCTGCCGGCCCTGCAGGTCAAGGAGCGGAACGAGGAACGCGCCGACCACCACCGCCGCCGCCGGGTGGAGCTGGGCGAGGCGCGCCGGCTCTGGGAAGGCGAGCGGGAGGCCGACGCGGTGCTCCAGGCCCGCGCCGCCCAGGCTCAGGCCGCGTCCGAGGAAGGCACGGGGGCCCCGCCGCCGCGGCCCGTCGCTGGTCACGTGCCCGACCGCGAGACCCCGGCGCCTCCGGATCCGGATTCGCTCGGGGCGCCCGAGGTGGAGCCCGTGCCCGAACGCACCGTCCGCGTCGTGCTCCTGGGGGAAATCGGGCGAGTCGGTGAGCTGCGTCAGGCTTTGAAGCGAATGTCGGCGGATGAACAGGCCCCGATCGACGTCGAGTGGAGCCGCTGAGTCAGGCCCCATCACGGCCGACGGGTCCCTTTTGACAGGGCGCGGCCGGCGGCTAAGATGCCCGCCATTCTTGGGCTGAGCGCCCCGAATACCTCGGAAACGTAGTGATTTCCGGTACTTCCTCGGTGCGATGACGCGCCACGGAGACGACATGCCCCGCGACTACTTCTTCACCTCCGAGTCCGTGACCGAGGGCCACCCGGACAAGATGTGCGATTGCATCAGTGATGCCGTCCTGGACGCCTGCCTCGAGCAGGACCCGGGCTCCCGCGTCGCGTGTGAGACCGCCGTCAAGACGGGCTTTGTCCTGCTGGCCGGCGAGATCACGACCAAGGCGGTCGTCGACTACCCAGCCATCGTGCGCAAGACGGTGCTGGACATCGGCTACAGCCACAGCGACATGGGCTTCGACGGCGCCACCTGCGGCGTGATGAACGCCGTCGAGCAGCAGTCTCCCGACATCGCCCAGGGCGTCACCGCCGGGGAGGGCCTGCACAAGGAGCAGGGCGCCGGTGACCAGGGGATGATGTTCGGCTACGCCATCGACGAGACCGCCGAGTACATGCCGGCCACGATCTGGTGGGCCCATCGGCTGACGGAGGCCCTGACGGCGGCGCGCAAGGACGGTCGGCTGCCGCACCTGCGCCCGGACGGCAAGTCCCAGGTCACCATCGAGTACCGGGATGGCAAGGTGGCCCGCATCGACGCGGTGGTCGTCTCCTCCCAGCACTCCGAGGGCGTGACTCACGCGGAGCTGGTCGCGCAGGTCAAGGAGGAGGTGATCCTGAACACCCTCCCCGCCGAGCTGCTCGACGCGAACACGAAGTACTACATCAACCCCACGGGTCGCTTCGTCGTCGGCGGTCCGATGGGCGACGCCGGCCTCACCGGCCGGAAGATCATCGTCGATACGTACGGCGGCCACGGCGCCCACGGCGGCGGCGCGTTCTCCGGCAAGGACCCGAGCAAGGTGGACCGGTCCGCGGCCTACGTCACCCGCTACATCGCGAAGAACCTCGTGGCGGCGGGCCTCGCCGAGCGGGCGCTGGTGCAGGTCGCCTACGCGATCGGCGTCGCCGAGCCCATGAACGTGTTCGTGGACACCTACGGCACCGGCAAGGTCTCTGACGAGAAGCTCGCGACGGCCGTGCGGGAGATCTTCCCCCTCAAGCCCGCGGCGCTGATCGCCCACCTGCAGCTGCTGCGCCCGGTGTACCGGCCGACCGCGGCGTACGGCCACTTCGGCCGCACCGGCGATGGCTTCACCTGGGAGAAGACCGACAAGGTCGAAGACCTGCGCAACCTGCTTCTCTGAGGCAACACGCCAATCATCTCGACGGGGGATCCAGATGGGTCCCCCGTTGTGCTTGGCGTCATTTGACCGGCTAGGGGGGCGGGCATATCCTCCGCGCGCGAAGGGCCCCGGAATGGCTGCACACAGCCGCTGTTCGGAGATGCCCACCCCCGCGAACCCTCGACAGAGGAGCACCGTCCCATGACCACGTCCTACAAGCGCAACAAGATCGCCCTCATCGGTGCCGGCATGATCGGCGGCACGATGGCCCTCCTCGCGGCCCAGAAGGAGCTGGGGGACATCGTCCTGCTGGACATCCCCCTGGCCGAGGGCACCGCCAAGGGCAAGGCGCTCGACATCCAGGAGTCCCGCGCCATCGACGGGTACGACGCCGAGATCATCGGGACCTCGGACTACGCCGACGTCACCGGGGCGGACGTGGTCATCGTGACCGCCGGGGTGCCGCGCAAGCCGGGCATGAGCCGCGACGATCTGGTGGGCATCAACCTCAAGATCATCAAGGACGTCGCCAGCAAGCTGAAGGAGGTCTGCCCCAAGGCCTTCGTCATCGTCATCACCAACCCGCTCGACGCGATGGTGTACACGATGCAGAAGGTGACGGGCTTCCCGACCCACATGGTGTGCGGGATGGCCGGCGTGCTCGACTCAGCGCGCCTGCGCTACTTCCTGGCCGACGGCATCGGGATCGCCGCGCAGAACGTGCAGGCGATGGTGCTCGGTGGCCACGGCGACTCGATGGTGCCGCTGCTGTCCTCGGCGAACGCAGGCGGGGTTCCTGTCACGACCCTGCTCGATCCTGAGACGCTCGCCGCGATCGTCGCGCGCACCCGCGCCGCGGGCGGCGAGATCGTGGGCCTGCTCGGCAACGGCTCCGCCTTCTACAGCCCCGCTGCCGCCGCGATCCAGATGGCCGAGGCGTACCTCAACGACAAGAAGGCCGTCTTGCCGGCGGCCGCGTACCTGAACGGCGAGTACGGCTACGACGGCTTCTACTTCGGCGTGCCGACGATCATCGGCGCGGGCGGCATCGAGAAGATCATCGAGACGCCGCTCTCCGACGACGAGACGAAGGCCCTGGCGGCATCCGCGGGCGAGGTCAAGAGCCTCGTCGCGGGCCTGGGCCTGTAGGGGGACTGATGAAGGTTCACGAGTACCAGGGCAAGGAGATCCTGCGGAAGTTCGGCGTCACGACGCCGGACGGACGTGTGGCGTTTTCCGTGGATGAAGCGGTCGCTGCGGCCGAGGCCCTCGGCGGCAAGATCTGGGTGGTCAAGGCCCAGATCCACGCCGGTGGCCGGGGCAAGGGCGGCGGCGTCAAGCTCGCCCGCAGCCTGGAGGAGGTGCGGGAGCACGCGACCGCGATCCTCGGGATGCAGCTCGTGACCCACCAGACGGGTCCGGCGGGCCAGGAGGTGCGTCGGCTCTACATCGAGCAGGGCTGCGACATCGCCCGCGAGCTGTACGTCGGCATGCTGCTCGACCGCGCCGTCGGCCGGCTCGTGATCATGGCGTCCACCGAGGGCGGCATGGACATCGAGAAGGTCGCGGCCGAGACGCCGGAGCTGATCCACAAGGTGTGGATCGACCCCGCGCTGGGCTTTCGGGACTTCCAGGCCCGGCAGATCTGCTTCGCGCTCGGTCTGGGCGAAAAGCAGCAGATGCGGGCGGCGACGGTGTTCCTGCGGGGCCTGTACAACGCCTACGTCGAGTACGACTGCACCCTGGCTGAGATCAATCCGCTGGTCGTGACGGGCAGCGGGGACGTGATCTGCCTCGACGCGAAGCTCAACTTCGACGACAACGCGCTGTACCGCCACAAGGACGTGGTGGCCATGCGGGACCTCGACGAAGAGGATCCGTCGGAGGTCGAGGCGGGCAAGCACGGCCTGAGCTTCATCAAGCTCGATGGCAACATCGGCTGCCTGGTGAACGGCGCCGGGCTCGCCATGGCCACGATGGACACGATCAAGCTGTTCGGTGGCGACCCCGCCAACTTCCTGGACGTGGGTGGTGGGGCGACGGCGGAGAAGGTCGCCTCGGCGTTCGGGATCATCACCTCGGACCCGGCCGTGAAGGCCATCTTCGTCAACATCTTCGGCGGGATCATGAAGTGTGACGTCATCGCCGAGGGTGTCATCACCGCGGTGAAGACGACGGGCCTCGACATGCCGCTGATCGTGCGTCTCGAGGGCACGAACGTCGACAAGGGCAAGGCGATGCTCGCCGCGTCCGGGCTCAACATCCTCGCTGTAGACACCATGGCCGAGGGCGCGAAGGCGGCCGTGGCCGCGACGGGGGTATAGGCATGTCGATTCTCGTCAACCGGAACACGCGGCTCCTGGTCCAGGGGATCACGGGCAAGCACGGCAGCTTTCACACCCAGACGGCAATCGACTACGGCACGCGGGTCGTGGGCGGGGTGACACCCGGCAAGGGCGGTGAGCACAGCAGCCACCTGGTGCCGATCTTCAACACGGTGCGTGAGGCGGTGGCCGCGACGGGCGCGAACACCACCTCCATCTACGTGCCGCCGCCGTTCGCGGCGGACGCCATCCTGGAGGCGATCGACGCGAAGATCCCCGTGATCATCGCGATCACCGAGGGCATCCCGGTGCGCGACATGGTCGCGGTCCGCGAAGCCCTGCAGGGCAGCGAGAGCCGGCTCGTCGGCCCCAACTGCCCCGGCGTCATCACGCCGGGCGAGTGCAAGGTCGGCATCATGCCGGGGCACATCCATCGCCCCGGCAAGATCGGGGTGCTCTCGCGCTCCGGGACCCTGACCTATGAGGCAGTCGGCCAGCTCACCGCCCTGGACATCGGCCAGAGCACCTGCGTGGGCATCGGCGGCGATCCGATCATCGGCACGAGCTTCCTCGACGTCATCAAGCTGTTTGGCGCCGACGACGACACGCTGGGCTTCGTGATGATCGGTGAGATCGGCGGATCCGCCGAGGAAGAGGGCGCGGCGTACATCGCCGAGCACATCAACAAGCCGATCGTCGGGTTCATCGCGGGTCAGACCGCTCCTCCGGGGCGTCGCATGGGCCACGCGGGGGCGATCGTCAGCGGTGGCCAGGGCACCGCGAAGAGCAAGATGGAGGCCATGTCGGCCGCCGGCATCTCCGTGGTGGAGTCGCCCTCCGACATGGGCATCACGATGAAGAAGCTGCTCGCCGAGCGCGGGCTGCTCAAGGCCGCGCTGGCCTGAGCTTCGACACAGAACAAACACGCGCGGCTCCCTCAACGGGGGCTGTGCACCGATCCATTTGGAGACTGACACATGGCCATCGAGCGCACTCTTTCGATGATCAAGCCCGACGCGGTCGCGGCTGGCAACGCGGGCAACATCCTGCAGCACTTCGAGGACAACGGTCTGCGCATCGTCGCATGCAAGAAGACCCGCCTGAGCCTCGCGCAGGCGCAGGCCTTCTACGCGGTGCACGCGGCCCGACCCTTCTACAACGACCTGGTCACGTTCATGACCGAGGGCCCGATCTTCGCCCAGGTGCTCGAAGGTGAGAACGCCGTCGCCCACCACCGGTCGATCATGGGGGCGACGAACCCCGCGCAGGCCGACGAGGGGACGATCCGCAAGCTGTACGCGAGCAACATCGAGCGCAACGCATGCCACGGCAGCGACAGCGTCGAGAACGCGGCGGGCGAGATCGCGTTCTTCTTCAGCGGGGCCGAGCTGCTCGGCTGAAGAGTGATCGGAACACCGCTCCGGGGGGCTTGACTCGCCCGGGATCCAGCGGTATCCAATGCGTCCCCTGCACGCTGTGCCGGGGCGCTGTGGGCGATTAACTCAGCGGTAGAGTGCTACCTTCACACGGTAGAAGTCACTGGTTCGAAACCAGTATCGCCCACCAAACGACGAAACCCCCGAGCCGCCTTGCGACTCGGGGGTTTCGTCGTTTGGTGTTCGGCAGGCGACATCGCTGAGCGACGTCGCCGAGCCGTCGATAGACGCCACCGCTGCGCGCCGGCGTCTATCGGGTCCACCTTCGCGTTCGGATGCTACACAAACATTCACTCTAGGTTAAGTTGTGTGCATGCCAGCGCTGGCGCCTTCCTGGGACACCCTCTACGCACTGGCGGTCGCCCAGGCCGGGCACTTCACGACTGTGCAGGCGGCCGAGGCCGGCTACAGCTCCCCGCTGCTGCACAAGTACCTGGCGAACGGCAAGGTCGTGCGTGTCCGGCGCGGCATCTACCGACTGGTCCACTTCCCGTCGAGCGAGGACGAGGACCTGGTCGTCTGCTGGCTTTGGAGCGACAGGAAAGGGGTGTTCAGCCACGAGACCGCCCTGGTGCGCCACGAGCTGTCGGATCTTCTCCCGCACGAGCTGGAGATGACGGTGCCTGCCTCCTGGAGGCAGCGGCGCCTCCGTGTTCCTGAGGGGCTCCGGCTGCACTTCGCCGACCTCGGATCCATCGATCGTTCATGGTTCGGCGCCGTCCCGATTACCGCGCCCGCCCGCACCGTCAGGGACTGCGCCGCGGCGGGCGTGTCCCCCGAGTTCATCGAGCAAGCGGTGGAACAGGGCCTCGCTCGCGGCCTGTTCTCCGTCAACGACGTCGCCAATGCTCTCCCAGCAGGCGCCGCGCCTTGAGCCGCTACGCCACCCCACTCGGCTTCAAGGAGGCGCTCGAGGCGAGGCTGCGAGCCGCGTGCAAGGTCAGCGGCCAGGAGCAGAACCGACTTCGGATGCGGCTGGTGATCGACCGCTTCGCCGCTCGAGTGAGCGCGGAATTCGGTGACGACGTCGTCCTCAAGGGGGGCGTCGTGCTCGAGCTCCGTCTGGCCGAGGCCCGGGCGACGAAGGACCTCGACCTGCGGCTGGTCGGTGATCCCGAACTCACCTTGGCCCGCTTGCAGCGCGCGGGCCGGATCGCGCTCGACGATCATCTCACGTTCGAGGTGCGGGCCGATCCTCGCCATCCGACCATCGAGGCCGAGGGCATGAGGTACGAAGGGCTCCGCTTCGGGGTCCAGGGTCGGCTCGCGGGGAAGGTGTACGGCGGGCCCTTCGGGGTCGATGCCGCGTTCGCGGAGCCGATGGTGGGCCAACCGGAGTTGCTCCGAGGCTCAGACTTCCTCTCGTTCGCCGACGTCGTGCCGGCGACCCTGCGGGTCTACCCCCTCGAGAGCCACATCGCCGAGAAGCTGCACGCGTACACGGTTCCGCGGCCCCGCCCGAACTCGCGCGTCAAGGACCTGCCCGACATTGCCCTCCTGGCGCGGGTGCGGGCGATCGACGCGCGTGTCCTGCGCGCCGCTGTCGTGCAGACGTACGCCTACCGGGCCACTCACGACCTCCCGTCGGAGCTGCCCGCGCCCGCGGAGGGATGGAGACGTCCATATGCGCGGTTGGCCACACGCGACGCGCTGCCCTGGGCCGACCTGGATGCGGTCACCGCTGCCGCGCGCGGGTTCCTCGACCCCGTGCTCGCGGGGGCCGGAGGAGTCTGGGGACCGGCGTCCTGGCGTTGGGAGGAAGGCGGGTGAGTCGCCGATCCCGCGCGGCCATGCGCTCCTGGTCGGCCATCAGTGGGCCTGGAGCCAGGCAATCACTGCGTCGGCCAGCCCGCAGTCCCCCGCCCAGAAAGTTCCATATTCATCCAGTATCGCCCACCAAACGACATGACCCCCGAGCCGCCTTGCGACTCGGGGGTTTCGCCGTTTGGTGTTCGGCAGGCGACATCGCTGAGCGACGTCGCTGAGCCGTCGACAAACGCCGTGGCCGCAAGCCATGGCGTTTGTCGGTTCGGGAGGGGACGGTGCTGGATGGCTCGGACTCCCGGGCCTTCGTGCGCTTCGTGCAGCGCGCTGCTAATCGCGTGAATCGACGATGCGGCCATGAAGGAAGCGGGCTTCGTCCAGGAGCTGCGGCTCCAGCTCCGCGAGCCGTCGGGGCAGGTCCATCTCGGTGTGCCTGAGCGCGAGCACGAAGACATCGTCCTCAATGAGGTCGCAGATGAGCACATGCTCTCGGGCGCGGTAGAAGCGCAGCCGCGAGGAGTGGTCGTCGTCGTGCTTGAGCAGGGAGGGCATCTCACCGAGTCGTTCCGCTGCCGCGAACAGGTCGGCGAGGTGCTGCTTCGCGACCTGGTCCCCCCAACGATCCGTCGAGTAGCGGTCGATCTCATCGACATCGAGCAGCGCGCGGCGGGTCAGGTGGGCAGGAGCCATCAGCCCCAGCCTTGCTCATCTCGTCGCTTCGCCTCGGCCACCATCGCCCGCAGATCGCCGGCCAGCGGCAGCACCCGACCCCGCAGGACGTCGTCGTAGCCCTCAAGGACCGCCTGCCGGAGCTCCGCAGCCTCCTGCCGCTCCTTTCGCTCCCGAATCAGCGCGCGCACGAACTCGCTCGGGGTGGAGAACAGCGTGCCGTCCCCGGAGTTCTCATCCAGGAACGCTCGCAGGTCGTCCGTCAGGGACAGATTGATGGATCGGGCCATGGCTCGGCTCCTCTCTCCTCGGGGGATCGTGGCGGTGGCGCTTCTTGTCAATATTCGCCACAAGGCTCGGTGAGACATGGCGAACGTAGCGCGTGAAGCCAGCCTGTGACCTCGCCGAGCCGTCGACAAACGCCATGGCCTGCGGCCCCAGCGTTTGTCCTTGTCGGAGCTGCCTGAAATGGAGTCATCGCGCGGAGTCGGGCGCGAGGACAACGAGTCCGGCGACGCAGTCCCCGTAGAAGCCGCGATCCGGGGCGAGGAGACGGCCGGCCTGCTGGAGCGTGTGCGCGCCGATCAGGAAGTCCGCCACCATCCGCTCGCGTCCGCCCCACCGGATGAGCGGCGGAGTCGCCCACCGTGGTCCTCCGCGTTGAAGGGATCTCGAAGGGTGCGCACGCCAGGGGAGCGGGGCAGATTGAGCGCCCACCCCCGGAGGCTCCATGCACCTGCTTCGGCTCGCCCTGCTCACCCTGCTCGCGGTCGTCACCGTCACCCCGGTCGCCAGCGCCGCCGACTTCAGCGGCCGCGTCCACCGCATCCGGATCCGCGAGGAGCAGGGTGGTACGAGCTTCCGCACGGTGGTGAACACCGACTCGGGCGACCCGTCGGGCACGGGCAGCATGGACGTCACCGTCCACGGGCTGTCGACGGGCGAGACCTCCGTGGTCACGGCCAGGGCCAAGAAGACCCGGGTCCTGGCCACGGCGACCGCCACGTTCGCGCGGGCCCAGCCCTACGAGAAGAAGTACACGATCATCGCCTCGATGCGCGGTGTGGCCGATCCCGTCCAGACCTTCTCCTGGAGCCAGGTGCTCGATCGCTGCGCCGCCGACTGCCCCTGGACCGAGGACACGCTGCCCGACGGGACCGCGGTCCGGGTGAAGCTGACCGCCACCGAGCAGCCCGACGGCAGCGATTCGCTCTCTGCCGACCTGCGCCTGGTTCCCGGGGACGTCGTGACCTGGACCTACGAGGGCGTGCAGATCGCGGCCGTCGACACGACCTCCGAGGAGGTGGTGGCCGCCGACCTGGGCGAGGGCCCCGTCTACCGCACCCGCTGGCTCAGCAAGCCCTGGTCCACCACCGACGACGCCGTGCAGATCGACGTGGCCCTGCTCAACCCCGACGGCAGCACGGACTCCGTCAGCGACTTCGCCGTCCTGGACCTGGGTGGCGAGACCGGTCTCGCGGAGGCCACGATCAAGCCGCGGGCGCGCGGCGGGTACAAGGCGAACTTCTGGACCCAGGCGACCGGCGACGTTCCGGTGGGCTCCGTGTTCGCTGAGCTGACCGACGCGGACACGGACGAGGTGTTGGGCGAGCTCGACATCGACAGCCCGGCGGAGACCACGGCGATCCTCTCTGCGGGCCTGCCCGCGGCCCTGGTTCCCGGACAGCTGGTCACCGGCACCGTCACGCTGTACGCAGGCACCAAGGTGTACCTGGCCGAGGCCCTGAGCTTCGACCTCATGGCCGGCACCCTGGACCTCGCCTTCCCCTCCGACGGCCCCGTCGCCCTGCACCGGGCGGGGGTCTACGCCCTCGCCGACGGTTCGTGGGAGTTGGCCTTCTCGGTGGTGGGCGCCAACGCGGAGCTGATCACGCACGCCGTCGTCGTCGTCAACACGGCTCCCGGGAGCTGGAGCATCGTCAACGCCGCCATCGAGTCGCTCTGGCAGCGCTGGTCGGGCGTGGTGCAGACGGACGCCGCGCCGCAGACGTTCGGCGTGGACGCGCAGGTGCGGGACCTCGAAGGCGTCCCGGTGGATGGCTGGGTGTTCGACGTGCAGGCCCGGTTCGGCACGGGGACGCGGAGCACCGCGGGCAACGCCAACAACCGCGCCGAGCTGCTCTGACCCTGCCCCTTCAAGGCCCCACGGCGTAGAGGGCGTCGGCCACGTCGAGGCCCCAGACCCGCTCCACCTCCGCCGCCAGGGTCGCGGCGGGGGTGGCGGAGTCCCGCAGATCCCAGGCCCGCACGGTCCCGTCCCAGCTGCCGCTCAGCAGGCGCACAGGGGAGGTCCAGACCAACTGGGAGACCCGCTCGCGGTGCCCTTCGAGGACCGCCTGGAGCCGCCCCGAACGCAGGTCGAGGATCCGGATCACCCCGTCGATCCCCCGAGCGCCACCAGCTGGTCGTCGGGGGAGACCGCCAGGTCCACCACCGGCCCCGCTTCCCGCCTGAATCGCTGGACGGCGCCGTCGGCAGCCACCACCACCAGCGCCTCGCGCTCCCCCACGACAGCCCCTCCCGCTGAGGTGGCATCGACCGCCGTCGCATCGGGGAAGCGACCATCCAGGCGGGGATCGCCTTCGGTGGGCACCAGCCAGAGGCCTCCATCCTCGTCCAGCGCAGCCGCGAGGGCTCCCGCGTCGTCGGCACCCGCGTCGAACCAGGGTGGCCCCAGGCGGGGGAAGACGAAGACCTCGGGATCGCCGGGGGTCAGCAGGGTCGCGGGCCCGGCGTAGCGCAGCGCCAGGAGCCGGGGGCCCAGCGCGAGGAGCCGGCGAGCGGGCACCTCGGCCAGCCGTTCGTCCTTGCCCAGCATCGGTCCCAGATCCCGGACGCCTCCCTCGATGCCCGCGACGGCAAAGCCCGCGCCCCCCGGGAGCCGCGTCACCCCCTTCAGCGGGCGTCCGCTCCCGTCCACGTGCCCCAGCCGCGCTCCGCTCGCCAGATCGTAGCGGTCGACGCTGCCGTCGCCGCGGGTCACCACGAAGTCGTCGTGGGCGCCGACCGCCAGCCCCGTGATCCCCGCGCCCTCACCCACCGCGACCGGCCGCAGCGCCCGCAGGTCCCAGCGTTCTCCTTCGACACCGCCGAAGATCAGGCCGGTGGGGCCCGATGAGGACACCACGTCCCCCACCCGCGCGGGCAGTCGGCCCAGGGGCGCGCCCGTCGCGGCGTGCAGGATCACTGGGGAGCCCCGCCGCAGGGAGACCACCAGCCGGCTGCCGTCGCCCGTCCAGCTCAGGCCGGTCACGGCGATGCCCAGGTCTGCGAAGGCGCGTTCGGTGTCGTCCGCGTGGATCAGCACCTGTCCCCGGTCGGTCCCCACCGCCAGAACACGGTCGGGACCTGCAGCGAGCACGCGCACGGTCGCCTGGGGGTCGCGCAGATCGAGGGACAGGGGCTCAGCGCGCCCCGTCTCGGGGTCGAACCGGATCAGCGACCGCGGTCCACAGGCCACGAACACGAGCCCGGCGTCGGTCTCCGCGACCCCAGAGACCACCTCGCCGGAACAAGCCTCGAAGGAGACGGCCCGCACGGCGCGCGCGTCGACCCGCACCAGCAGCCGCCCCGGGGTCTGCCATGCGGCGGTCGCGCCCGACACCAGGCCCTGGGCGGTGACGAGCTCGGGGATCCGGCCCACCTCGGCGCCGTCGAGGCCGTCCAGGACAACCGCCGAGTTCCCCCGCAGGGTGGCGACGACGGCGCTGCCGGCGAACGCGGCGTCCTCTGCAGCCAGCTCGATGGACCACGGCGCTCCGGACCGGGGGCGCACTGCCAGGGAGCGGCGGCCGATGCACAGGCTGCTGCCGGCGGACGAGCGCCGGACTCCGTCGCAGGCGGGCACCCCCTCGGGGGAACGGTCTGGCCTGGGTGAGGCCCCGAAGGCGGCCAGGACACCCCGGGCCTCGGGCGACTCCCTCAGGGCGAGCGACGCGGCGGCGAGGACCTCCGCTTCCGGCCGTTGCCCCGCGGCGGCGGCGGTTCGTGCGCCCAGAACAAGGGCACGGGCCTGGTTCTGGTCCGAGAGAGCCCGGGCCGCGCGGGCCACCCCTTCGGCCGCTCGGGCCGCGTCGCGCTCCTGCACGATGCGCAGCGCCCCGGTCGAGACCACGAAGAGCAGGACGATCAACGCGAGGGCGCCGACCCCGAAGGCGAGGCGGTGGTTGGCCCCCACGCGGCGGAGGTGGTCCGCCAGCGTGTAGTCGTGCGCCTGCACCACGCGCCCGTCCAGGAAGCGGGCCAGGTCCGCGGCGAGGGTTCCGGCGTCGGGGTAGCGGGCGGCGGGGTCGGCGCGCAGGCAGCGTGCCACGATCGCTTGAAGCGCCACGGGGACGTCGACCGTGGGCACGTCGGGCCTTCCCCCCAGCGCCACCTGGGCGCGCAGTTCCTCGGTGGAGAGCCCCGCTTCGGGTGGGCGGCCCAGGACGAGCTCCAGCAGGACCGTGCCCAGGCTCCATACGTCGGACGCCGGCGTGGCCGGTTCCCCGCGGACCTGCTCTGGGGCCATGGAGGAGGGGGTGCCACCGGTGGGCGACCCCGGCCCGGACGCGGCCAGGCCCCAGTCCACGACCTGCACCTCGCCGTGCTCGCCGAGCAGGATGTTGAGGGCCTTGAGATCGCAGTGGGCGACGCCGCGGGCGTGCGCGTAGGCGACCGCCTCGACGGCGGCGAGGACGGGACGCAGCAGGGCCAGTCGACCCGGCAGGGCAGGGGTCTCGGTGATGATCGACCGGAGGCTGCGCCCCCGCACGAGACGCATGGTGTACCAGGGCCGACCGTCGGGGCCGACGCCGGCGTCGTAGATCGGCACGATGCCCGGGTGCTCGAGCGCGGCGGTGACCGACGCCTCCCGGGACAGGGCTTGCACGGCGCCGGGCACGTCACTCCGCGGCGACTTGCGGGCGACCTGCCGACCCAGCCGCCGGTCGTGCACGACACGCACTTCGCCCATGCCGCCGGTGCCCAGCAGCCCGAGGTCCTGGTAGCGCTCGGGGGCCGTCCCTTCCGCCGCGGGGCTGGATGCCACGCCTTCGGGATGGGACAGGAAGGGCGCCGAGTCGTCGGGCGACTTCACCGCCAACTCAGTTGCGATCGTCCACGACATCGCCCGGGTAGCACACCAGCTCCAGGTAGCCGGCGCCCGTGGATCGCACGAGGTCGCTGCGGATCCCCGACGACCGCAGGCGGGAGCGGAGTCGGGAGAGGGCCACGTCGAGGCGTCGGCGCAGGGAATCGCGGTCGGGGTCGGCGGGCCAGAGCTCCCGGGCGAGCCCCTCCCAGGACAGGGCGGTGCCCACGTCGGCCAGTTGGCTGAGCAGGCGGGCGGAGACACCCCCGATGATCACCGGGGGACGCCCGGTCCGACCGATGCGGAACGTGTCCCAGCCCGCGACCATCTGCAGCGTCTCGCCGACCCGCCCCTGGGCGACGGTGGCGTCGGTCCCGGCGCGCTCGATGTGGATCGTGGTCAAGCGGAAGGCGCGGTCGCCCACGGAGAAGCCATCCCCTGGGCTGAGGTCGGCAGGGGGGGCGGCCTCACCCACGCGCAGGCGCCAGCGCGGCCCCGTAGACCAGATCCAGGCGTCGGCGTCGAGCGCGGTCCCCGGCACCAGGCGCGGCGGCGGACCCACAAAGAGCGAGCTGGCCCCGCCGAGCACCTGCCGCGGCAGTCCATCGCCCTCGAGGGCAGCCAGCGTGTCCGGGAGCTGCACCGCCTCCACCTCCAGGGCCAGCCCTTCCGCGAAGGACAGCAGCTGACCGGGCTGAAGGATGACCTTGCTGGAGGGCTCGCCGTTCACGGCGAACATGCCCCGCAAGGCCAGCAGCTGGAGCTCGGCGCCGCGCAGGCTCACCAGGGCGTGCGCTTCGGAGACCCGCGGGTCGTCGAGGACCAGCGCCGCCGACCCCATGCGGCCGACGATGTCGCCTGGGGAGAGAGTCGTGGTGCTGCCGTCGGGCAGGCGCAGCCGAACCGAGGCGAGCATGGGTGCAGTATGCCATTCGGGGGCCCGCCCGGCCCTCTCGGGTCCGGCCCCGGAAGGGATTCCGAAGGGTGTGGCCGCGGCCCCCACCGGTCACGTTCTGCGGAACGAGGAGCGTCTGCGGGCGCTTCAGCCGTGGAGGTCCCATGTTCCTGTTTCGCCCGCTCCTGGTGGTGTCCCTGCTCTTGTCCCTGCTCGCCCTCGGGGGCTGCACGGTCGAGACCGACGACGACACCGTGGCCGACGACGACGATTCGGGCGACGACGACGTCCAGATCGCTCCCCTCTCGATTCTGTTCGACGACTTCGAGGCCCCCGCCGTTGGCCAGGAGTTCCAGTCCAACCCCGCGTGGGCGTACACCCCCACGACCGTGGCGGGGGCCATGGTCACCGGGCTGATCGACACCACGCTGAGCGCCTCGGGCTACTACGTGCAGCCCACCAGCGGGGACCAGGTCGCGGTCCTCGCGTTCACCACGTCCGCGATCACCGGCAACCTGGGTGAGATCGCGGCGACCACCACCTTCGTCCCCGCGGTGGACCACATCGGCAACAGCATCTACGTGTCGGTCCGGGTCGCGGGCCGCCCCGGCTACTACCTCCCCGACAACATCGGCATGGATCTGCGCCGCGATGGCGTCTCCGTGCTGACCGGCGGCGGCGGCAACGCGTTCGTGCCCGCCACCCTTGGGACCTGGACCACGTTGCAGCTGGGCCCCTACACGCTCGGCGCCGACGCGGTGGGCGCGGCGTTCACCGTCGCGCTGGCCGCCGGCACCACCGTCCAGACCTCCGGGGCGGGCCGGCAGGTGGTGTTCGACGACCTGAGCTGGACGGTCGAGCCCTGAGGCGCCGCTGAGGCCCCGGGACCGCCGGGGCCGCCGGGGGCCTCCGTGCCTTCTCGCCGGGGTCGGCCTGCGCTGGCGGCCACCCCCACCGCCGGAGCCGAAGGCCGCTGAGGTGGAGCCCGGCGGGTAGGCCAGCCCGCGGCCGCGCGGCTACTGGGTCAGGCTGTCGTTGATGAAGATGCCGTACAGCAGCAGCGACTCGACGATCCGGGCCTGGGGTCGGCAGGTCGCGTCGACGCCGGTCTGCTCGGCCACGTCCACCGGGAGCGTCCCGCCCGAGCAGCGCTGCACGAACAGCGGCTCGCCGGCGACGTCCCCGAAGGTGTTGTCAGCCAGGGTCGCTCCCGCGTCGTCCAGCAGGATCCCGTCGAGCCCCATGCCGTCGAAGGAGTTGCCCTCGATGAGCAGGCCGACGCCGGGCGCTCCGTTCTCGCCGGGGACCCAGGCCTGCACGCCCTCGGTGGCGAAGATGCCGCCGGGCACGCCGCGGATGTCGCCTGAGTCGCTGAAGCTGGAGTCGCGGATCTCGTAGCTGCCGTTCCCTCTCAGGTACACGCCGGGGCCGACGGTGTCGGAGAACGACACATCATCCAGCACGATGCGCGGCGGCTGCCGGAAGTCCAGGGCGAACAGCCCGAGCCCTCCGCCGTACACCCGCGAGGCGGTCGCCCCCGAGAGCGAGGCGTCGCTCAGGCGCAGCTCTCCGCCCAGGACCACCGCGTCCGCCATGCCGCTGCGGGTGATCTGCACGTCGGTGCCCTCGATCCGGGCGTCGGGCATCACGAGCATGCCGGCGCCCTCGCTGTCCGAGATCCGCAGCCCGGCCGCGTGCACGACCGCTTCGTCGACGACCAGCAGGCCCATCCCGCCCCCGGGGGCCATGCCCGCCGTGGTGCCCGTGATGTCGACGTTGTCGAGCGTCACCTCGGAGCCATCGGCGATGAAGACCCCGGCGTACCCGGTGTCGTCCACCTGCATGTCGCTGATGCTCACCGGGGCCCGGTCGAAGGTGACCAGGCCCGGGGTCGCGGCGCCGTCGTGGGCCGACGGAAGCATGTTGCGCAGGACCACGCCCTCGAAGTCGGCGGTGAGGTACTGACCCGCGAGGCTGACTCCGATCCACGTGCACCTCTCGACCAGGAGGTTGCGGACGGTGACGTCCATGTCCTGGCCCAGGGACCGGGCGTCCATCATCAGGCCGCTGCCGCCCGATCGACCGAGATCGAGGGGAGGGGGGTAGGCGTCGAGCATGCCGCTGATGGTGACGTCTTCGAGGACGTGGGGTCCCGCCGGGCCCACCAGGGAGATCCCATCGCCGGCGTTGTCCAGGAGCGACAGTCCGCGAGCGTTGAGGACCGTCCCGCTGCCCATCACGATCATGATCCCGCTCATGACCTCCGAATGCCATCGGGCGTCGTCGTCGTGGTCGTCCTCCAGCAGGGTGCGCGGGACCGTGTCCCGGATGACGATGTCCTCCAGATCGAGCACCGTGTTGCTGCCGCTGGCCTCGATCACGCTGCCCATGTTCTGCACGAAATCAACGCGGGTGAGCGCGCCTCGGGAGCCGGTGTTCAGCTTCAGCGCGACGACCGAGCCGTCGCCGTCGAGCGGACGCGTGCCGCGGATCGTGACGTCCGTGAGGTTCAGCGTGGAGCCCGTGATCGCCTGCACACCGATCTGGTGGGCGTCCGCGATCACCGCGTCGCGCAGGGTCAGGGAGCCGTTCATCGCGCCGTCCGCAGAGCGCATGACCTGGACCCCCTGGCCGCCGCTCAGGGTGACCCCATGCACCTCCACGGTCGCGCCCTGGACCCACAGGGACGGCGCCTCCGGATCCCGCGGGGTGATCGTGACGAGCTCCGCGCAGCGACCGAGGATCGTGACGTCCGCGCCCTCCTCGGGGGTGGTGAGCAGATCCCAGACGTACTCGCCGTCCGCCACGAGCACGGTGCCGCCGTCGCCCGCCGCGCCGATGGCCCGCTGCACGATGCCGAACGGCGCCTCGCGGGTGCCGGGCCCGGTGGTCCCGCCCCAGGGGGCCGCGTACACCACGTCGGTGGCGTCGGTGCTCGCCCAGGCCTCCGTGCCGCACGCAGCCGGGGCGCAGACCTCGGAGACGTCGTCGCTGTCGGGCTGGCCGACCGGCACGAGGCTCTCGCCTTCGCCGCAGACGGGGGCCGCGGGGGGGCCGCTGCAGGCGGGCAGGAAGAGCAGGGAGGACGACAGGAGGACGAAGCCGATCCGCCTCACTGGTCGAGCCCGTCCAGCCCGAGGGCGTCGGAGATCAGCCCGAGGCTGTCGGCGCCCGAGAGCTGGGTGACCCCCACGTCGGGGGGACCGCCGCCGGGGCCCTGGGCGACGCCCTCTCCCTGCACGACCACGCCGAACTGGCCCTGAGCGCCGAAGCTGTTGCCCGCGCCGATCTCGAGGGAGCCACCGTCCACCAGGACGTCCGCGCGCACGTTGCCGCTGAACGAGGTGCCCGTGAGGGTCACCAGCTCGCTCGTGGTGGTCGGGTCGGTGCCGTTGGTGACGCTCAGACCTTCGCCCGCCGTCTCGCCCGTGCCGGCCACGTCCGATCCGATGGTGTCGCCCAGGATCGAGTCGACGATGTTGATGCCCTCACCCTCGCGGCCGGCCATGTGCACGAACAGGGCGGCGTCGCTGTTGCCCAGGCTGGTCACCCGGAGCAGGTCCGCGCGGGTGCGGCTCTGGAGCTGGATGCCGCGGCCCAACTCGCCATCGAGGGGAAGGGTGCCGGTGACGCTCACGTCCGTCAGGGTGTTCCAGCCGCCTTCGGCGAGGATCCCGACACCGACCGCCCCTTCGACAGCGGAGTTGCTGATCGTCGTGGGGCCCGGGATCGTGTCCGTGACCCAGGCCCCCGTCTGGATCGCGATCCCGTGGCCGAGTCCGTCCTCGGCGACCATCCCATCGACGTGGACCTCGGACAGGTTCGCGACCGTCTCCAGCCCGTCGACCAGGACGCCGACGCGAATGCTCTCCTGCAGGGTCACGCGCTGGATGACGACCGGCTCGCCGGCTCCCGCGCCCCCCCGGACCATCACCGCGCGTCGGCCACCGACCGCGGTGAAGTCGCGCACCACCACCCCGTCCGTGCCGATCCCGTTGATGTCCACGATGGGCTGCACGTACTGGCTCCAGCCGCCCTCGAGGTCCTCCTCCTCCACGATGACCGCATGGAGGATGGTCACGCCCTGGCCGCAGCCGGTGACCTCGAGCCCCGCGTCTTCCCACCCCAGCACGGCGTCGTTCAGGCGCAGGCGATGCTCGTACTCGCCGCCAGCGATGGCCACGGAGCGGATGCGGGTGGTGCGGGCGGCGGTGATCCCGCCCCCGATGGTGTCGAAGGGCGCGGTGATCGAGCCGTCACCGCCAGGCGCCGCTGCCGCGTCGACGAACAGCCGGCCGCCGGCAGGGATCTCGCCCCACACGGCCGCGCAGACGCCCTGATCGACTTCCTCCGGTGCCGGGTCTCTGGACCCGTCGGGGGGATCTGCGACGACGCATCCCACCAGAGAGCAGCTGAGCAAACACAACCGACGCATCCGACACCTCCCTCGATCATCGGCTTCGTTGCAACACGCGCACTTCTGACATTGGTCATGGGAGCCAGCGACCGTTTTCAAACCACCCGCGGGCGCATGCGGCTCTGGTGGGCACGTCCCGGCTACCATTGGCGGATGGCCGAGGTCCGTGCCCTGCTGCTCACCGACGTGGTCGACAGCACCCATTTGTCTGAGACGCTCGGCGATGTGCGCATGGCGGAGGTGTGGGCTGCCCACGACGAGCTGGCCCGCGACCTTCTCCCCCTGCACGACGGCCTCGAGATAGACAAGACCGACGGCTTCCTCCTCCTGTTCGAGCAGGTCCCCGCCGCGGTCGCGTACGCCGTGGCGTACCACAAGGGCCTTCGGGAGCTGTCCGCCCGGCTCGGCGTGCCCTTCGCGGCGCGGGCCGGGCTTCATTCGGGCGAGGTGATCCTGCGGCGCAACCCCGCCGTGCAGGTGGCCCGCGGCGCAAAGCCCCTGGAGGTGGAGGGCATCGCGAAGCCGACCGCAGCCCGGGTGATGTCGGTCGCCCAAGGGGGCCAGACGCTGCTGTCCGAGGCCGCTCTCAGCGCGCTCGGCGTCACCGCCCTGCGGGTGCTGTCCCATGGGCACTGGCGCATGAAGGGACGGGCCGAGCCCCTCGAGCTGTTCGAGGTGGGGGATGCCGACGCCCCGTTCCAGCCGCCGCCGGACGGCAGCAAGGTCTACCGGGTCGTTGATCGGGATGGGCACTGGCTGCCGATCAACGATGTGCCGAACAACCTGCCCCGGGAGCGGGACGCGTTCGTCGGTCGGGAGGCGGATCTGAACCGGCTGGCAGAGTTGGTGGAGAACGGCGCCGCGCTGGTCACGGTGCTCGGTCCCGGGGGGGCGGGCAAGACCCGCGTCACGCGTCGGTTCGGTTGGCGCTGGTTGGGTGACTTCCCAGGAGGTGTCTGGTTCTGCGACCTGTCGGAGGCCCGGGAGCTCGAAGGCGTTGCCTCGGCGCTGGCGCGCACCCTGGACGTTCCCCTCGGGCAGGACGACCCCATCGCGCAGCTGGGCACGGTGCTGCTGAACCGTGGGCGCACGCTCGTCATCCTGGACAACTTCGAGCAGATCACGGAGCACGCCTCGGCTACCGTCGGCGCGTGGATCGAGCGGGCCCCGGAGGCCACCTTTCTGGTGAGCAGCCGCAGCCTGTTGAACCTGCCGGGCGAGATGACGCTGCCGCTGGAGCCGCTGCCCCTGCGCACCGACGCCGTGGCGCTGTTCGAGGCTCGTGGCCAGGCACGAAAGCCCGGGTTCAAGGTGGATGACCGCAACCGCGCGGACGTCGAGGCCATCGTGGAGACCCTGGATGGTCTGCCCCTCGCCATCGAGCTCGCCGCGGCGCGTCTGTCGGTGCTGCCGCCGGCCAAGCTGAGGGCGCGGCTCAAGGACCGGTTCAAGCTGCTCGCCGGCTCGAAGGGAGTGGCGAAGCGGCAGGCGACCCTGCGTGCGGCCATCGACTGGTCCTGGGATCTGTTGGAGCCCTGGGAGAAGTCGGCGCTGGCCCAGCTGAGCGTCTTCGAAGGGGGGTTCACGCTCGAGTACGCCGAGCAGGTCGTCGCGGTGGAGGAGGACTGGCCCGACGCGCCCTGGGCGATGGACCTCGTGCAGGCCCTCCTCGACAAGAGCCTGCTGCGCACGTCCGAGCCGGAAGGCGGCGGCGACGAGCTGCGGTTCGGCATGTACACATCGATGCACGAGTATGCGGCGGAGAAGCTGCGCACGCCGGGCGCGGTGCCGGCCCCCGACGGGGCGCCGCCCTTGTCGGAGCTCCGCTCGCAGGCGCTGCGGCGGCACCTGGAGTGCTTCGCGGCGTTTGGCGAGGACGACGCCCGGGCCGAGCTGATCGGGCCCGACGCGATCGACCGCCGGCGGGACGTGGGCCGCGAGCTGGACAACCTCGTGGCCGCCGCCCAGCGTGGGCAGGATCTCGACGAGCCCGAGCTCGCGGCTCGCGCCGCGTTGGCGAGCGCGGACATCTTTCGGGTGCAGGGCCCGCTGCTGGCTGGGGTGCAGGTTCTGGAGGGGGCCTCGGCGCAGTCGCTGGACCCGGACCTGGACGCCCTGCTCGCGCTGGAGCGCGGGGATCTGTTGCGGCTCGCGGGGCAGCTGGAGCCTGCCGCTGCTGCGCTCGAGGCGGCCACGGCGTGCGGTCGGGCCGAGGTGCGCGGGCGGGCCTGGGTGC
>CALAGR010000022.1 GCA_937891735.1 uncultured Pseudomonadota bacterium | reverse complement strand
CGCCGTCGCGGTGGTGCCGGTGCTGGCGCTGAGCCTGGTGGGCCTGCCCCGCTCGGAGCGCCGGTGGGGCCCGCTGGTGGGCGCGGTCACCGCCGTCGGCGCCTGGCTCGTCCTGCGCGGGCTCGCAGATCACTCCGTCGCCGTACACACCAGCCTCCTCGAGGTGCTGGCGCGCTGGGGCTCGCTGATCGTGCAAGGCGCGGTGCTCCTGGTGCACCCCTCCTCCCTCACCGCGGTACCGCACCCGCCCACCCCCGGCGCCTGGCTCGGGCTGTGCGCCATGGCGGGGGGGATCGGTCTGGCCCTGTGGCTGCGCGGCGAGGCCAGGACCGGGCTGCTGTTCGGCCTGTTCGCCCTGGGACCGGCCGCCCTGGCCGTCGCAGGCACGGACGAGTTCGGTGACCGCTACCTCTACCCCGCCCTGGCCGGCCTGTCGATCTGCCTGGGCGCCGCGGCCCGCCGGCTGCCCCGCCGCTTCGTGCCGGCGGTCTTCCTGGGGGCCGTGGTCTTCGCGCCCGTCACGTTCTCCAGGGCGCAGGACTGGCGCACGGACCGCACGCTGTTCGAGGCCGCCTGGTCGGTGGCGCCCGGCGACCCGAAGGTGGCGTATCACCTGGGCTACGACGCCCACCTCCGGGGCGCCGGATGCGGCGCCGCGATCCCCTGGTACGAGCGCGCCCTCGCCAGCGGGGACCGGAGCGCGCACAACAACCTGCTGGCCTGCCTGGTGGCCGAGGGCCGACTCCAGGAGGCGATCGCCCGCGCCCCTGCGGCGATCGCGGCGGGGCCGTCCCAGGTGGGCCCGCGCGTACACCTCGCCCGCGCCCTCGCGCTCTCGCAGCGCTACGAGGAGGGCCTGTCCGCGGCCCAGGCAGCCCTGGACCTGCACGCAGACCACCTCGGAGCGACGCTCATCGCGGGGGGCTGCGCCGCACAGCTCGGCCGAAGCGAGGAGGCCCGCGCCTACTACGAGCACGCGGCCGCCCTCGCGCCCGCCGATCCGCGCGCCGCAAGGGGCCTGCGGTCCCTCGACAGCGGCCCCGCCGGGCCCGAGTGACCTGCGGAGGGCGCCCGCCCTGCTCGCCGTCTGCGAGGCAGCAAAAGTTTGTTTTCGATGGTGCTCTCCGGACGGTCGTTCTGACCGATACTTGTAGATGGAGACAGAGCCTTGGCGCGCAGAGGGGCCGATCCCCGAGCGGCTGGCGAGGTCCCACCCGGAGACACCATGAATCACCGTCTGGTCTGCGCCTTCGCCCTGGTCTCGTCGCTCGGCCTGCTGGCCGGCTGCGCAACGACACAGGCGAGTCGCTCCACGGACCAGGACGAGCCCACCGTGGCGCCGCGCACGCTGTGGGACCACAGCGTTCCGGTCGTCGTGCAGGCTCCGGTGCCCGTGGTGCCGCCCAACTGGACCACGGTGGCGGGGGGAGCCAGCGACGCTGCCCTCTCCCTGGCCGAGCTCCCCGCCGACTGCCTGGTGACCGTGGATGGCGCCCTTCGCTCGGTGTCGTGCCCCGGCTGGGACGTCGTGGTGGAGGTGCGGGACGAGACCCCCGGCACCCTGGACGTGGACGGGCTCACCACCGACACGCTGCGGTGGTTCCAGGCGCGGGGCGCCAAGGTGGTGATGCTGGCGTCGCCCGACTGCAACGTCGGGGGGCGCGACGCGCCGTGCAGCTTCATCGAGGCGAACTCGGAGGACGGCCCCGTCGGCACGGGGTATGTGGCGGTCAGCGACGACGGGGACCGCGCCTTCTCCCTGCGCTGCCTGTACGGCTCCCGGGGTCGCGAGCTGCTGCTGACGGATCCGGGGTGCCGGGGCCTGCTTCGGGTCGCCCTGCGCTGAAGGTCCGTGTTGCGGGGATGTGGCGGGCAGATTGCCTGCCGCGGCGCGCGCTGCCTTCGCTATTCTTCCGCCGCCCTGGGAGAATTCGTCATGCGCCGTGCCCTCTTTGCCGCTCTGACCCTGCTGCTGGCCGTACCGGCCCTGGCCCACGGCCCGACGGCCAACACCGGCTGGAACACGCTGTACAGCCCGCCCTCCGCGATCGAGGTCGAAGCGGTGATCGACGCCGCGGCCAGCGAGTGGTCGGTGCCCGCCGAGCTGCTGCACGTGATCGCCTGGGTCGAGTCCCGCTACGCCCACCACCCGTCCCGCGTCGCGGCGGACGGACGCGCAGGCCTGTTCCAGATCACGCCGGAGCGCCTGTCCTTCGCGGCGGACTTCCTGGAGGTGGACACCGACGAGCTGCTCGACGACGTGGGCCAGCACGCCCGCGCGATGGCCTTTCTGCTGGCCGCCGTCGCGCCCCCCCAGCCCACCACCAAGACCGGGGACTGGGACCTGATCGCGTGGCGGGACTCCCTCGCCTGGGCCGCCAACCTGCACCCGGACGTGGCCGACGTCTGGATCGACCACGTGTACGAGCTCCTCGACAGCGGCGTCATCGACCGCCTGCCCACCGGTGAGCCCATCGCCATCGCGCCGCTGCCGGTGCAGCCCGGCGCCATCGGCGGCTTCAGCGCGGCGATGCGCAGCGGCCCCGGCGCCGACTACCCCGGCGTCATCTACAACACCGCGCCGACGTGCAACCACACCCCCGCCAACCGCGGCTTGACCGATGTGGACTACGTCATCATCCACACCACCCAGGGCAGCTACTCGGGCTCCATCTCCTGGTTCCTGAACTGCGCCTCGTCCGTGTCCGCGCACTACGTGATCCGCCAGTCCGACGGCCAGATCACCCAGACCCTGGATGAAGAGGACATCGGCTGGCACGCCGGCAACTGGTCCTACAACCAGCTGTCCATCGGCATCGAGCACGAGGGCTTCGTGTCCGACCCGGCCTGGGTCACCACGGCCATGCTGAACTCCTCGGCGGCCCTCACCGCGAACATCCTCGCCGACTACGGCCTGCCCGCCACCCGCAGCGTCGTCATCGGCCACGTCGAGGTGCCCGGCGCGACCCACACCGACCCGGGCGTGTACTGGCCCTGGGACACGTACATGAACCTGATCACGGGGGGCAGCACGACCACCAACCTGACGAGCCTGGTCGGCTACATCCGCCACACGGATCTGTTCGACGCCCAGTACGGGATCGGCGGAGCCACGGTCACCGTCAGCGGGGTCGGCAGCACGACCACGGACGCGGCCGGGTTCTACGAGTTCGACCCCATCGATCCCGGCAGCTACACCGTCTGCGCCACCGCCACGGGCTACGCCGAAGGGTGCGACACCAAGACCCTGACGGCGGACATCACCAACTGGAAGTCGATCCTGTTGACGGCCGCCACGGGCGACGACGACGATGACGACGACGACGACGACGACGATGACGACGACGACGATGACGACGACGACGACGACACCACGCTGGCCGACGACGACGACTCCGCCGAAGAGGGACTCGATCCCTCGCCCTTCGTGGGTGGAGAGCGCTCCTCCGCGCGCGCCAGCACGCAGGTCCGTCAGGGCTGCAAGGCGAGCACGGGCGGGGGCGAGCCGTCGTGGCTGGCGCTGGCCCTCATGCTCGGCACCAGCCTCGGGCTCCGCCGACGACGCTAGCGCCGGCTACCGGCGCGTCCCCCGCGGGGGCATGGCCTGACCCGAGTCATCCTTGCCCCAGCAGCTCAGCTTGCCGTTGGTGAGCACACCGCACGCGTGCGCGTGACCCACGGTGACGTCTGAGAACAGCCCCGTCGGCTGGATCCCCTGCCCCTGGCTGTTGCTGCCGAAGCAGTGCACCTCGCCGCTGGGCTTGAGCCCGCAGCTCGTGAAGCCCCCCGCGGCGACCTTGGAGTAGATGTCGGCAGGCGGGGTGATCTGGCCCTCGATCCGCCGGCCCCAGCACGTCACCGCGCCGTTGGTCCCCAGCGCGCAGATGTGTCCGTTGCCCGCGCTCACGCTGGCGAACTCGCCTTCGGGCGGGTTCCCCGCTCCCGAGCGGTCCCGGCCCCAACAGGCGATCGTGGCGTCGGTGCGCACTGCGCAGGCCACCGTCGTGCCCGCGGAGACGGACTTGAAGGTGCCTTCGGGGGTCTGGGTCTGCCCTACCCGATCACGGCCCCAGCAGCTCAGGACGCCGTCCGTCGTGACTCCGCAGGTATAGAAGGCGCCTGCGCCCACGTCGGCGAAGGTCCCGCCAGGGGAGGTGGCCTCGCCGTACTTGTTGCGGCCCCAGCACGCGACGGTGCCGTCGCTGCGCAGCGCGCAGGTGTGCATGTGCCCCACGGTGATCTTGGTGAAGGAGCCTACGGGGGGCGTCGCCTGGCCCTCGTCGTTGCGGCCCCAGCAGGCGGCCGACCCGTCCGTGCGGAGGGCGCAGGAGTGGGACATGCCTGCGCTGACCTGGGTGTACCGGGGTCCGCCACAGCCAAACGCGCCCACCGCGCCGAGCGCGAGCAGGACCAGCAGGATTCGGAAGTGAGTGTTCATGCACACACCCTCGGACCTGCGCCGCCACCTGTCGATGTGCTCGATCATGCCGGGATGATCGTGGCCCCCTGGGCAAGCGCGAACGCGCTGCTAGCCTCCCGGTCCCATCGCACAGGAGGTCCCCATGTCCGAGTCCAGGAAGGTCGCCGTCGTGCTGAGCGGCTGCGGTGTCTACGACGGCAGCGAGATCCACGAGGCCGTCCTGACCCTGTTGTCCATCGACAACGCCGGCGCCCAGGCCCTCATCTACGCGCCGGACATCGAGCAGGCCCACGTGATCAACCACCTCACCGGCCAGCCCACGCGGGAGAGCCGCAACGTGCTCGTGGAGTCGGCGCGGATCGCCCGAGGCAAGATCACCGACCTCGCGAAGCTGTCGGCCGCGGACGCCGACGCGCTCATCTTTCCGGGCGGATTCGGAGGGGCGAAGAACCTGTGCACGTTCGCGTTCCACGGGAAGGACATGACGGTCGATCCCCAGGTGGAGCGGGTCATCCGGGAGTTCCGGGAGGCGGGCAAGCCCATCGGGTTCATCTGCATCACGCCGGCCCTCGCCGCGAAGGTGATCCCGGGAGTGAGGATCACGTTGGGCTGCGAGGGGGATGCGCCGGCCGCGGCCCGCGCCATGGGCGCCACCCACAAGGAAACGACGGTCGATCAGATCGTCGTGGACGAGCGCCACAACGTCGTGTCCACCGCCGCGTACATGCTCGGACCCTGGGTCGGCGCCGTCGCCAAGGGCATCGACCGGCTGGTGGTGGAGGTCCTCGCGCGGTCCTGATTGACCGGCGTTCCTCCCCGTTGCGCGCGCCCAGCGATCCCCCGCGGTAGGCTGGGCCGACGTCTCGGTGGGAATCTGCGCCACCTACGGCGCTCTGTTGAGGCCACGCCATGGGTGAACACAACGTCGAAGAGGTGGACAGCGCGGAGCTGCGGCGCTTCACGCGCCGGGTGCTGGACGACCTCGAAGCCCTCGAGCACATGTGCAAGGAGGGCCTGATCGAGTCGGGGATCCGGCGGATCGGGGCCGAGCAGGAGATGTTCCTGGTCGATCGAGCCGGGCGCCCCGCCCCCGTCGCCACGGAGATGTTGGAGACCCTGGCCGATCCCCGGTTCACCACGGAGCTCGGTCGGTTCAACCTCGAGGGGAACCTGCAACCGCAGCTCTTCGGCGGCACCTGCCTGAGCAAGCTGGAGCGCGAGCTTCGGGAGCTCAACCTCACGGCCCGGAGCGCCGCCCGGACGATGGACACCGAGGTCGTCCTGGCGGGGATCCTGCCGACCCTGGAGCGGGAGCATCTGAGCCTCGACTACATGACCCCCGTGCCCCGCTATTTCGCGTTGAACAAGACCCTGGTGGGCATGCGCGGCGGGACCTTCACGACGAACATCAAGGGCATCGACGAGCTGACGTACGAGCACGACAACATCATGCTCGAGGCCTGCAACACGTCCTTTCAGGTGCACTTCCAGGTGGGCAGCAAGGAGTTCGCGCGGCTGTACAACCTCGCGCAGCTGGTCACCGGGCCGGTCCTTGCGGTGTCGGTCAACAGCCCCCTGCTGCTCAACAAGCGCCTGTGGCAGGAGACGCGGATCGCGCTCTTCCAACAGTCGGTGGATGTGCGCAACAAGGCCCAGCAGGCCCGGGGGCATCGGCCCCGCGTGCGGTTCGGGGAGCGGTGGCTGCAAGGCGGCGTGGAGTCGCTGTTCCGCGAGGACCTGTCACGTCATCGGATCCTGCTGTCCACGGAGCTGGGCGAGCCGAGCACCGAGCTGCTCGAGCGCGGCGTGCTGCCGCCCCTGACCGCGCTGTGCCTCTTCAACGGGACCGTGTACCGCTGGAACCGGCCCTGCTACGGCATCAAGGACGGCGTCGCCCACCTGCGCATCGAGAACCGCGTGCTGCCGAGCGGGCCCACCGTCGCCGACGAAGCCGCCAACGCCGCGCTGTTCTTCGGACTGATGGCCGCGCTGGCCGAGGACGTCGGCGACCCGGCCGACCAGCTGCCCTTCGATCACGCCAAGAACAACTTCATCGCCGCCGCCCGCTACGGCCTGGAAGCCCAGTTCCACTGGCTCGACGACAAGGTCATGACCGCGCAGCAGCTCCTGCTGGAGCACCTGCTGCCCCTGGCCCGCCGGGGTCTCGAGGGGGCCAAGATCGATCCGGCGGACATCGACCGGTACCTGGGGATCCTCGAAGCGCGCACCAAGCTGCGCCGCACGGGGTCCCGCTGGGTGCTCGAGTCGCTGGACGAGATGAAGACCGGCTCGACGGACCAGCGCATGCGCCACATCGTCAACACGCTGCACCGCCACCAGCTGGCCGGCACGCCCGTGCACACCTGGGACCTGGCGGGGGAGCCGGCGGCGGCGGACTGGCTGGAGAGCTGCCGGACGGTGGGACAGCTCATGACCCGCGAGCTGTTCGCCATCCACCCCGAGGACGTGATCGATCTCGCCGCGTCGATGATGGAGTGGGAGCACATCCGGCACGTGCCGGTCGAGGACGACGAAGGCAAGCTGGTGGGGCTGCTGTCCCATCGGGCGCTGCTGCGGGTGTTCGCCCGGCGCAAGCCGTCGGACGCGCCGCCCGCGGTGCGCGAGGTGATGAACCCCAACCCCGTGACGGTGACGGCCGACACCTCCACCCTCGAGGCCATCGCGCTGATGCGGCGCAGCCGGGTGGGCTGCCTCCCCGTGGTCGATGGCAAGACGCTGATCGGCATCGTGACGGAGCGGGACTTCATGAAGATGGCCAGCCGGATGCTGGAGGACACGCTGCGGGTGGTCACCGGTGACCACGTCGTGGTGCCCGCGCCCGAGTGAGGGGTTGGGCTACCGCCGGCCCCGCCGCAGCCGGTCGAGGGCGCCGGCGAGGCCCAACAGCTCGGTGAGGCCCGACTGGTAGACCCCCTGGTACAGGCGGTCGTAGCGCGCCGTCACGTCCAGCCGGGGGCGGACCACTGGGGCCGGACGCACCATCGCGCTGGTCGCCGCCGCCAGGTCGGGCCACAGCCCGGTCCCCACGCTGGCCACCAGCGCGGCGCCGCGGGCCGCGAGTTCCTCCGAAGGCGGGCGAAGCACCGGCAGGCCGAGCACGTCCGCGAGGATCTGGACCACGAGGTCGGAGCGGGAGCCGCCCCCGCCCACCCGCAGCTCCCGGAGCCGGGTGCCCGTGGCGGCCTCCAGGATCCCCAGGCCGCGCTTGAGATCGAAGGCGATGCCCTCGAGCAGCGAACGGAAGACGTGCCCGCGGGTGTGCACCTCCCGCAGCCCCAGGATCGCGCCCACCTCCTCGGGGTGCTGCAGGCTCGGAGACCAACGGGGCCAGGTCACGACGCCGCCGGAGCCGGGCTCCGTGGCCGCCGCTTCGTCGCACAGCAGGGCCTCCACGGGGCGCCCCTCGGCGTCCGCCCGGGCCTGCAGGTCCCGGCCGAAGTTCTCCGCGAACCAGCGCACCGTCCACATGCCGCGGTAGACCATGTACTCCAGCGACCAGGACGCCGGCTCGCACGCCGCGTTGGTCAGCCAGTCGTAGGTGCGCGACTGCAGGGGCCGCCGCCAGGGGATCACGATCGAGCTCGCCGTGCCCAGCGACACCGCGCCCACCCCGCGATCCCCGGCGCGCACCCCCGCGCCGAGCGCCTCGGCCTGCTTGTCGCCCCCGCAGGCGTACAGCGGCAGCCCCACCGGCAGGCCCGTGGCGACCGCCGCGTCGGCGCTGATGCGCCCGATCTCGTCCCCCGCCTCGACCACCTCGGGCAGCCACTCCGGCCGGATCCCAAGCAGCTTGTGCTCGAGCCCGGGGGCCTTCCAGGTCCGCTTCTTCGCGGAGAAGGGGAAGACGCCGGCGCAGCCGCCGGGGGCCAGGGCGAGGCGTCCCGTCAGCTGCTGGTGCAGCCACGCCTCGAGCGGGGCGATCTTGTGGGCCTTCGCGAGGACTTCGGGGCAGCGGTCGCGCCACAGCCGCGGCACGGACTTGGACAGCAGGCGCGGGATCATCGCCTCGTCACCGAGGACCTTGAGCAGCGCGCGCACGGACCGGGAGGGCTCGCTGTCCACCGGCGCGGTGCGGCGGTCCAGCCAGCTGACGGCGTCCGCGAGCGGGGTGCCGTCGGCGGCGAGGGGGAGGATCGTGTTTCGCTGGGTGGTCAGGGCCCCGCCGGCGATCCGCGCCGGGTCGCCGCCCCACTCCTGCAGGCAGCGCTGCACGGACCCGAACAGCGCGTCCCGGATGTCGACCGGATCCTGCTCCACCGCCCCCTCTTCGGGGTGCTTCATGGGCGCGTGCGTGCCCCTCCCCACCGCGAGCACGGCTCCCTGGCGGTCGAACAGCAGGGCGCGCGAGCTCTGGGAGCCAGAATCGAGCGCGAGAATCACGTCCTTGTCGGTGTTGCTCATGGGGACAGAAGCCTACCGCGGGCCCCTGGACTGCTGCCGGCTCGGCGCTATAGTTCGGCGCCCTCGGACCCACACGGGTCCGGCGCCCGAGGAGCCGGAATGAGTGAGGTCGAGCGCTTCACCTTCGAACGCCTGCCGCTGATCAAGCCCAAGGAGTACGACGCGCGGGTCGTGTACTCCGAGTGGGTGGCCGACGACACGCTCAAGATCGCGTTCGAGCCGGTCGGCGCGGCGATGTTCGAGTTCCACGCGGGGCAGTACGTCTCCATCATCCTGCCGGCGGACGAGGAGCAGGGGATCAAGAAGACCCTGCGCCCCTACTCCATGTGGAACCACCCGGACGAGTTCGAGTACGTGGTCACCGTGGTGAAGATGGTGGACGGCGGGCGCTGCACCAGCTGGATGCGCACCCTGAAGGCCGGCGATCCGCTCCAGCTCATCGGCCCCCTGGGCAGCTTCTGGCTGCGGCGGCCCCTGCACCCGCACATCTACCTCGTGGCCACGGGCACGGGCGTCGTCCCGATGCGCGCGATGCTCAAGGACATGATCAGCACCGGCGAGATCCACGACCGGGACACCACCCTGCTCTTCGGCGTGCGCACCCAGGACGACCTGTTCGGAGTGGCCGAGTTCGAGCGCTGGGCCACGGAGTTCCCGCGGTTCCGCTTCATCCCCACCCTGTCCCGGCCCAAGCCCGGCTGGGAGGGCGAGACGGGGCGCGTCGTCGAGCACCTGGTCCAGTGGGATCTGCCGGTGGACGACATGCAGATCTACTTCTGCGGAAATGGCGGGATGATCACCGACAGCATCGCCCTGATGGAGGCCAAGGGCCTCAGCAAGCGCAGCCGGCGCATCGTGTTCGAGAAGTACTTTGACTGATCGCCTGCTCCTGTTCGCCGCCCTCGCGCTCCTCGCCACCGGCTGCGCGCCGTGCGAAGAGGCGTGCCGGGCGCAGACCCGCCAGTTCAGCAACTGCCTCGCCGAGTGGAACATGGACTGGATCGATCTGGGCGCCCTGGACAAGGTCGACTACCGCCAGACCTGCGTGGACGAGACCGGGGTGTGGCTCGATGGGCTCGGCGCCGAGCAGCGGTCCGCCGAGAACGCCTCCTGCCAGGCGCTGATCTCGGACCTCACCGGCCAGACGGACTGCGACGTGGTGTGGCAGGCCCTCGTGGACTACGGCGCAGCGCCCTAGTTCCCGTCCGGGGACGCCCGATCCACCCGATCTCGGCGTCGCACTTCGGGCCCGCTTCGTGCGGCGTACAGAAGTACGCCTCCTCTCGGGCCCTCGTTCTCCTTGACTTCGGGCGCCTCTGACGCCCCCGACCTGGGAACTACGCGACTCCGACCTGGGAACTACGCGACCCGACCTGGGAACTACGCGACCCCGTCCGGGGACGCCCCCTCCACGCTAGACCCTGCGGCGCAGCGCGAGCCCGAAGAGGCCGACCAGCAGCAGGAAGGCCGGGGAGGCCGTGCCTGAGCCCGCCGCGGAGCACCCGCCGCCAGCCTTGCCCGTGCTCGTGACCGGCGCGTAGTCCACCTTGATCTCGCGGCTCAGGAGCACGTTGCCGAAGCCCCAGGCCGTCTGGCCGAGGGAGTCCGTCACCACCACCATGATCGTGGGGAACTGGCCCACCAGGCCCTCGTTCTCCGCCTCGTCCGCGGGGGCGTTCCAGAACACGCTGGGGCCGTTGGCGGGCTCGTCGAAGCTGCCCATGTCCGTGGTCCAGTCGAAGACCAGGGAGTCGTCCGGCGAGACCACGAGGACCTGGGCGTTCACCCGGGAGCCCAGCTCCACCTGGAACCGGTCCGTGATCACGCCGCCGATGATGCGGGGCGGCGTCGTGGGATCGGTGCAGTCGTCATCGACGGCGTTGTTGCAGTCGTTGTCGAGGCCGTCGCACCACTCCAGCGCGCCGACGAAGACTGTGTCGTCGTTGTCGTTGCAGTCGCCGACCGCTTCGGTCTGCCCGTCGCCGTCGTCGTCGAAGAAGGCCGTGCCCTCGTCGGTGAGGCCGTTGCAGTTGTCGTCGATGAAGTTGAGGGACTCGATGGCGCCGGGGAAGATCGGCGCGCCGTCGCCCACGCCATCTCCGTCCAGGTCGAAGGTCGAGTCGTTGCAGTCACCCGGGGCGACCACCGTGCAGCTCGGCTCGTCGCTGCCCTGACACGTCCCGGCCTCGCAGAAGCAGTCGCCGTCGTCGTCCCAGACCGCCGTGTCCTCGTCGATGGTGCCGTCGCAGTCGTTGTCCTTGCCGTCCAGGCGCTCGATGGCCTGGGGGAAGCTGGCCCGGTCCGAGTCGTCGCAGTCGCCCTGGTTGGGGTCGTAGCCGTCGCCGTCGGTGTCTCCCTGGCTGATGGGGAAGTCGATGGCGGCCACGAACACGTCGTAGCCGAACAGCGGGCAGCCATCGCTCACCTTGAGCGTGAGGGTCTGCAGGCCGGCGGGCAGGGGCGGGTTGCCCTCGTCGATGTCGATGTCGAACGTCGCGAGGCCGTTCACGCCCGGGAACTCGTCCTCGATGCGCAGATCGCCCAGGAACATCTCCACGTACAGCGACTGGGGCGGCTGCTCGGCGTCGCTGACCCGGGCCTGCACCACCAGCTGCTGCCAGCTGTGGAAGAACGTCGCTTCGCTGGGGGAGACCACGGTCACCGTCGGCGGCGTGCAGTTGAGCGCGCTGTCGCCGTTGCCGAGCAGGAAGATGGTGAACTCCGGCCGGAGCGGGTCGCTGGTCTGGATCTTGAGCTGCGCCGACACGCCCTGCAGGTTCAGGGGCACGAAGGAGACCTCGAGCAGCACCGCGCTCCCGGGCAGGATCGGGTTGGCCAGCAGCCCCGGCAGCAGCGCGTCCTCGAACACGCAGTCCTCCATCGGCCACACGCCGGGACAGGTCATCGTGAACGCAGGCTGCTGCTCGGACTGGATCATCTGGATGCCGGTGACCATCAGGTCCTCGTCACCCTCGTTCCGGATCTCGATGGTGCGCCGGTTCTCCTCGCCCGTGAACTGGAAGCCGAAGTCCACGATGTTCGCGGACACGCGGGCCTCGGAGCCGCCCTCGGCCCCGTTGCCGATGAACGCGACGGTCTTCTCCGCCTCGTCCGGGTCGTCGCTGAAGACGTCGAGGGACGCGAACGTGTTCACGCCCGCCACCGCGGTGTAGATGACCTCGAGCACCGCCATCTCGTGGGGCTTGATGACCTCGGGGACCGTGTCCGGATTGAGGACCCAGTTGTCGTCCGACTGGTAGTTCAGGGCGACTTCGTCGATCACCAGATCGCGGTCACCCGCGTTGTGGATCGGGATCTCGTTGATGACGACCGTGCCCGCCGGCAGGACCGGCAGCTCGATCAGGCGGTCGGGGATGTAGATGTCCTGCAGCTCGATCGTCGAGCTGACGAACTGCGACGTGGGCTCTTCGCCCGGCGCAGGCTCGGGCTCGCAGCCGGTGAGCACCAACGGCAGCAGCAGCGGCAACACGAACAAGCTCTGGAAGCGCGGCATCGTCGTCCTTCCTGGACCCTGGGTGACGCGGAGGCGCCTGACCCGAAGGACACTGGCATGGAAGTTATCAGCCAGATCGGGGCTGGGTCCACAGTGCTTGGTCCTGCCCGATCCGTTCAGACCCAACAGATCACCGTGTTCCGAGGGTCACGATCAAGGTGTAGCGGGCCGGAACGCCGTGGTGACAGCCGACCGCGACCACCACCCGGTCGCCCGGCGCGAACACGAGCGGGCTGCCGACGGACTCGGGGTGGTCCCGGGAAAACCCGTTCTCCCCGATCACCTCTCCCGGCGCGGCGCCGTCCTGGTCGAAGAGCACGAAGTCCAGGTCCGACTCCGAGTCCCACGGACCCGGCCCTGGCGGCTCATAGGGCGCGTTGACGCCGTCGGGGGGCGGGTTGTCCCAGGAGAGCTCCACCCCCGCCCAGGCCGCGCTGCCCAGCTCGATCGCGAACAGATCCACGTCCCCGGTGTACCAGCCCGCATACCAGGGCTGATCGAGGTCGCTCTCCCCGTCGCCGTCGGTGTCCACCGGGTGCTCGGGCCACACGGGCCAGGCCGCGGCGTCATCCCAGCCGCAGGAGTCCATGTCCCCGGTGATCGTCAGGGTCGTCGGCGCGGCGAGGACCCCCAGGTCCTGAAGGGCTCCCTCGGCCACCGCCTGATCTTCCGTGACGTCCTCCGCGAGGGGCACCACGACGCTCGGCACGTACGGGTCTGGCAGCTGGGCGTGCAGCGGCCAGGAGTCGCATCCGCAGAGCATCGAGACGGCGGCCAGCAGGACAAAGGGGCGAAATCGCATCGAGATGAGTGTACCCGAACCCGTTTGGGCTGCAGACCGTGCGCGGGCCGCCGATAGGCTCGCAATGGGCGCGTTCGTGAACTCCGTCAAGCAGATCATCTCTTCCGTCTTCGGGCGCGGTGACATCGTGCACCTGCTCCGGGACGACTTCGAGATCGACCCCAGCATGAACCCCGACGCTGCCCCGGGCGCGCTGCATGCGCGCGAGAAGGAGAAGGAGAAGGAGAAGGAGAAGGGCAAGCCGAAGCAGAAGCCGAAGCAGCGGCACCGACAGCCGCCGCCGAGCAACTTGAGCCCCAACGCCGTCGCCCAGCGCCTCGCCAAGGACACCTTCGGCGGGCCCTCCAGCCTGGACATCCCCGACGTAGAGGACTTCGACTGGTCCGGCGAGTTCGACGCCGAGGACGAGGATGATCGAAGCCTCGCCCCGGTGGCGCTCGATGCGCTGCTCGACGGAGGCCCAGGCGCCGCGTCCGGTGAGGGCGACGTGCTGCGGCTGCTGCGCCACGCTGCGCCCAGCGACGGGGATTCACCCCTGGCGATGGCGGGCACGGTCATCGACTCGGGCGTGGTGCCGCCGACCATGGCGACGGGCGAGGTGCTGGGCGCCGCCCGCGAGATGCTCGACGAAGACCGCCGCAGGGCAGCGTGGCAGCCGGTGGGCCCGCCGCCGTCGACGCTGTGGGACGAGAGCGAGATCAAGCTCGAGCTCCTCGACCAGCTCGAGACCGAGCGCCTGATGCCGCCCCCGGACGTGGATCCTGCGAACTGGACGCTGGCCGTGGACCGCCTGGGGCTCGCCCTGGGGCAGCTGGAGCGCGAGCTTCCCCCGCTGCCTGTGGCCGCGGGCACCCTGCTGGGCGTGGGCGGGGACCTGCCCACCGACGAGCAGGTGATCGACGCCATCAAGGCGGATCCGATCCTGGCCGGCTCGGTGGTGAAGGCCGCGAACTCTCCATTCTACATGGCCGCGGTGCCTGCGGCGTCCCTGCAGGGCGCCCTGATGCGCCTGGGGGTGGACGAGGCGCGGCGCGTGGCCATCGCCACCGCGTTCGAGGGCACGTTCGAGATCGCCGGCAACGAAGACCTCGTGCATCGCATGCGGGAGCACGCCCTGGGGACCGCGATCTCGTGCGAGATCCTGGCCCGCACCGCCCGAGGCGTGGACAGCGGCCACGCCTTCCTCGCCGGCCTGCTGCACGACGCGGGGGAGCTGCTCGTGCACCGCATGCTGGAGCAGGGCGCGCAGGACGAGCGGCTGAACCCCGAGGTGGTCGAGCGCCTCGCGCGGCGGGTGCACCCGCGCACCGGCGCGCTGCTGTTCGGGGGGTGGGACCTCGACGCGGGCATCGCGGCGGCGCTGGCGTTCCATCACGCGCCGGACGAGGTGGAGGAGCGCTTCAGCCCCCTGTGCCACGTGGTGCACGTCGGCGACCTCGTCGCGCACATCGCCGTAGGCCACCGCGCCACCGCGGTCTGGCGTGACGCGCTCACGTTCTACGCGGACCGCGACGATCCGGGCTCCCGGGAGCGGGCGGTCGCCCAGGACGGGATCGACGACCTGGACGTGGACGTCATCCTCGCCGTCGTGCCCCGCGGCTTCGGTCGGGATCGGGTGCGCGGCGTGATTCGCGGCGTGCTGCTGCGAATGGAGAGCGATGGCATCTCCTGACCCGCCGCATCGGGGTAGCGTGGCGCCGTGCCCATCTCACTTCCCCGCCCGCTCGACTCCGTGCGCTGGGACCGCGACGATCCCCGCGGCCACGTGGAGTCGTGGTTCCTCAAGGCCAATGACCCCAAGGCGCCGCACCGCGCCTTCTGGCTGAAGTTCACCCTGCTGGTCCCGCCCGGGGGCCCGCAGCGCGCCCGCCCCGCGCTGGCGGAGGTGTGGGCGATCCGCTTCGACGGCGACCACAGCCACCGGGCCGCCAAGGGGTCCTGGCTGGCGAGCGAATCGACGCTCGGGACGGCGGGCCTCGACGTACAGATCGGGTCCTGCGTCCTCAGCCCGGGGCGGGTGCGCGGCGCGGTGGGCGAGGGGGCGTCGCGCCTGTCGTTCAACCTGGAGTTCGACTACGGGCCCGAGGCGGGCCAGGTCCCGCTCCACTGCTTCCCCCACACCTGGATGTACGAGGGTGGCTTCCCCAAGAGCAAGCTGTACACCTCCTGCCCCACCACGCGGTTTCGCGGACGGCTCACCGCCGGCGACGACATCTGGGCCATCGACGACTGGCAGGGCATGCTCGGCCACAACTGGGGGCGCACGCACACGCCGGCCTACCACTGGGCCCAGTGCTCCTTGTTCTCCAGCGAAAGCGGTCCCGAAGACGCAGTGTTCGAGGGCTTCTCCGGGCGCATCGCCCTGGGACCGGTGCTGAGTCCGTGGCTGAGCGCCGGGGTCCTGCGCTTTCGCGGCGAGGAGATCCCCCTGAACTCCGTGGCCGGGCTCTTCGGGAACCGCGTCAGCACCGCGCTGTACCGCTGGTCGTGCGTGCTCTCGGGGGGCGGCTGGCGCGCGCAGTGGGCCGTGGAGGCGCCCCGGGCCGACTTCGTCGGTCTGCGGTACTTCGATCCGTCCGGGCAGGAGAACCACTGCCTGAACTCGAAGATCGCGAGCTGCACCCTGCAACTCGAGCACCGGGGGGCGCGGGTCGCGAATCTGCGGGGTGAGCGCTCCTGCGCGTACGAGATCCTGACCCGGGACCACGATCACAACGTGACTGTGCTGGCCTGACGCGTCATCCTGCCTCCCGTGCCCGTCGTCCCCCGAGTCCGAGACACCCTGCCTGTCGTGCCCGTCCCAGGCACCGACGGGCAGTACGCGGTGCTCGGCGAGGGCGGGGTGGAGCTCTTCCGCCTCACCGCGGACGGCGTCTTCCTGCTCGCCCAGCTCGACGGGCGCACCACCGCAGAGGAGCTGCTCCTGCGGTTCGAGGAGCGGTTCGACCGTGAGATGGCCCGCGAGGACCTGGCCGGGTTCCTCGACGGGCTCGACGCCGCCGGCGCCTTCGTCACCGATCCCCAGGCGCTGCGGGCGCTGGCCTACCTGCTGGAGCAGTCCCTGGGGTGGCGGGGCGGGCTGGCGGATCGGCGGGCCCAGGGCTCCACGGGCGAGCTGACCGAGCGCCGGGACGGCGAGCCGCGCCGCGAGACCGACTCCGTTGTCACCCAGTGGTGGGACCACGCCGTGTTCCACCTCAACGCGGGCAACCTGAAGCACGCGATCAGCGTGTTCGAGCGCATGGCCGACGCATCGCCGGGCGACCTGCGGCTGCGCGAGATGGCCCGCCACCTCGGGTTCATCCTGGCCACCGAGCACCGCACCGACCTGACCGAAGATCGCCGCGACGTCACCTGGGAGCTCTTCGACGAGGTCCTGGGCGACATGCTCACCAACGGGCTGTGCCCGCGGTGCAGCACGCCGTTCCACGTCGAGCTGGGCTCCACCAACCGGTGCAGCGCCTGCGGCGCGTCGTTCTCGTCCTGGATCCTGGGCCAGGCCAGCCGCGGCCGGCGCCGCAGCGACGCCCTGTTCGGAGACGTGGAGTGAGCGGAGCGGCGGTGCTCTCGGCGCTGAGCCCCGATGAGCGCGGGTTCCTGGACGGCATCGGGTTTGACGGCGAGGCCTTCGCCCGCCTCGTGGACACCTGGCTCGCGGGCGCGCTGCCGGGCAACCGCGTGGCGGGCCAGGTGACCGCGCCGGACCCGAGCAGCCTGCACGGCCTGGTCCCTCCGGGAAGCTGGCAGGGCGACGCGATCGTGGACGCAGGACGGCAGGCCCTGCACGCCGGGCGGGTGGCCCTGGTGCTGCTCAACGGCGGCATGGCGACGCGGTTCGGGGGACGCGTCAAGGGGGTGGTGGATGCGCTCCCCGGGCGCTCCTTCCTGGCGCTGCAGGCCGAGCGGATCCGCCGGCTGCGGGAACAGACAGGCCAGGCTCTGCCGCTGGTCTTGATGAACTCCTTCGCCACCGACAGGGCCACCCGCGCTCACCTCGAAGACAACGACTGGTTCGGCCTGCCGCCCCAGGACGTGATCACGTTCGTGCAGAGCGGCCAGCCCCGCGTCACGGCCACCGGTGAGCTGTATCGGGATGCCGCGGGGCACGCGTCGATCTACGGCCCCGGCCACGGCGATCTGCTGCCCTCGCTCCGGCGGTCCGGCGTGCTGTCGGCCCTGCGCGACCGGGGGATCGACTCGATCCTGATGGCCAACGTGGACAACCTGGGCGCGGGTCTCGACGCCGCCCTGCTCGGCCACTTCCTGGCCAGCGGGCGCTCGATGATGGTGGAGGTCGCGCCGAAGCAGCCCGGGGACGTCGGCGGCGCGCCGGCAGCGGTGGACGGCGCGGTGAGGATCGTCGAGGGCTTCGCCTTCCCCGACGGGTTCGACCACGACTCCATCCCCGTGTTCAACACGAACACGCTGTGGTTCCAGACGGCGGCGCTGGATCGGGAGTTCCCGCTGCGCTGGTACGTGGTGGACAAGGAGGACGACGGCAACCCCGTCGTGCAGTTCGAGCGGCTCGTGGGCCAGGTCTCGTGGTTCTTGCCGACCGAGTACGTGCGGGTGAGCCGCGCGCGCTTCCTGCCGGTCAAGGTCCCCGAGGATCTGGACGCGATCCGTCCCGCGCTCCGGGCCCTCTTCGGCGTACAGCTCCGGGGTCGCTACGGCCTCAGCTCCCGCCGATGAGCAGGTACAGGGCCGCGGCAGCCCGCACCGCCACGTGCGGGTCCTCGTCCCGCAGCAGCGCGAACATCTGCTCGGTCCGGCCGGCGTCGCAGGAGGCCACCGCGGCGTCCACCGCGAGCTCCCGCAGGGTGGGCACGGCGGACTCCATGCCGAGCTTCACCGCCGCCTCCCAGCGGCCGTCGCCGTTGTCCTTCAGGGCCAGCAGCACCGCCTCGGTCGCCCGGTCGTCGCCCCGGGCCAGCAGCGCCCCGACGGGGTTGGCGAGGCTCTGGGCGCCGCGGATCACCGCCGTCGCCGCCGCGATGGCGCGGGTCGAGGGATCCGTGCCCTCCATCGCCGCCTGCAGGGCCGCGTCCACCGTCGCGTCCGCCCCGGCCCCCGGCAGCGCCAGGGCGCGGATCGCCGACTGCACCACCACCGCGTCCGTGTCCCCCAGGACGGCGGTCGCCCAGGCCCCCGCGTCGGGCGCCTCGGAGCGCACGAACACGGCCGCCCAGCGGCGGCGAGCCACCACGTCCAGGGCGCCCCAGGTGGGCGTGAGGGCCGGGGCCCCGACCCAGCCGTCCAGGAGCGAGCCCGCCGCCACCGCCGCGAGGCGGGTGCCGATCTCGCTGGACGCGGCGGCCCGGTCCAGCAGCTTCATCCGGGCCTTGGTGGCTCCTTCGGGGCGGGACGCGAGCACCGCCACCGCCAGCACGCGCACGGGCTCCTGGGCGGTCTCGGCCCAGACGGTGAGCTGCTCGTCGGTCCACACCAGCGGGCCAGCGCCCCGGGGCCCCGTCAGCAGGAGCCCGATGGCTCGATCCACGTCCCCCGCGTCCAGCAGGTCGGACAGGGTGGCGGCGGTGAAGTCGACGAGGCCCGGGCCCTCCGGCAGGCCCAGCGTGCCGAGCAGCGCGATCTCCCGCAGCGCCGGATCTGCCGCAGCGGCCGCGGCCCGCAGGAGCCCCATCGCCTCGGGCGCCTGCTTCGCGGTCAGGCCCTCGCTCACGAGGTGGCGCGCGGCGGCGGCGGCCACCTTCGCCTGCATCTCCAGGCTCCGGTTTTCGCTCTGGCCCGCCACGATCGGCCACGTCTCGGACGGCGCCAGGCGGCCCGGCAGCGCATCGATCACCGCCGCGATGACGTCCTCGGACACCGCGATCTTGCTCATGGAGCCCTCGCCCATGTGCTTGGGAGCCAGCAGATCCGCGAAGAAGGCGACGTCCGCGACGCCCTGGGGCGCGCAGCGGGCCAGCGCCCGGTAGTCCGACAGGAGCCACTGGCCGCCGCCCCCCAGGACCACGTCCCGCAGCACCTCGGGCTCGTGGCGCGCCAGCGCCTCGTTCAGGCGCGCGTATTCCGCGGCGGCCGTGGCCCGCTCGCCCTGCTCGAGGCGGATCAGCACGCGGTAGCGCCAGCCCGTCAGCGACTTGTCGTGCTTGCCCAGGTACGCGTCGAGGTAGCTCAGGGCGCCGTCGAACTGCTGGCGCTCCATCATCTTGTCGATCTTGATCACCATGCGCTGTTCGGGGCTGAGACAGCCGGCGAGCAACAGCGCGGTGATGACGGCGAGGGACGGCAGGAGGCGATGGATGGGGTGCATGAGGCGACCTTTGCGGCGAGTGGCATCTGCAGGCAAGGTGTCGGAGATGAAGGCAGGGTGGCACATGCAGCGAATCGGGACCCTCGCAGCGCTCTCGTTGCTCCTCGCTCTGACGGGTTGCCCGACCGAGCCAACCACCGACGACGACGACAGCGGCGTCGTCACGGACGACGACGACGACTCGACGCCGCCGCCGGATCCCCTCGCCGACGTGATCGGCGTGTTCAACCTGACCAACGTGCGCCAGCCCGGCGGCACCGACTACGTGGACTTCTCGGGCGGGTTCGGCACGTTCGCCGGCGTGGACACCACGATGGTCGCCCCCGCCGCCTATCTGAGCCAGTGGGGCTTCGACTCGCCCCTGTGGCGCTTCGATCTGGGGGCCTGGCCGCTGCCCGAGCAGGGCGCGTACGAGGTCCTGGATCTGCTCGCGTACACCCCCTGGACGCCCGCCGAGCAGACGTGGTGGGACGCGGGCGACCGCATCGGGCTGGGTCCGTACCTCACGCGACGGCTCGAGGAAGAGGCGCTGCTCGCCTACCAGGTGGACGATCCCCTGAGCCCCGGAGGCGCCGCGTGGCCCACCGGCGGCGAGGTCGTGTGGCAGAACGCGGGGGGGCTGGACGTGGTGGCGTGGCTGGCGAGCATCGGCGCCCCGGTGCCCCTGGAAGCGGAGCTGCTGGAGCCCGTGGCGGGCGGGGTGATCAGCAACCCGTCCGCTCATGAGCTCACGGTGCGCTGGACGCCCCAGCCCGACGACGCGACCGTCACCATCGTGCTCCTGCAGGGCCTGGGCATCACCTACGTCGCCCACGTGGCGGACACGGGCGAGCACGTGATCCCCGCGTCGGTCCTGCACGACGAGCTGGGCATTGGCACCATGGAGCTGATCCTGGGCCGGCAGATCGAGACCACCCTGGAGCACCCCCAGGGGGACATCCTGCTGCGCACGCGGGTGGAGCAGCGCGCCCGGGTGGTGCTGCTGCCGGACCTGACGCTCGATCCGGCCTACGGCAGCTCCGGCACCACCTTCGATGTGGCCCTGGGCTGGTACACGGGCACCATCGACGGGACCACCACCTACGACCTGGGCGAAGGGGTGGCGGTCGACGCGGCCGTGCCCCACGCGACCGATCCCCAGCGCGCCACGCTGACCGTCACCGTGGACGCCGCCGCCGAAGTGGGCGCGCGGCTCGTGTCGGTGGACACCGGCACCGAGTTCATCGACATGCCCGATGCGTTCACCGTGCTGAACGTCGATCCGTCGGATGACTGCGCGACGGCCGAGGCCATCGGACCCCTGGACGAGGGCTACTGGGTGTCCACGACGGTGGGGCTCAGCAACGACTACCGGTCCAACTACGCCTGCATCCCCTGGTCCCTGAACGCGGCCGACGCGATCTACCGGATCGACATGCAAGCCGGACAGACGGTGCAGATCCTGGCCCTGCAGCCGTTCCCCGGCGACGCCGCCATCGCGCTGCTGGGCACCTGCGGCGACCCGACCACCGCCGTGGCCTGCGCGGACAACACGTTCGAGGGCGAGGTGGAGGAGATCATCTACACCGCCCAGAGCACCGGGCCGGTGTACCTGGCGATGGACGGGTACTTCCTGTCGGGCTTCGGAGCCGAGTCGGGCCCCTTCGAGATGAGCATCACGTTCCCCGCGCCCCCCAGCCCCATCACCCCGCCGTGGATCGTGCCGGGCGACACCCAGGCCCTCACCATCCTGGGCACCGATGCCTGGGCGGCGGGCATCGCTCCCGGCGACGTGGACCTGGGCGCGGACGTGTCGGCGCTCAACGTGGCGGCGGGCGGCCTGCCCGAACAGCTGATGGTCAACGCCTCGGCGAGCGGCACCGCAGCGCCGGGTCCGCGCACCGTCACCATCACCAACGGCGCGGCCGGGGACGTCGTGCTGGAGGACGCGTTGTTCGTCACGGGCTGGCCGGCGAACGACTCCTGCAGCGACGCGGACAGCTGGGGCGCCGTCGCCAACGCATCGCTGGTGACGGGGTGGGCGCCGGGCACGAGCAACACCATCGACGAGACCGGCTGCTTCAGCTGGGGCTCGCCGGGCACCGAGGTCATCCTGGCCGTGGATCTGACCGCGGGGCAGACGCTGTCTGCGTACCTGGAGTCCGCGGAGGACGCGCAGCTGTACGTCCTGAGCGACTGCGCGGATCCCGCCACGAGCTGCATCGCCGATGCGTCCTCGGACACGGGCCTGAGCGGCGAGCCGGAGGAGATCGCGCTGTGGCCGGCGCCGGCGACGGGGCGGTACTACCTCGTCATCGACCTGTACACCGCCGCGCTCGACCCGTTCTGGTCGTTCGACCTGACCCTGGACGTGCAGGACCCGTAGTGCCCCGTCAGTTGGGGGGGCGCGCGCAGGTGCGGTCGCGCACGATGGCCTGCTTGTGCGCCTCGCTGACGGGCTGGGGGTACACGCCGTCGAAGCACGCGGCGCAGCGGGACGCGGGGAAGACCGTGTCGAGCCCGCGCACGTTGAGGAAGGTCAGCGAGTCCACGCCGAGGTCTTCGGCCCACCGCTCCTCCATCGCGCGCTGCTCCTCGATGCTCGGCCCGCCTTCGCGCGGGGGCGCCTTGAGGTAGTCCGGCGCGGCGAGCTCGGCCTCGGTGGACATGTCGATGCCGTAGAAGCACGGGTGCAGCACCGGGGGCGCGTGGATGGCGACGTGCACCTCGGTCGGCCCCTGCTCCCACACCGACTTGACCAGCCGGCGGATGGTGGTGCCGCGCACGATGCTGTCGTCGATGATGACCACGCGCTGGCCCTCGAACTCGCTCCGGATCAAGTTTAGCTTGAGTCGGACCGCCGCCTCCCGCCCCGCCTGGCTCCCCATGATGAAGGTGCGGCCGCTGTAGCGGTTCTTGATGAAGCCCTCGCGACACGGGAGCCCCAGTTCCTCGCCGAACGCGATGGCCGCGGGCCGCGACGTATCCGGCACGGGGATCACCCGATCCGCCTGCAGCCCGCGGGCCTTGAAGTGCCGCGCCAGGCGCGTTCCCAGGTCCAGGCGGCGCTCGTAGATGGTGCGTCCCAGCTCCACCGAGTCGGGCCGCGAGAAGTAGATCGACTCGAACACGCAGGGCGTGGACAGGCGGACCTCGAGCAGGTGCCGCTCGGGCTCCTCGCCCGCCCGGAAGAACATCACCTCGCCCGGCGCCAGGTCTCCGACGAGGGAGTAGCCCAGGGCGTCCAGCGCGACGGACTCGCTCGTGACGCACCAGGCGTTGCCGGCCCGTCCCACCACCGCCGGCCGGATCCCGTGGGAGTCCCGAAAGGCGACCAGCGTGGGGCGGCCGTCCACCTCCATCACGAACACCACGGAGTAGGCGCCCTTCACCGCGGACACGGTGGCCTGGATCGCCGCCACCACGTGCTCGGCGGTGTGCGCAGTGCTGCCCTGGCCCATCACCTCGTCGGCGAACAGGCACAGGATCGGCTCGACGTCGCAGCGACTGACGAGGTGGATCGACCGCTCCCGCAGAAGCGCCTCCAGCGCCTCGTAGTTCGTGACGTTTCCGTTGTGCGCCATGATGAGGCCAGGACGACGCTCGAAGAACGGCTGCGTGTCCTCCAGCACGCCGCTGCCCGCCGTCGGGTAGCGGACGTGGCCGATGCCCGCGGAGCCCACCAGCCGGTCCACCACGCGCTGGTCGAACACGTCCTTGACGAGCCCGAGCCCACGATGGCCTGGAAAGTGAGCCCCGTCGTAGGTGAAGATGCCGCAGGAGTCCTGTCCCCGATGCTGCAGCGCCTGAAGCGACATCGACAGGAGGCCAGAGACCGAGGCGTCGTCCACGATGCCGATGAATCCACACATGGCGGACTTATAGACGAAAGGCAGGGCTGTGGCCGCTGACTCCCCCCGGGCGCTGGTCCTCATGGTCAAGGTCCCCTACCCCGGCACCTGCAAGACGCGGCTGTGCCCGCCCCTGGAGCCCCGCGAGGCGGCGCGGCTGTACACCTGCTTTCTGCAGGATCTGGCGCGCGAGCTGGCTCAGTGGCGTGGCGACGCCGACCTCATCGTCGCCTGGACGGACCAGGATAGACGGCAGCCCGGGGACCCGGAGTCGCCGTCGGAGGAGCCCCCGCCGGCGCTGCGGGAGCTGTTCTCCGACCCGGCCTTCAAGTTCCTGCGCCAGCGGGGCGCGTCCCTCACCGAGCGCATGGAGGCGGTGTTCGTGGAGCTGTTCGCCCAGGGCTACCGCACCGTGGTGATGCGCAACAGCGACTCGCCCCACCTGCCCATGAGCGCGCTGGACCAGGCCTTCGCGGCCCTGGAGGAGCGCCCCGGCCGGGTCGTGCTGGGGCCCGATCTGGACGGCGGGTACTACCTCGTGGGCAGCGACGGCCCCATGGCGGGGGTGTTCCCCACCGTCATGAGCACGGACTCGGTGCTCGAGCAGACCATGGCGGGCGCCGAGCGCGCGGGGCGTGCCGTGTCCCTGCTGCCCCAGTTCCTGGATGTGGACACGCCGGACGATCTCGCGCTGTTCTGGCTGGAGTTCGGAGCCCGGGCCGACGTGCGCCACTGGGCGACGTGGAAGGAGCTCGACGGCCACCCCGTCCTGGACCGGCTGGCCGACCTCACAGGCTGAAGCTGAGCTCCAGTGGCCACTCGCCGGCGCTGGGGCAGAACCCCGCGTCGAAGGAGCCCACGAGGGGGTCCTGATCGGCGATGTCCAGGCCCACCGAGCCCACCACGCGCTCGTCCTGCACGTAGCGCTTCATCTCGATCTCGCCCCCCGCGACCTCGGTCACGGTGGGAAACCAGTCGGCGCCCGCGAACACGTCGGCGCACCGCTGCAGGTCCGGGGCGGAGTGACGGGCCAGGGCCGCGTCGAACCAGGGCGCCGACGGCGCGACGGCTCCGTCCGCGTCCAGGTACGGATAGGTGGTCAGGGGCGTCTCCTCGTCGGCGCGGGGCTGCGCCTGGAGGCGGAGTTGAACCAGCCAGAACGCCTCGTTGCCGATGAACTCCTCCCACACGGCGGCCCAGTCGGCGCAATGCTCGTTGGGATCCTGACCGTCATCGAGCTGGAGCCGCACGGCGGCGAGGTCATCGACCAGCTGGGGGAACCGGGTGCACGAGTCCGTGATCGGCATCATCCACACCGTGATGTCGTGAAACGGAAGGCTGGTCCCTTGATCGATGCCCCGCAGCTCGAAGAACACGGACTCCGCGACCGCAAAGGGATCCCCTCCCACGTCGCCCCGGAGCACGTCGCCGGCGCAGCCCGAGACCAGGGCCGCCGCGAGCAGGAGAAGACAGGACACGCGCATGGTGGCTCCAACGGTCGGACGGAACGGACGACGAAGAGGCCTCGTCGGGGTAGATTGAGCGGATATGACAAGGTACCTGGGTCCAGGAGACGGCGGCGGCAAGCCGAAACGGCCGAGCGCGCCATGGGACGGCTTTGGTGCGGCCCCACCGGGCGCCCCCCGAACGCACCGCCCCTCGCCCCCGCCGGAGCAGCCTGCGGCCGGGCTCTCTCTCGCTGGCGAGGCCGCTCCGGTCCTGTCCAGGGAGGAGTTCGAGACCTTCTGGGAGCTCCCCGGCGGGGACGTGCCCCCCCGGCATGCCAGCGTCGGCTCGTGGCCGTCCGCGGATCACTCCCTGTCCGGCGACGGCGACGACTTCGATCCGGCCACCGGGTGGACCTACGGCGGCCTCGACAGCGAGCCGAGCCTGAGGCCGGTTGCGCCCCACGAGCGAGGACCGGCGCCGCAGATCGCGACGGCCGACGAGCTCTTCGGGCCCGCCGCCACCGGAGAGATGCACGCGGTCGTCCGGCCGACGCC
>CALAGR010000021.1 GCA_937891735.1 uncultured Pseudomonadota bacterium | reverse complement strand
TGTCCGGCGCCGGGGACGTCAACGCCGACGGATACGACGACATCCTCGTGGGGGACCCCACCTGGTCCACCACCTACAACCGCCAGGGCAAGGCGCAGCTCTTCCTGGGGGGCCCCAGCGGACCGTCCCAGACCGCCGACTGGTCGTGGACCGGCGACTCGGCCGGCGTCGAGGTCGGCATCTCGGTGGGCGCGGCCGGCGACACGGACGCCGACGGCTTCCCCGACGTGCTGGTCGGCGCGTGGCAGTTCGAGGACCCGGAGGTCGGAGAGGGCGCCGCGTGGCTGTTCAGCGGCAGCGCGCTGGGCCTCGAGGTCACGCCGTCCTGGTCGGGGCAGGGCGACCAGACAAACGCGAACTTCGGACTCTGGGTGGCGGGGGTAGGCGACCTCGATGGGGACGGGATCGCCGACGTCGCGGTCGGCGCCAAGCAGTACATGGTCGATCAGCCTGAGGAGGGCGCCGCGTTCGTCTACCTCAGCACCGCCCTGGCCGCGGGCGATGACGACGACGACGACGATGACGACACCACCGTCCCCCCGGGGGACGACGACGACGACGATGACGACGATGACGATGACGACGACGACACCACCGTCCCCCCGGGGGACGACGACGACGACGACGACGACACCACCGACACGGCGGACGACGACGACACCACCGCTCGCGCGGACGACGACGACATCACCGTCCCCACCCGCGGAACGTGGACCCTGGGGAACGATGACACCGGATGCGCCGGGTGTGCCTTCGACGGCAACCCGACGCCCGGGTGGACGCTCATCGCGTTCGTGTTCTTCGCGCTGCGGCGGAGGGCCCGCCGCGACGGCGACGCGACCTGATTGGCCGAGGCTGAACTCCTGACCGTGATGCCTCCAGCTGCCTCCCGGTGGGGGTCCAGCGGCACCAGCCGGGAAGGGTCGATGACGACCGGCGGCGGCACGACCAGGCCCGGACAGCCCCCCGGCCCGCCTGGAGCGACTCTGGCCGCTCGTCTTGTCCGCCAGCGCCCGCGGTCGACCCCTGACGAACCAGGTGGGTGGACATGCGGCGCCCACCCCGGCCTTGTTCGCCCGAAGGGGTGACTTTGGCCGGTCGTTGGTCCCAGAGGCGAACCCATGTGGGGGAGACGCGGCACCCACCCCCGGCTGGGTCGCGGATCCTGCTCCTGACGCGAACCAGCGGGGGGTAGATCCCGCAGGTACCCCCTGTTGGTTCGTGGGGCTCCGGCGCTGGCGACTTGAGCCCGGTCGCCGCCGGGAAGGTGTCGGTCTTCCGCGTGCGGTCTCATCTGGTCGACAGGGCGAGCCTTCCGAAGGCGCAGCGATCAGCGCCGCCGGGCAGCAAGATCCGCGCGGATCAGGAGAACAAGGCTGTCGCTACTTCAGCCGACGCGATCTAATTGGCCGAGTCGTCGTCGTCACCCGCCGAGTCGTCGTCGTCACCCGCCGAGTCGTCGTCGTCGCCCGCCGGGCGCGCCAGGGCGCCGGGGGAGTCGTCCTCGACCACGAGCTGCACGGTGTAGGTCGTGGCGTCGCCGTCGTATCCGACCACGAAGAACCAGCACCAGGTGTCGTCGTAGATCGGCAGGATCGACACGCCACCTTCGGGCTGGCTGACGTCGGCGATGCCCGGCTCCAGCAGCCCGGTGTAGATGCCGAACTCGTTGTTCTCGTCGGCGTACTCGCACCACAGCACGGCGTCGTAGTCGCCGCCCGCGAAGTCCCAGTCGAGCACGAAGTGCAGGCTGCCGCCGACGGGGAAGTGCACCTTGTACGCGTCGATGTCGCCGTCCCACGTCTCGAACGCGATGTTGGAGATCGCGCCGGACAGGGTGTTGCCGGCCAGCGGACCGGCGGCATCCCCCAGGTTCTGCACGTTGGCGTCGTCCCACGGGAGCTCGGGTCCCTCGAAGTCCACCACCGGCAGGTCCGGGTACACCTCGGCGCCCGCGCCATCGACCTCTTCGACCCACACCTCGCCCTGGGTCAGGTCATCCGGCAGGCCGGGGTAGCTGTCGTCATCGTCACCGGCCGTGTCGTCATCATCGTCGTCATCGTCGTCGTCGTCGTCGTCGTCAGCGGTGGCGTCGTCGTCGTCGTCCGTGACGACCGGATCGCAGGCCACGAGGCCGAGACCGAGGAGAGCGAGAAGGAGAAGCAGATTGCGCACAGGGCACCCCCAGAAGGTTTGTGGGGCGCACTGTAGGCAGGGCGCGGCGGGGTTTGCCCGGGCCACGACAGGACTTTGTCAGCGATCCGTCAGCGCGTCGGCGATCCCCTCGGCGCAACCCGCCGCAGCCAGCGGACCGGTCTGCGCACACAGCGCCTGCGCCACCGCAGGGTCTGCCCAGGTCCGGCCCATCGAATACCCGGCCCCCCGCGCCACGGACCGGCGCCACCGGGCAGGCGCCCGCGCGACGAGGTCCCCGATGCGCCGCGGCGTCGGCGCCAGGTGGTCGCCCAGCTGGAAGCCGATTCCCCGCCAGCACAGCCCCCGGTCCTCGCCCTCCAACGAGCTGCAGGCCTGCAGCGGCCAGCGCTCCCGTCCCCAGTCGAGCTGGCCCACGTGCCAACCCAGACCGAGCAGGCAGCGCTCCCGTCGCCATCCGTCGTAGTCGGCGCACGCCGAGGCGGCCGCCGCGCTGAACACGAAGGTGGGCCCTTCGCCCCCCACCGGCCGCGGCCCGAACGCCATGGCGTAGTAGCCCGCTCCCCAGGCCGCCCCCACCCCACAGGCCCGGGCCTGGCCCGGATCTGCCAGGGCCTCGCACCGGGCGAACAGCGCGTCCGGCGCGTCGCGGAAGTGCTTGCTGGCGTAGTACCCCGTGACGTCCATGCAGCTCGCGCGGTAGCTGTTGATGCCGCCCACGTCCGGCACCGGATGCGCCGCCATGGCGACCAGGCAGGCGGCCCCGATGGCCCCGGGCACCAGCGCCACGAGCCGCGCCCCCCACTGCAGGGCCGTCCCCCGCCCGAACCGATCCCCCAGGGCGGTCCAGCCCATGGCCGATCCCACGAGCAGCGCGGTCAACAGCGGCGGAACCACCCGCGCGCTGAGCCCCCGGATGTTCGAGAAGGCCATGGGCGCCGGGCTCAAGTCGGTGTCGATGACGAAGATGGCCCCACAGAAGAGCGCGGCGAACACCACCGGCACCGCCGCGCCGAGCGCTCGCCGCCGGAGCGCCGCGGCCCCCGCCAGGAGCGTGCCGAGCCAGCACGCGGCGACCCAGACCCCCGCCATCGCGAGCGCGCCCTGGCCCAGCTGCGGGAGCACGTCGTGTACATGCAGGGCCCAGGCGAGCTCGTCGCCGAACAGCTCCAGGAGCCGGCCCGGATCCGGCGCGAGCCGCGACAGCCGCCCCACGGTCTGGTCCGACGCCGCGGCCCGGCCGAACGGCGCGTGCACCAGCTTGACCAGGAACGGCGACATCCCCAGCAACGCGCCCACGCTCGCCCCCGCGAGCCGCCCCAGGGTGCGCACCCCGATGGCCCGCGGCAGGAGCAGCACCAGACCGGCCCAGGACGCGGCCAGGAACGGCAGGGAGCCGAGGTTGTTGAACAGACCGAACCCCGTGAACACACCGAAGGCCAGCCACGGCCAGGCTCCAGGCCGCCGCCCCGCTCGCTCCGCCCGCAGCAGCTCGAGCGCCCACAGGGCCGCGCCGTAGTCGAAGATCAGCTGGGTCCAGTGCCAGTTCCCCACCGTCAGCTGGGTGTGCAGGACCGCCGGGGGCCCGAACGCGAGCCCCGCCGTGCCCGCCAGCGCCGCGAACCGGCGGCTCCCGGGAGCGCCCGGCGCGTGCCGGTCGAGCAGCGCGTACACCACCAGCAGCGCGAGCACGGCGTACAGCCACGCCACCGCCTTCATGGCGAGCCCGGTGGCGCCGAACAGGTACAGGGGAACCGCGGTCATGCCCGCGACGAACATGCCGCCGAGCGCCCCGTCGAACGTGTCCAGCAGCGGCCAGTCGATGTGACCCAGGGCCGTGTCCGCCATCGTGCCCGCCGCGCACTCCACCGGCCCGGTGGCCCAGGGGCTGCCCGAGGCGAGGACCCACCAGAACACCACCGCGTGCCCCAACAGCAGGGCGAACACGCCCGAATGGGACCAGATCAGCGTGCGCAAGCGCGACATCGGCGCAGGCTAGTACGATCCGCTCCGTGGAGGATCCCCAGCCGAGCCGCGTCCGCGTGGGCGTCATCATCGAGGTGCTGCTGACGCTGGCTGTGATCGGCCTCGTCGGGCCCCTGCTGTACGACGCCGCCACGGGGACCTTCCACGAATGGTCGGCGCGCCTGGAGCATGGCCTGACCCTGGCCTTCCTCGCCCCCCTGCGGGCCGCGGCGGGGGCCGGGCTCCTGTCCGCCGGGTGGACGCGCTGGCAGGACCTCGGGCAGCCGGCCCTGATCGTGGCGGGGATCGCCGCTCTGCTGACGGGGATCGCGGGGGTGCTGGATCCCGCCCCGGGCACGCCCTTCGGATGGAAGCGGCGCCTGGTCGCCCTGCCCTTCTCGCTGCTCTTCGGTCTGCCGGCGCTGCTGGTGGCCCTCGCCGTGATCCTGCTCGGCGTCCTGGTGCAGCCCGAGGTGTTCGTCACCTGCCTCGCGGCGGTGCTCGGCGGCGCGGTGCTGGGGCGGCGTCGCCGACGCGCGCCCATCGAGTGGGAGCAGGGGGTCTCGGGCCTGCCCCCGGCGGCGTGGGCCGCCGACCACGCCATGCGCTTCGTCCTCGTGCTGGTGAGCCTGGAGCTGGTCCTGGTGGCCGCCGCCCTCGGCATGGCCGAGTCCGACCGCCTGCTTCTGAGCATCCTGGGGGTGATGGAGCGCGGCGGCACCCTGGGCCCGGCGATGCTCGGCAACGGCCTGACCATGGGGATCATCCTGCTGCTGCTGGCCGCCCCCATCACCCGGCGCACCCTGGGAACGCTGACCTGGGAGCCATGGGTGGCGGGCCTGATCGGTCTGCTGGCGCTGGGCGCGTTGATGACGGGACGCGGTGGATGGTGGGAGTTCCGGGTGGGCGCGCCGATGGGCTTCGCGGCGGGCGTCGCGGGCACCCTGCTCGCCGCCGCGGGCATGCCCGTGCTCCCTCGCCTGGCCCCGAACCCCCTGCGCTCGGTGGGCCGCCTGTATGCCCTGCTGCTGTCGGCGATGATGGCGATCGGCTACTCGCTGTCCACCGGTTTCCTGGGGTGCGGCACGGTGGCCGACGACCCGCGGATCGAGACCCTGGCGCGCTCCCCGTCCGCCTCGGCGGTGCAGTGGGTGGAGGGCTCCCTGGAACCCGCGGCGTTCGTCGCGCTGCCCGCCGAGCACATGATCATGCGCGTGGGGATCCCGTCTGGGGACACGCGGTTCGTCGATCTGGGCGCGCTGCCGATCCAGGCGCTGCGGGTCAGCCCCTCGTCGTACGGGGAGGGCCCGCGGGACAAGGGGCCTGCCGTCACCGTGCTGCCCCGGCTGTTCGGTCAGGACCCGTCGGGTGGGGTCTTCCTGCTCTACGAGCTCAGCGACGGCTCGATCAGCGGCGTCGTCGAGCTCGACATCGACACGGCGCTGCCCCTGGGCCTGACCGAGGAGGACGCCGGCTGCTCCCCCTCGAGCTGGGCCTGGGATCCGCTGCTGCGGCTCGCGGTCATCGGCTGCGCCAACTCGCCCCAGCTGGGGCTGTACGAGCCGTCGCTGGGCCGGACGATCACCCACACCCCGCTGGCGTCGGGGCGGGGACTCGGCGCCACGGGGCTCGATCACCGCACCGGCGGCCTCCTCGCCCTGGCCCCCGGCCGGTCCCCGTTCCTGCTCCGGCTGGACGTGCAGACCGGGCGCACCCTGGGCTGGCGCTTCCTGGGGATGGCGAACCAGGCCCTCACCGTGGACGCCACGGGCATGGCCCACGTGCCCCGCTTCCTGGGACGCGCGGTGCTGAGCATGGACAGCCAGGCGCTGGATCCGGTGCTCGTGGGTCGCGCGGGGCTGGGGTCCACCGCGGTCGTGGTGAGCCGGCGCCACGCCCGGGTGCTGACCGTGTCGAGCGTGGACGGCCACATGTACGCCAGCCGGCCCGGCGAGCCCGGCAAGGCCGCGCGCCTGCGGGTCGGCGGGATGGTGCGCGACCTGGCCATCTCGGACGACGGCTCCACCGCGCTCGTCGCCGGGTTCTGCGGGGTCCTGGCGGTGGATCTGGACCGCTGGCTCGACGCCCTGTAGGAGCCTGGATCCTGGGCGGCGGCGGTCCCGCATCCGGCCTGCTACGTTGAGGCGGATGCGCCTGCCCTGCCTGCTCCCGCTCTTCGCAACGCTGCTGCTCGCGTCGCCCGTCGCTGCGCAGGAGGCGGGTGAGCCCGAGGTGAGCGAGGCTTCCGAGCCCCGCCAGATCTACGGATACGTGGATCCCCAGGGCGCGTGGCACTTCGTGGATTCGCTGGCGCTGGTGCCCGTCGCGTACCGCGCCCAGGCCCGGGGAAACGCCGTGGGCGTGCTCGCCCCCAGCGGACCGACGGAGCCCGAGCCCCGGATCAGCCGACGCGTGGTCCTCAAGGACAAGGACGGAGGGGCCGTCACCCCGGCCGAAGCGGCGGCGAAGCGCCGGCAGGAGATCACGACGCTCCGGGGACGGCGGATCGAGCTCCTGGAGGCCATCGCCGCCCTGGAAGAGGGCTCCGCGCCCGCCCGCCTGGCTGACGAGAACGCTGACGAGGCGCTCACGGCAGAGCGGCTGGAGGAGTACCTCACCGAGACCGAGGAGGAGCTGGACCGCATCGACGCGACCCTGCTGCGGCTCGAGTCCACCTACGAGCCCTGATCAGCGCAGCCGCGCCACCGTGACCGCCTCGCCGCCCTGACTTCGCGTGCCCCGGGCCGCCTCGGCGACGTAGGGCGACACGCGCAGGTGCTCCCGGACCGCGTCCCGCAGCGCTCCCGTGCCGTGGCCGTGCACGACGAAGACCCACCGATGCTCCTTCAGCGCGGCGTCGTCCAGGTACCGATCCAGGTTGGACAGCGCCTCGTCCACCCGCTGCCCGATGAGCTGCAGGGTGTTGTCGGGTCCGCGGAACGCCGCCGAGATGTCGGTGTCGTCGGACGCCGCCGGGGGTCGGGGCGCCTTGCGGGTGAACGCCTCGCTGCCTCCGCGCCGGCCCTTGTCCTGCTTGACGACGGGCCCGCCGCGCACCCGCTCCACCTCCCGTTGCTTCACCTGCACGGGCAGGCCACCGACGCTGACGGTGACCCGCCCCTTGCGGTCCGGCAGCTCGATCAGCTCGCCGATCTTGTCCATGGACACGATCCGGACCCGGTCGCCGATCTCGGCGCTGGCCCAGTCCACCTCGGTGTGCAGGGGATCTGCGTCGGCCCCCAGCCGCTGCCGCACGCCGTGGGCCCCCTCGGTGATCCGCTGCCGGGCCTGCTCCGCCGCCGCGAGATCGTCACGGTCCCGCAGCCGCTTCATCGCGCCGCGCACGGCGGCCCGGTAGCCCTCCACCTCCTTCTCGAAGTCCGCCTTCACGTCGTGCTCGACCTCGCGGATCCGCTTCTCCAGGGCCCGGCGCTGCTCGTCCGCCCGGGCCAGCTCGGCCTCGGCGCGGTGGCGCAGGACCTCGGCGTCCTCCCGGGCCTTGCGGGCCTTGGCGACCTCGCCCTCCAGACCCGACAGCAGGTCTTCGACGCTCGCCGCGGTGGGATCGAGGAGCTCGCGGGCCCGCGCCATGATCGAGGCGTCCAGGCCGATGCGCGCCGCCACGTCCAGCGCGTGGGAGCTGCCGGGCCGCCCCAGCGTCAGCCGATACGTGGGCTGCCCCGCGGCGCCGTCGAACTCCACGCGCCCGCCCTGGAAGCGGTCGTCCTGGGCCCCCAGCGCCTTGACCTCGGAGTAGTGGGTGGTGGTGGCCAGCACCGAGCCGCGTTCGATGAACGCCTCGAGCACCGCCCGCCCCAGCGCCGCCCCCTGCACCGGATCCGTGCCCACCGCGATCTCGTCGAGCAGCACCAGGGACGCGGCGCCGTCCGTGCGCCCGTCGAGCGCATCGAGCATCGCCTTGAGGGCCATCACGTGCCCCGAGAACGTGGACAGGTCCCCCTGCAGGTCCTGCTTGTCGCCGATGTCGGTCAGCACCTGGGGGAACCAGCCGATCACCGAGCCCTCGGCGCACGGGAACGGCAGCGCGGACCGCACCATCAACGCGGCGAGGCCCAGGGTCTTGAGGGTGACCGTCTTGCCGCCGGTGTTGGGCCCGCTGAGGACCAGCGCGCGGTGCGTGCCGCCCAGGGTCAGGTCGTTGGGCACGACGTCGAGCCCGCGCAGGCAGAGCACGGGGTGGCGCCCCTCCTTGATGGCGAACACCGCGCCGTCGTCCACCCGCGGGATCGTGCAGTTCAGGTCCACCCCGAACCGCGCCTTCGCGCTGACGATGTCGAGGACCACCGCGGCCTCCATCGACCGGGAGATGTCGTGGGCGACGCGGGCGAGCCGCTCGGACAGGTCCCGCAGGATCCGGCGCTCCTCCCTCTCCAGCTCGGCCTCGGCCATCTTGAGGTCGTTGTTGAGCTCGATCAGCTCGTGGGGCTCGATGTACACCGTCTGTCCCGAGCCCGAGGCGTCGTGCACGATGCCCAGGCCCGCGCGCTTGCTCGACGCCTTGACCGGCAGCACGTAGCGGTCGTTGCGCAGCGTGCTGTAGTCGTCCATCAGCGCGTCGGTGAAGCGGTCCTCGGTCTTCAGCGTGTCGATCGTCTCGCGGATCTGGCCGTGCAGCCGGGCCTTGCGGGAGCGCAGCTGCTGCAGCTGCGGGTAGGTGGAGGTGGACAGCTCGCCCCGGGAGTCGAAGGAGCTGAGCAGCCACGCCGCCAGATCCGGGAGCGGATGCAGCTCCTGGCCCAGGGCCCACACCGCCGGCGCGGCCTCCGCCCGATCCCGCAGGCCGTCCTGCAGCCGCGCGAAGCCCTCCAGGGTGTGCGCCACCTCCAGCAGGCTCGGACCGTCGAGGGTGGCCCCCTTGCCGGCCGCCGTCAGGTGCGGGCGGATCTCCTGGATCCCACCCACCGAGGGCGCGATGCCGTTGGACATCAGGCCCATCATCTCGCCCACCTCCCTGAGGCGGCGGCGGGCCTTGGCCGGGGAGTCCAGGAACTCCAGCCCGAGGCACAGCTCCGCCCCCGTCGAGGTGGCGCAGAGCTCGGCGAGGTACTCCAGCACACGGGACCAGTCGAGCGACTCCAGGGAGCGCGCGTGCAGATCAGCGGAGGGCGGCGAGGATGCGGACATCGTCGTGGTTCCAGTCCAATGGAGGGCGTTGCAGCCGCCCGGGACGGGTCAGCAGCGAGAGCCCGAGAGCGTGCAACGGGAGCAGGGGCCCCGGAACCGGCAGGCCGTGGGGCCCCGGGACGTCGGAGTCTGGGTCCGGACCTCCCCCCAGCGCAACCCCTTGCAGCGCCGGCCCGAGGGGGGCCAGGACGCCGGACACCGCCGAGAGGCCAGGCACGGGCACGAAGCACAGGGTCCTGGGAGGGGGCGCCGGATCGAGCGCCGGCTGCGCCGAGACGACCCAGCCCGGCCCATGGGCGACGAAGCCCGCGAAGCCTGCGAGCCCCAGGTACTGCGCCCGCGCGGCCCCTTCGGCCGCCGCAAGGGGGATCGCCGGCAGGGCGGCCGCGACGGCCGGCGCCCGCTCCGCCGCACCCCGGGCGAAGGCCACGGCGCGGGCCAGGTCACCCTCCACCAGGATCCAGCGGGGCGTGAGGCAGCCGGCTCCATCCCAGGCCAGGGCGTCCAGCGCCAGCGCGTCCAGCAGCAGGTCCGTGATCGGCGTGGCCGCTGGGATCACCGCCACGGAGACGCGGTGTCCGAAGCCGAGCACCCGCAGCCCGTCCGGCGCCAGGGCCCGGACCTGGGCCACCGAGGCGTCGTCCCCGAACACGAACGCGACGTCCGCGGCGCGCAGGAGCGCCTGGGTGGTGTGCTGATCGTGCCGCCCCCAGGCCGCCGCGCCCACGCATGGACCGAGCTCGGGAGCGTGCTCGGCCACGGAGCGCGCGAACAGGGCCGCGAAGGTCGGGTGCTCGCTCGGGGCCTTGATGAGGGCGGGCACGCCGGCGAGCACCGAGGCGAGCACCGGCGGCAGCCCCGCCACGAACACGTTGCTGGCGTGGATGTGGGCCGAGAGCCCAGGAGGCGCCTGACTCGCCGCCCCCTCGCGGTCCCACCAGCGCCTCAGCGCTTCGGGGGTCACCGCCTCGAACGCGGCCTCGATCCCCCACGCCACCATCTCAGGGGTGCACCCCAGCTCGGCGGGCAGCCGCTCGATGGCCTCCCGGCGCGTGGCGTCGTCGGGATCGAGCCAGCTGCGCGC
>CALAGR010000020.1 GCA_937891735.1 uncultured Pseudomonadota bacterium | reverse complement strand
CCGCGGCGCCGCCGACGAGCCCCTGGGCGGCGGCCAGATCGGCGCCCCGAACGGCGAGCACGGATCCGAGGACCAGGGCCACCAGCCGCGTGCTTGACCCGAGCCCGCGGGGGCCCCCGCCGACGAGCCACCCGATCAGCCCCAGGGCGAGGCCGAGGAGGGGCAGCGAGAGGCGGCGATGCAGCACCAGCCGCGCCCTCGGAGCGGCGGCCTGCCACAGCGCCCCAGGCCCCTGGGTCAGGGGGCTCGCGTGGGCCTTGGGCGCGTCCGTCTGCCGAAGTCGGACCTGGCGAGCGCTCCACAGGCCGGCAGCCGTCTCGACAGTGAGCCCTTCGAGCACCCAGCCCGGGCCTGCGGGGCGCGCCGAGGTCGCCGACGCGGTCCACCCCGCGCGGCTCCACACCTGCACCCCACCAGCGGGTGAGGCCAGCACGAGCTCGCCCCCCGCCGCCGGGAGCGTCTCCCCCGCCGCGAGCCGGCCGAGCAGCGCCGCAGTGGCCGCTGGAGAGCCCTTGAGCCCATGAATGGCGGCCCACGCAGGCGGCTCGGCGCACCACACCAGCGCGCCTCCCAGCAGCCCGAGGAGCGCGAGGGTGGGCAGGACCGCGCGCACCAGATCGCGTTCACCGACACCGAGCTGGGCGAGCCCGGCGCCCGCTCCGGACCGTTCGAGTCGGCGTCGGGTCACGAACGCCGCCACGGGCGGAGCGGCGAGGCCCAGGGCGGTCATCGAGGTCCCCACCGACGCGAGCATCGTCGCCAGCGCGAACGCCAGCCCTGCGGCGGTCGCCTCGGGGCGGGACAGGAGCGCCAGCGCACCGCCCAGTGCGGCCACCCCAGCCCCCAGGAGATAGACGAGCAAGGCGTCCACGAGGACCGAGCGGGCCAGCGTTCGTCGGGCTGCGGCAGGGGTCACCGGGCCCCGCGTTGTGTTAGACTTCCTCGCCCTGATGCGTGCCCCGGAGGGGGACCCAGGGTTCCGAGGAGAGACATGGCTTTCAAGGTCGGAGACATGGCGGTCTACCCCGGTCACGGCGTCGGCGTCGTGGAAGGTGTCGAGACACGCGACATCGCGGGCTCTCGTCAGACGTTCTATGTCCTGAAGATCCTCGAGAACGGCATGACGATCATGGTACCCACCTCGAACGCGGACGCGATCGGGATGCGGAACCTGATCAGTCCGGCGCAGGTCGCCGAGATCTACGACGTGCTGCTCGAGCGGGACGTGGCGCTGGACAAGCAGACCTGGAACCGGCGGTACCGCGAGTACATGGCGAAGATCAAGACTGGATCGCCCTACGAAGTGGCCCGCGTCCTGCGCGATCTGTTCGTGCTCAAGGGCGACAAGGCCCTGTCCTTCGGCGAGCGCAAGATGTTCGACATGGCGAAGGGGTTGCTCCTCAAGGAGCTCGCCATCGGCGGTGGGCAGACGGAGGCGGAGGTCGAGGCGCGGTTCGCCGAGATCTTCAAGGACTGAGTCGCCCGCGGCGACGCGCGCTGCGCCCCAAGCACAAAGGCCGCCCGAGGGCGGCCTTTGTCGTTCTGGCTGGATGTTCTCGCGGCGCCTACTCGGGAGCGTCGCCCTCGGAGCCCTCGGAGCCCTTGTCGGCCTCTTCGGCTTCCTTGGCCTTGCGCTCCTCTTCGGCGTACTCGGCCTTGCTGCGGTTCGGCCACGCGACGTTGCACGCGTTCGACAGCAGCTGGCGCTTTCCGCCGCAGGTCTTGTAGCGATGCATCTCGATGAAGAGGCCGTCGGCCGAGCTCTTGTCGAACTGGTACTCGTACACCCAGGCGATGCGTCCGTCCTCGCCGGCGGTGATGGGCACTGCCTGCGCGTCGGGTACCCGCGTGTCGCGCAGCCACAGCTCGAGGTCGTAGGTGCAGCCCTCTTCGGCCACCAGACCGCGCTTGATGAGGGCCTTGCTGAGCGCCTCGGCGTCGTCGCCGCGCTCTTCGGGAAGCTCGGGGATGAAGTGCAGGAAGACGGGCTCCAGGGCATAGATGCCCTCGTGGCTGTTGAGGGCCTGGTCCGTCTTGAGGTCGATCTCCTTCTTGCCGAAGAAGAACAGCGCGCCCGGATCGTCGCAGTGGACCATCGAGAACTCCTCGGTCCGCGCGTCGTTCTTGAAGTCGTTCAGGATGTAGGTGCGCACGCCCGACGGATTGCTGTCCTCGATCTCTTCGCCGCGGACCCAGGTGGCGTACATGTCCTTGATGGTGAGCGAGCAGGTCTTGCGGTTGACGCTGACGTAGATCCGGCCTTCGAACTTGAGGTCGAGGCGCCGGTTGTCCTTCTTCAGCCGGTCGATGCGCTGCTTGCTGCGGCCCGCCGCGGCCATCGTGTCCGAGACGTACTTCGCCTCGCCGAGGTTCGTGATCTCGATGAAGTCGTAGGTGTACTTGTTCGTGGCGGGGTTGCCCTTGCCCAGGGCGCCGGCGGTGTAGATCGCCTTCTTCTTGCCGTCGATCTCGAGGAACTCGACCCGGGCGAACTTGTCGGGCACGTCGGCGCCTTCGCCGCCGCCCTTCAGGGAGACCCACTGGCCCTGCAGACTGCTTGAGTCGAGGTCGCAGTTGATCTTGCGGGTCGAGTCATCGGTGCAGCCGCCCAGGGAGACGATGACGAGGACCGCAGTGAGGACGGGTGCGAGCTTGCGAACCATCAAGGGCTCCTGAAGTCGGTTCGTGGCCGGGTGACCGCAAGCGCGCGGCGGGCCCGTCTTATCAGGGAGGGGGGGGGGCCGTCCAGTGGAGGGACCCCCTCCCAGCGGCGAGCGGTGAAACGCGGGGCTGCCGTGTCGGTAGATTGACTGGCTCGCCGGCCGCATGTTTCGATCACCCCCGCTTTCGCGGCGGACGCCCCCACCGGAGACGGCCATGAAGACCCCACGCTGCGCCCCCGTTCTCGCCGCGCTCCTGTCGCTGGCGCTCAGCGGGTCGGCGGCGGCCGTCGAGATCCCCACCCGCGCCGTCGATGTGAGCTTTCACATCTCCCATCCCGCCAAGGAGTACGACTCGTTCCTCACGCCGGACGGCGGCCATGGGACGATCAGCCTGGATCCACGGGCGCTCGAGGCCACCACGGCGCGGTTCTCGATCAAGGTCGATCACTTCAGCTCGGACAACGTGCGCCGTGACTCCCACATGGTCGAGACGATGGAGGCGTTCGTATATCCGTCCATCGAGTGGTCGGTGGACAAGGTCACGGGCCTGGCGGGGCCGCTGGTCCCGGGCGTGCACTCGGGCGTGGCCACGGGGCCCCTGACGGTGCACGGCGTGACGCGGCAGCTGCAGGTGCCCATCGAGCTGACGGTGGGGGGCCAGGCCGAGCTCACCATCGGCGCGCAGTTCACGATCCTGCTCGAGGACTATGGGATCGAGCGTCCGACGCTGGTGTTCGTCCCCATCGAGAACGAGCTGCCCATCGTCGTCAAGGTCACGACGCGGCCAGATCCCGCCCTGCTCGAGGCCGCCGCGGCGGCCCCCGCCGCGACTCCGGCGCTGGATGTGGGGCCCGATCCGGCCGCCGACGCGGAGCCGACCCCCGAGGAGGCCCCGTGATCCGCGCCAGCCTCGCCGGTCTCGCGGCGCTCCTCTGCGTCGCCGTGTCGGTCCCGGCGGCGGCCGCCCCGATGGAGCTGCCGGCCCTGGACGCCAGCCGCTTCAGCCTGCGCTTCGCGGGGGACTTCTCCCCGGCTGTGGACAGCGACGTGGCTCGGCGGGACCAGTCGATGGAGGACCTGACCATCGACGAGCGCAAGGCGCTGCAGGCGCGGCTGAAGGTGCGTCGGAGCATGGTCGAGGTCCATCAGGTCCTCTCGTTTGCGACCACCGGCCTGATCGTGGCGGCGGAGGTCTTCGGGGTCGTCAACCTCGTGGCCCTGGACCAGGGCGACCCCATCTACAGCCGCCTCAAGCCGTCCCTGGGCTCGCATCGGGTGCTGGTGGGGGCCGCGCTCGGCACCTACTTCGCGGCGGGCCTGACGGCGTGGACCATGCCCCCGGCCTACAAGGCGAACATCCAGCGCGCGGAAGGGGCGAAGCACAAGACCGACTCCGGCAAGGTGCACGTCGCTCTGAGCGTGGGCCACGGCATCGGGATGGCGGCGATGCTCGTGTCGGGCGCGCTGATGGCCAACGCCGCGGACAACAAGGCCTGGACCGGGCTGGCCGTGACCCACACCGCGGTGGGCATCACGACCGCGGCCCTCGTGTTCAGCGCCGCCATCGTGATCAACACCCTCTGATGCGCACCTTCCCCGGCTGCGCCCTCCCCGCCCTCACCGGGCTGCTCGCCCTGGGCCTGATGGCCGTGTCTGCGTGCGAGCCCGCCGTGCCCGGCATCGTGGACGGCTCCGACGAGGGCTGTCCGCCGGCCCGCCGCTCCGAGGTCATCAGCCAGGGGTATTTCGACGACACGATGGTGCCGACGATCTTCGCGACGTACTGCAGCCACTGCCACTGGTCCGGGCTGACGGGCGACGCGCGCCACGGCGCCCCCGAGGGGCTGGACTACGACGACATGGAGTCGGCCGTGTCCCGGAACGGCGCGACCTGGTTTCGGGTGTCGACCTACAACATGCCCCCCATGGGCCGGGTGCCGAGCCTCGATGAGATGGCGGTCCTGAACGAGTGGCTCAACTGCACCCTCCCGGTCCAGGGGGACGACGACGACTCCGCTCTGTAGGTGCCCCTTGCGGCCCGGCCCCCGCGTCTGTTCAATGCGCGGCCATGCGACCTGACGGACGACGACCCGATGAGCTCCGCACCGTGCGGATCACCCCTGGATACCTCGACTTCGCCCACGGCTCGGCCCTGGTGGAGTTCGGCAAGACCCGCGTCCTGTGCACCGCGATGGTCGAGGAGAAGGTGCCGCGCTGGCGGCAGTCCTCGGGCAAGGGCTGGGTCACCGCGGAGTATTCGATGCTCCCGGGCTCGACCCCCACGCGAAACCCCCGGGAGGTCCAGCGGGGCCGGCCGGGGGGCCGCACGATGGAGATCCAGCGCCTGATCGGACGCGCCCTGCGGATGGCCACCGACATGACCGCCCTGGGTTCGCGAGCGATCTGGGTGGACTGCGACGTGATCCAGGCCGACGGCGGCACGCGCACCGCGTCCATCACGGGGGGCTTCGTGGCCCTGGCCCTGGCTTGCCAGCGCTTGATGGACGAGGGCCTGCTCAAGAAGATGCCGCTGCGGGACAGCGTCGCGGCGGTGTCGGCCGGGGTGGTGAGGGGGGCGTCGGTGCTCGATCTGCCCTACGTCGAGGACTCGACGGCGGACGTGGACATGAACTTCGTCATCACCGGTGGCGGCGGCCTCATCGAGGTGCAGGGCACCGGCGAGAAGGCGCCGTTCTCGCGCGCCACCATGGATCGGCTGACGGATCTGGCCATGTGTGGCTGCCTCGAGCTGCGCGCGCTCCAGCAGGCAGCGCTGCCGGGCGTGGACTTCTCGTCGCTGCCCGGCGACATCGAGTTCGTCTGAGCCGGCACGGGAGGCGCTGATGGTCGAGGTCCTGGTCGCGACGGGCAACCGCCACAAGCTCCGCGAGTTCCGGCAGATGTTCGAGGGTACCCGGTACACGCTGGTGACCCTGGCCGACATCCCCGGCGCGCCGGAGGTGATCGAGGACGGCGTGACGTTCCGGGCGAACGCGGACAAGAAGGCGCGGCAGCTCGCCCTCTTCAGCGGGCGCATCGCCATCGCCGACGACTCGGGGATCGAGATCGACGCCCTGGAGGGGCGGCCCGGTGTCTGGTCCGCGCGGTACGCCGGCGTGGACGGGGACGGGGCGGACGCCGCCAACAACGCCAGGATGCTGCAGGAGCTGGCGGGGGTCCCCGACGAGCGACGGACCGCGCGGTACCGCTGTTCGCTGGCCGTCGTGCGGCCCGATGGGGTCGCCCGGTACGCGGACGGCGCCTGTGAGGGGCGGATCGGGCACGCGCCGCGGGGCGACAACGGCTTCGGGTACGACCCCTACTTCCTCGTCGCGGGCGCCTTCGGCGGTCGGACCATGGCCGAGCTGCAACCCGCGGAGAAGAACGCGATCTCCCATCGAGGCGAGGCCTTGAAGGGGCTGCTGCCACTGCTCGACGACATCCTCTCCACCTGATCCTCTTGCACGCCCCGAAGACGGTCGGTATATCTGGTCGCCGCTCGCGGGATGCCGAGGCCCTCCTGGCCCCGGCGTGAACGGTTTGCGGGGTGTAGCGCAGTCTGGTAGCGCACCGGCTTTGGGAGCCGGGTGTCGGAGGTTCGAATCCTCTCACCCCGACCAGTGCCGCGCTGGTCCCGATGACTGATTGGGCGCCAGTAGCTCAGCTGGACAGAGCAGCGGACTTCTAATCCGCAGGTCGCAGGTTCGAGCCCTGCCTGGCGTGCCAGCGCATCGAGCCGACGGTCTTTGAAACAGCATGTGGTGGGTGTGGCTCAGTTGGTTAGAGCATCGGGTTGTGATCCCGAGGGTCGGGGGTTCGAGTCCCCTCATCCACCCCAGATGATGCGGCCTGCCGACGCGGTGATGAAGGTGTTGACACCTGACGACCGCGTCGGTACGGTCCCGCACCCGTAGCTGCGCGCCCATAGCTCAGCTGGATAGAGTACCGGGCTTCGAACCCGTAGGTCGCAGGTTCGAATCCTGCTGGGCGTACCAACCGCGGGGCTGAGGAAGTTGAAAAGGTAATACGGGCCTATAGCTCAACTGGCAGAGCAACGGACTCTTAATCCGTAGGTTCCAGGTTCGATTCCTGGTGGGCTCACCATCTCTCCTTAGCGTCGGCAAGACCCTCCCAGGTCCTGTCGGCGCTTTGTTCGTTCAGCAACTCGCGACAGCTGACGGGCGAGAATGGCGGAATTGGCAGACGCGCTGGATTTAGGTTCCAGTGGGCAACGCCCGTGAGGGTTCGAGTCCCTCTTCTCGCACCAGCCGCTGTCTCGACCCGCCGACTGCCACCACAAACTGCGCCCAGCCGAGGCTCATGACCATGCAGATCCAGATCGACGACCTCTCGCCCGTCCAGAAGAAGATGTCCTTCACCCTGCCGCCCACGGCGGTGGACGAGGCGCTCGACGAGGCGTACGCGAACCTCCGCAAGGACGTGAAGATGAAGGGCTTCCGGCAGGGCAAGGTCCCCCGTCGGATCCTCGAGCAGCGCTTCGGGCGGCACATCGAGGGCGAGGTCGGCGGTCAGCTGATCTCCGAGGCCTTCGACAACGCGGTCAAGGAGCACGATCTCTTCCCGGTCAGCCAGCCCGTCGTCGAGAAGGGCAACCTGCACAAGGGCAGCGAGTACCAGTTCAGCGTGACCGTGGAGGTCAAGCCGACCATCGAGGTCGTGGGCTGGGAAGGCCTGGACGTCGAGTGGGAGGCCGTCGAGGTGCCCGATGAGGACATCGACGGCGAGCTCGACGCCCAGCGCGCGCGCCACGCCACCGTCGAGGTCGCGGGCGAAGATCACGCCGCCGGTGACGGGGACTACGTGCTCGTGGATGCCACCTTCTCCTCAGAGGGCAAGGAGGACTCGGTCTTCGAGAGCCTGATGGTGCTGGTCGGCCAGACCATGGGCGTGCCCATCGCGGACTTCATGAGCGACAAGGTGGGCGGCCTGACCACCGGCGCCGACATGACCCTGGACGTGGAGGCCGTCCCCGAGGGGCTGCTGCACGCGGACTGGAACGGGGTCGCGGCGAAGCTGAACCTCAAGGTCGGCGAGATCAAGTTCTCGAAGCTGCCGGAGCTCGATGACGACTTCGCCAAGGATCTGGGCTTCGACAGCCTGGACCTGCTGCGGGCGGATGCGCAGTTCAAGCTGGGCGAGCACCGGTCCGATCAGTCCCGCGCCCGCGCCGCGGGCCGGGCGATCAAGGCGCTCATCGACGCCAACCAGTTCGACGTGCCGGACGGCCTCGTCCGCGCCGAGAGCCAGGCGATCCTGGACCAGAGCTACCAGCAGATGATGCAGCAGGGCATTCGCGCCCCGCGCATGCGCGTCGAGGACCTCCCGGAGGACACCCAGAACCAGGTGCTCAAGCAGGCCCGCTTCGCCGTGCGCCGCAGCTTGATCCTGGACGCGGTGGCGGACGCGACGGAGCTGGAGGTCACGGACGCGGACCTCGACGAGAAGATCGCGGAGATCGCCGAGCAGGTCGGCCAGCAGCCCGCGGCCGTCAAGGGCCTGCTCGCCAAGAACCACGGCATGGACGAGCTCAAGGGCCGTCTGCGCGAGGACAAGGCGATGGACGCGATCCTCGAGCGCGCCAACGTGATCGACATCGCGTGGGGCACCAACGACCCGGATGACATCGACGAGGCCGACGAGCCTGTCCAGGAGGACGGGGACGCGCCGGCCGAGGCTGCCCAGGTGGAGGAGCCGGCCGCAGACGCGGATGCGGCGGACTCGACTGACATCGCCCCTGACGGCGACGCGTAGCCGTCCCCATTCGTGACCCCGCCGCTGGCGAACCGGGGGGGGCGGTCTAGACTAGTGCCGGCCGCCTGCCCCCGAGCCGTATCGGTCGGTGACAGGTGGTCTTCAGACAGGACTCTCGATGCACAGCTTTGACCCGCCCCGCGCCCTGTTCCCCCTTCCGCACGTCTACGAGCAGACGCACCGGGGCGAAAGGCACCTCGACGTCTGGTCGCGTCTGCTGATGGACCGGATCGTGTTCCTGGGGACCGAGGTCACGGCCGACGTGGCCAACGTGATCATGGCGCAGCTCCTGTTCCTGGAGTCCGAGGACCCCGAGAAGCCCATCCACATGTACATCAACAGCCCCGGCGGAGACGTGACCGCAGGGCTCGCGATCTACGACACGATGCAGTACATCAACGCGCCCGTGGCGACGCTGTGTGCCGGTCGGGCGATGAGCATGGGGGCGGTCCTGCTGGCCGGCGGCGAGCCCGGAATGCGGTCTGCGCTGCCCCACTCCAGCATCCTGATCCACCAGCCTCTGGGTGGAGTTCGGGGTCAGGCCACGGACATCGAGATCCACGCGCGGGAGATCCTGCGTCTCCGCAAGCTGCTGACCGACATGCTGGTGACGCACTCCGGCCAGTCGTACGAGCGGGTGGCGAACGACTGCGAGCGTGATTACTTCATGACCTCGGCCGAAGCGCTGGAGTACGGTCTGATCGATCAGATCGTGAACAAGAAGGAGACCGCCTAGTGCCCAAGCGAGGCTCCGACAGCAGCAACCTGTGCTGCTCCTTCTGCGGGAAGTCGCAGAAGGAGGTGCGGAAGCTGATCGCTGGCCCGACGGTCTACATCTGCGACGAGTGCATCGAGCTCTGCAACGACATCATCGCCGAGGAGTACGACCGCGAGGACTACTACTCCAGCAAGGGCTCGATCCCGAAGCCCCAGGAGATCAAGAAGCACCTCGACGAGTACGTGATCGGCCAGGAGTCGGCGAAGCGCGTGCTGTCCGTGGCGGTCTACAACCACTACAAGCGGATCGAGGCCCGTCAGGGCCACGACGAGGTGGAGCTCCAGAAGTCCAACATCCTGCTGCTCGGGCCCACCGGCACGGGCAAGACGCTGCTGGCCCAGACCCTCGCCAAGTTCCTCAACGTGCCCTTCACGATCGCGGACGCGACCTCCCTGACCGAGGCCGGGTACGTCGGTGAGGACGTCGAGAACATCATCCTGAGCCTGTTCCAGGCGGCGGACTACAACGTGGAGCGGTGCCAGAAGGGCATCATCTACATCGACGAGATCGACAAGATCTC
>CALAGR010000019.1 GCA_937891735.1 uncultured Pseudomonadota bacterium | reverse complement strand
GCCCCCCTCCACCGGGGGTGATGGTGCGCGGGCAGCCGTTCTGCGACGCCCCGGTGCCCAAGGATCTGTCGGCCCTGGCGTGGCCGGCGCGCCACCTCGTGCCCCATGATCGCTACCGCTACCTCTTTCAGACGGCGCCGGGCTTCACGACGCTCATCAGCAGCCGCGGCTGCCCGTTCCGGTGCACGTTCTGCGACAAGACCGTGTCCGGCAGCCCGTGGCGCGCCCGGCGGGCCGAGGAGGTGGTGGACGAGCTGGTCGAGATCAAGGCCCGCTACGGCCTGCGCTACGTGTGCATCTTCGATGACAACTTCACCCTGCGACGAAAGCGCGTGGTCGCCATCTGCGAGGAGATCCTGCGCCGGCGCCTGGAGCTGGACTGGAAGTGCGAAGCCCGGGTGGACGGGCTGGACCCGGAGCTCGCCCGACTGATGGCCCGGGCCGGCTGCCGCACCATCGCGTTCGGGGTGGAGTCCGGAAACCAGGAGTCCCTGGATCTGCTGAAGAAGGACCAGACAGTGCAGGGCATGCACTCCGCCATCTCGGCCTGCCGCGACGCGGGCATCGAGACCGTCGCCTACGTGCTCGTCGGCATCCCGGGCGAGACGCCCACCACCAGCCTGGAGACCCTGCGCTTCGCGGTGGACTCCCGCCTGGACTTCATCCAGTTCTCGACGCTGTCGCCCTTTCCGGGCACCGAGCTGTACGACCAGGCGGTCGCGGAGGGCTGGTTTCGGGAGACGAGCGTGCTCAATCCCGTGGACAGCGAGGCGCGCCGGGCCACGCTGGTCCCGCCCGGGTGGACCGAGGACGACCTCGCCCGCACCCTGCGCACGCTGTACGGGGGCTTCTATCTGCGCCCCCGCTACCTCGCGCGGCAGGCGATCCGCGCAGGTCGCCAGGGCACCCTGATCCCGCGGGCGAAGCTGGGACTGCAGGTGGCCCGCTGGTGGCTCGACGGGTGGACCGCGGCCTGAGCCGGATCAGGGCTTCTTCTGGAGCGCCCCGGCGTGGCCGATGACGTAGTCACCCAGGTGCCCGGTAAGGCGGTCTTTGTGGTCGGACACCCGCCAGCCGTTGGCCACCAGCACGTCGAGGATCGCTGCCCTCACGCGCGCGCTGTCCTCCTCTTCGGACACGAGCCGGTCCACCAGGGGCCCCACGTAGCTGGCGTCGCCCTTTGCGCCGATCAGGCCCGCGGCCTCGTAGCGCACCGTCTCATCGAAGTCACACAGCATCGGCACGACGGCGTCGCAGCTGCGCTCGTCGTCCTGGTCCCGCAGGGCCCGAATGAGGTGCACCTTCTTTTCGGGCTTGAAGCTGGCGAGGCGCGCGCTCTCGGTCGCCAGCACGCGCAGGATCTCGGTCACCACCTCGTACTCGTCGCACACCCGACGCATCACCTGCAGGGGCAACGTCACGTTCAGGGACCGGTCCAGGTGCTTGCGGAGCATGGGGAGCATGCGCTCACCCTTCGCCTCGAGCACCTTGGCCAGGTACTCCTTCTCCGTCCGGTCCTCGCGGTCCTTGTCCGCGCTCATGTCCCAGCGGCGGAAGAGCGCGGCCGTGGCCTCGGGCGTGTCCATCTCGGACAGCGTCTCGATCGCCAGCATGCGGTCTTCATGCTGGTAGTTCTTGGAGACCAGCTTGCCCACGAGCTTCGCGAACGCACGGCGTTCCCGCGTGGCGGGATCGAACAGTCCCTGGACGTAGTCCAGCGGTCCTTGGAGGAAGTCCAGCAACGAAGGGGTCCTCTCATGCCCGAAGGCGGGGTGGCGCAGCGCTGCTATTTTGCGGACGGTCGGCGGATGTGCAAGGGGCGCATCGGGAACCAGCGCGATAGCGAGGCACATGTCCCTTGTGCTAACAAGTCGGTGCAGTGCGCCGCGCGCGCGCCCAGCCCGCGCCGGCAACCCGCAGATGGAGATGATCGATGGCGGCTTCGGTGAACCGGATCCAGGTACTCGGAGGAGCCCTGTTGCTCGCCTCCCCGCTCGTGTTCGCGCGGTGCGTGGAGGGGCCGGCGCCTCTGACAACCCCTGAGGCTCCCCTCGCCGTCATCACCGACCTCGGTGAGGCGGCGAACATCGAGCTCGGCGGGACGGTGGTCCTGGACGGCGCCGAGAGCTGGATCGACCCCGCGGCCACCGACGCCGGGCTCAGCCTGACGTACTTCTGGGAGCTGGACTCCAAGCCCTTCGGCTCGGTGCTGGTAGACGGGTCGCTGGTCATCGCGGGCACCCCCATGGACGGTGACGACGACGACGCCTACGTCGGCGACCCCGCCACCCCGGAGACCACGAGCGTGCAGTTCACGCCGGATCTGGTGGGTCTGTACGGGGTCACGCTGCAGGTCTCCGACGGGGTGCGTGTGTCGGACCTGGACCACATCGTGATCACGGTGGGCAGCTCCAACATCTGCCCCACGGCGGACGCGGGCAGCGACGTCGTGGCGCTGACGGGCGTGCCCATCACCCTGGACGGCACCGGCACATCGGATCCCGACCTGACCGACGACGGCCTGCCCCAGCCCCTGCAGTGGCTCTGGCACTTCTCGCTGGTCCCGAGCGGCTCGGACCTGACAGACGCCGACATCTACAGCCAGGGCACGGCCCAGCCGCAGATCATCCCGGATGTGCCGGGCACCTACATCCTGCAGCTCAAGGCGACGGACGGTATCTGCACCTCCGATCCCCAGTACGTGACCGTGCTCGCCTCCAACGGCAACGGTCAACCGGTGGCGGACGCCGGACAGTCCATCCTGCTGACGCCCTGCTCCCCGAGCGAGGTGACCCTGGACGGCACGGCGTCCTTCGACCTCGAGTCCGCCTCGCTCATCTACGAGTGGAGCTTCACGGCCGTGCCCTCGGGCTCGTCCATGACGAACGCCTTCATCGAGGGCCGGTACACGGCGACCCCCAGCTTCAACTGGGACGTCCCGGGCGTGTACACCCTGCAGCTGCTGGTCAGCGACGGCGAGCTGCAGTCCGACCCCAGCTACGTGGCGGTCCGGGCGGTGTCCCCGCTGCCGAACCAGGCCCCAGTGGCCCAGACGGGCGAGAACGTCGTCATCAACAGCTCCGCCAACTGCACCAGCGGCGCCTACACAGGCTGCTCCTGCAGCCCCTGCGGCTCCCGCTCCTTCGTCGTCGAGGCGAGCGCCTACGACCCGGATCTGGACCGCATCAACTACCAGTGGATCGTGCAGAGCGGCAACGGCTCGCTCCTCGGGGATCAGGGCCCGGTGGTCGAGGTGACCGTCCCGGACCAGGCCGCGACCTGCAACAACACGACCACCAACGTCGTGACCCTGAAGTTGACCGTGTTCGACTGCCGCGCCGCGGACGAAGACGAGATCACCCTCACATTCAACTGCAACGGCTAGGCCTTGATGTCCACCGCCTCTCCCGCCCGGCACGGCAAGCTCCTCCTCGGGGCATCCATGCTTCTGGCGCTGCCCCTCCTGGCGCGGTGCGCCGCGCCCACCCTCACGAACGTGGGGGGCACCCTCAACCTCAACAACACCAACCCGGTGGCCCGCGCCGGCGCTGACGGGCAGGCGCCCCTGGGCGTCAACCTGCCGCTGAACGGGACCACGTCGTACGACCCCGACGGCGACGAGATCGTCTTTCACTGGACGGTTGACCAGGCCCCGGAGGGCAGCTCCCTGCTGCCCGAGGTCACCGACAACCCCTTCGCCGTCAACGACACCCGCAACGCCGGGATCACCGCCGTGGTGCCCGACATGGAGGGGGTGTTCATCTTCGCGCTGTACGTCGAAGACCCGAGCGGCGCCGTGTCCGACAAGGACTACGTCATCTTCGAGGTGGAGTCCACGCTGCAGCTGCCCATCGCCGACGCCGGCAACAACCAGGCGTCCCTGGAGGGCAGCGAGGTCTGCGTGGATGGCTCGGCGTCCTGGGATCCGGGCGGGCTCGAGATCGGGTACGCTTGGACGATGGTGGCCACACCGGAGAGCTCCAGCCTGACCTCCGGGTCCCTGTCCGATCCGACCGTGGTGGCCCCGTGCTTCACCCCGGACGCGCCGGGCACCTTCACCCTGGCCCTGGTCGTGGACAACGGCCTGGCCACCAGCGAGCCCGACTTCGTGTTCGTCGCCGCCGGCTCCACCAACCAGGGCCCCGTGGCCACGGGCACCGTGATCCAGGCCGCCAGCTGCGGCTTCGTCCAGGTCAGCGCCCTCACCTCGACGGACCCCGAGGGCGACGCCCTGTACTACAGCTGGGACATCCTCCTGGTGCCCCAGGGCTCGTCGGTCCTCGTGGGCGACGCGGCCTTCGACGACCCCACGGCCGCGGAGCCGCGCTTCTACGCGGACGTGGAGGGCGAGTACATGCTCCAGCTCGTGGTCAACGACGGCGAGGACTACTCGGCGCCGGTGTTCATGGAGCTGGAGCTGTCCGAGAAGGAGGTCAACGCGGCGCCCATCGTCGTCGTGTCTCCCGACGCCTACTTCTACAACCCCTCTCCGACCTGCAGCTCGGACGCCTACGGCAACTGCACGAACTGCCCCAACTGCGACAGCGCGAGCCTGCCGATCAACGCCAACGGCACCAGCGACCCCGATCTGGACCCGCTCTCGGTGCAGTGGTCCATCGTCAGCGGCCCGAGCGGCGCTGGACTGTCGGAGGAGTTCGGGCTCGAGAGCACCCTGTCGGTGCCCGGCCCGGCAGGCAGCTGCACAGCCACGACGAACAGCTACACGATCATCGTGCGCGCGACCGCCACGGATTGCAGCGGCGACAGCGGGTTCCGCGACATCACGGTCGTGTACGACTGCGGCTGAGAGCCGGATCGACGGGCCGGGGATCGCGCCGAGCCCTCCTGGGAGCGCGCGCATCGTCGTGATCGGGGGTGCCGTGCGCAGGGGTCTGGCGTTCATCGCGGTGCTGGCGCTCTCCGCGGGATGCGATCCCCCCCGGCCGCCGACAACGGCGAGCCTGCGGCTTCGACTCGCCTCCAGCACCGCCCTGCCCTCGCCGCGGACCACGCAACAGGATCCGTCGCTCCTTGCCGCCTTGAGCCCCGCTCCGAACCGCGAGGACGTCGTGCGGCTGGTGGGCGGCAGCGATGGGGTGCTCGTGCTGCGGCGCTCCCCGTCCGACCCGCCGAGCCTCCCGGTCGCTCCGGTGCCGGCCGCGACGCGACGCGCCCTGCACAGCGGCTGGACCGCGTCGTGGGTGCCCGCCGCCCCAGGACAGACCGTCGTGCTCCAGGTGGACGGGGTGACCGTCGCCGGAACCGCGGGGTCCCTGCCGGGCCCCGAGCGCA
>CALAGR010000018.1 GCA_937891735.1 uncultured Pseudomonadota bacterium | reverse complement strand
CCTCCGTGTTGTGCGATACGCAGAAGTTACAACAACACCATTGCGCTCGTCAAGCCGTTCGTCGTATCCCTAGATACATGATGAATACTTCGCCTCCACAGACTCTCTTCTGGCTCCAGCGCCACGTCATCGAACGTGTGCTGGAGGACCACTGCTGGTCCCAGGAGGCCCTGGCCGACGAGGTCGGGATCTCCCGCGTCCACTTCAACCGCCTGCTCAACGGCCACCGGCCGCTGACGCGCCGCACCCGCCGCAAGCTGCTGGACTGCGCCGTGCTCCAGGGGCTCTCCCCCGACGAGCTGTGGGCACGTACCCCGGCCAGCGAGGGCTGATTCGTGCCTGTCCCCGCGCCCGATCCCTACAGCGCCGGCCTGCGCGTCCTCGCCAGGCTGATCGCGGAGGTGATCCAGGGACCGGGGACGCCGGCGCCTGCTGAGTCCGCCGAGGAGCTGGTGGATGGGCTGGAGCGGCGGAAGCGAGAGCAGCGGCCCAGCCCGAAGACTCTTTGAACGTGCTGGAGCGAGCATGAGCACCGACGATGAGACCTCCATGCCCTCTCAGACCGGATCGGAGGGCCGCTTGGGCGGTGAGGCTCCCACCCTGCCCGACGTGGACCTCCCCGGTGCCGACGTAGCCCACGATGTGACCTACAAGCAGATCCGGGAGCAGTTCATCGCTGCGCAGCCCCACACCTTCTTCGCCTCTGGGGACGGCAGCCACCTGGTCGAGCCGGGCGCGCTGGGGATCAAGCCCGTCACGCCGATCCGCTTCGCCACCGCCGTGCAGCAGCACATGAGGTTTCTTCGCCGGACGAAGCGGACGGCCAGCTACGCCGAGCTCCCCGACCTGACCGCTCGGCGCATGATCAACCATCCGCCCAGGGGTCACTGGCCAGTCCTGCGCGGGGTCGCCCGCCACCCGGTCCTGCTGCCCAACGGTCGGCTCGTCACGGCCCCCGGCTACGACCCAGGAGCTGAGTGGTTCATCGACTGGCCCTGCCCGCCGGTGAACACCGCTCTGGTGAGCAGCGCGGTCGCACAGCGCGTGTGGGATCTCCTGCTCGACTTCAACTTCGCGGACGAGTCCTCGCGCTGGTACGCGATGGCGATGTTCATCCAGCCCTTCGTCCGGCCCGCCGTCGCCGGCCCCACCCCGCTGTACCTCGTCGGCGGCGAGGGGGCCGCGGCGGACGGCGAGGTCGAGGGCAGCGACGCCGGCAAGACCTTCCTCGCCCAGGTCGCCGGCTACGCGGCCCTCGGTCGGCAGCCTCCGATGATGAAGCTGTCGGAGTGGGGCTCCGAGGGAGAGCGGCAGCTCGTCGGCGTCGTCGCCCAGGAGCCCGAGATGATCCTGCTCGACAACCTCAGCACCGGGACCGTGCTCGGCGGCGGGCTCCTGCACCAGCTGCTGACAGCCTACGAGTCGACCTTCGTCCGCAGCGTCGGCGAGCCGGTCCGCGAGGTGCCCGTACGAATGCTCTGGGTCGCCTCGGGCAACGGGATCGGCTTGGACGGCGAGCAGGCACGCCGCACCGTCCTGATCCGCCTCGAGCCACGCGATCTGGTCGCCCGGCCCTACCGGACCCCGAAGCTGCTGGAGCGGGTGCGGCGCCCGGGCTTCCGGCGGATCGTCGCGTCCGTCGTCTGCAAGATGATCGAGGACTGGATCGCAGCGGGGCGCCCCGCGCCTCCGCGATCGCTGTCGTCCTTCGGCGGCTGGTCCGACGTGGTCGGGGGGATCGTCTGCCACTACGGGGGGGCGAAGGCCGAGGATGCGTGGCTGGCCCGGGCGTCCCGGCCACGGTCGGCGGGGTCTGACGAGGTGGAGCGCCTGTTCGTGGCCTGGCCGCTGGACGAGGGCGGGCGAGGGAAGAAGCCGCTGCCTGCCTCCGCGGTCCTCCCGCTGCTGGACCCCGTCTCCTTCCCGCTGCTCGACAAGAAGGTCAACGGCGGCCTGAGTCCCCGCGCCCGCGCCATCGCCATGGGCCGGGTCCTGCAGGGGCTGACGGGACGAGCAGCCGGCGGATGGCTGCTCCGCACGGGCACGTCGCGGGGGAAGACGCGGTGGTATCGACCTGAACTGGTCGGCCCCGCAGCGCCCGACCCCGAGGTCGCGCCCGAGGCCGGAGGTATAGGGAGGGATACGGCCTCACCTCTATCCCTCACGAAAACCTCAATGATTCCAGTACCCGGAGGGATAGGAGGTATGGGAGGTATTGCCCAAGGTCGTATATGGGGAAATGGAGGTTCTTCGCGTGTACGTGTGGGTCTTGGTAGAGGCTATCCCTCCAATACCTCCAATACCCCCATCCCAATGATTTCAATGGGTTGCGGTGGTGGATCGGACCCGGCCTCTATCCTCCCTATCCCTCCGGGCTGCCACGAGGGCCGCTGGCGCGAGGAGGTCGAGGCGATCAAGGGGCGCGGCGTCCGCGTGGACCCGGAGCTGTGGATCGGCGCCGTCCGCGAGCTGCGGCGAGCGATGAGGGACTCGGCAGACCCCGCCACGCAGCATCGCCTGGAGGCCCTCAACACCTACGCCGAGGAGATCCACGGCCAGGCGCTGCTCGACCCCGAGCAGCGGGTGCGCGCGACTTGGTACCCGATGGGTACCTGGTCAGGTCGGATCACGGCCCGGCGACCGCCCCTGCAGTCGATCACGAAGCAGGGCGAGCTCCGCGCTGCCGTGGTGCCGGCCCCGGGATGCGGCTTCGTCGTGGGGGATTGGTCGCAGTCGCAGCTGCGGATCGCCTTCGGCCTCTCCGGGGATCCGGCGGGAGCTGCGGCTTGCGCTCCCGGCCGAGACCTCCACGCGGAGATCGGCCAGGCGGTCGCCCCCGGCCACCCCGAGGCGCGGTCTCTCGGCAAGCTGCTGAACTTCGCCATCCTGTACCTCGCTGGCCCCGACGCGCTCGTGGAAGGTGCCGCTGGACGAGGCATCGACCTGACCCGCCCAGAAGCCCACAGGTTGATCCGCCGGCTGGAGTCCAGCTTCCCGGCCCTGTGCCGCTGGCGACGGGCTCAGGAGGGCCGAGAGGACTTCGTAGTCCGGTGGGGCGGCGAGGACCGACAGACCGTCACCCTGCCGCCCCGCGCCTTCGACTCGGAGACCGGCCGGCCCCGGCTGCCCGCCGTGCTCGCTGGGATCATCCAGGCCCACGAGGCCGAGGCCCTGCACCACGTCCTCGAGCACACCGAGGCCCGGCTGGGCGTCCCCTTCGGCTACCGGCCCGTGCTGCTCGTCCACGACGAGGTGGTGTGGGAGGGGCCGAGCGACACCGCGCAGACAGCGAGGACAGCCGCCGAGCAGCTGATGGTGGAGGCCCTGGAGGGTGTCACGAGCGGTGTTCCCGCCGTGGCAGCGGTCGAGGTGCGAGGGTCGTGGGCGGCACCAAGTAGGAATAGCTACACGGAGGATACACATACCCCCTATTCGCCCCCATGCAACCCGGTTACGGTCGGGTTTGTACCGGGTTGAAACCGGCAACAATCCGGGCCAGACCGGGGAGATTCCGGATTGAGCCGGGCAAACCCCGACATCGGACCCGTCAACACGCACCTGAGAGCCCACCAATGACGATCCAGCCCCTGACTTCCCGCACCCTTCGCGATGACCCGCCACCCGCGCACACGCCGAAGATCCCCACCATCGTCCTGACCGCCTGGAAGGGCGGCGTCTGGAAGACCTCGCTCGCCGTGTCGCTGGCCGAACGCCTCGCCTTCGCCGGCCTCCGCGTCGGGCTCCTCGCCACTGACGCCCAGCAGGACGCCCGCGCCCGCCTGGGAATCCGACCGAGGGACCCCGACGTGGCCCGCGTTGATCGCGGCGATGGCGTCGTGGTCGCGATCGGGCTGGGGGGACCGCAGGCCGCCGACGTCCTGTACCGACACCCCGAGCGGATCGGCCCCATCGACCTGGCCGTCGTGGACACCGCGCCCTCCCGCCGAGGGATGCGCCTGCCCGGGACGCTGGTGATCGTGCCGGTCTTCGACGCCGACTCCACCCGGAACAACGTCGCCGCGCTACTCGCCGCCCCCGAGAACTGCGAACTCATCGTCGTGCGGACGGGCGCGAAGATGGCACGGAAGACCTGGGAGCGGGAGGTGGGCGTCATCGGCGAGGCCCTGGGCCGCCCCCTGCGCTACGTCCCCCACTCCCTCTCCCCGTCCAGCGCCATCGCCGGGGCGCACGCACAGGGCCGATCGGTATGGAGCCTCGCCCGTCGCGGCGCCGTCAAGGGCTACCTCGACGGGATCGAGCTGCTGGCAGAGGCCGCGTGGAGCCACGCGGGGGAGATGGGGGAGATGCCGGACGCGCCCAGCTCAGGAGCGGTCGAGACCTTCATCCCCGGGTGGGACGATGACGACGACGAGGACTGACCCCACGGACCTTCGGGCCGCGGCGGAGGCGCAGCTCGGGCGACTCGATGGGCCGCTGTGGGCTGCGTCGGTCGCCGGCGGGGACGACGAGGGCGACTGGATCGCCGCGCCGGGGGCTGCGGGCACTGGCGGCCCCACCGCCGTCGCTGCTCGGACGGCCAGCCCCGCTCGGCCCACGAAGGCCTCACGGAAGAAGAAGCCGTCCTCGACTGCCACGAGCCGGAGCAAGCGGGGACCCGGGCGACCCGCCTCGGAGGTCCCTCGGCTTCCAACTCGGGAAGTGCGGATCCCGGTCGTGGTCGACGAGCGCATGCGCGAGCTCGCGGCCTGGGCCGGGGTCGAGCCGATCCAGGCGCTCTGGCTGCTCTCGACGATGGGCTGGGAGTCCTGGCAGAAGGGCTCCGGAGCGGGCACTGGCGGGACACCGCAGTGAGCACGGCCAGGCGAGTCGGCCTCTACGCGCGGGTCAGCACCGACGAGCAGGACCCCGGCCTCCAGCTTGTCGATCTGCACCGCCTCGCCGAGCAGCGAGGCTGGATCGTGGCG
>CALAGR010000017.1 GCA_937891735.1 uncultured Pseudomonadota bacterium | reverse complement strand
GGGCGACCCCGTCGGCGGCACGATCCCCAGCTGCCGGGCGCGCGACGCGAACAGCCCGTCCAGATCGTCGGGAGCCCCCTGCCCCACTCCGGCCGCGCGCGCCGCCCGGGCCAGCTCCGCCGCCATGTGGGCCTGTCCGAGCCAGTTCAGGTGGCACGTATCCAGGAACAGCTCCGGACCGGGGAGCCCCGCGGGGCTCAGGGCGCGCGCACGCTGGTGAAGATCGGCGAGGAAGACGCCGGACTGCCTCTGCGCCACCTCCAGGATCGCCCCCTGTCGGTCCGGGCCGCAGGACGCCCGGGGGATCATGGTCACCGCCTGGCGCAGGGACTCCTCGGCCTCGCCCATGGTCCCGGCCTCGAACGCCGCGAGCCCCAGCCAACGCAGGCGCTCCCCCTCGAAGTCGGGCACCGCGGGGTCCATGGCGCAGCCCTGCAGGTGCTGACGGGCCCGCTCCGCCTCGCCCCGGTTCAGCAGCGCGACCCCTGCGCTGATGCAGTCCCCGAGGCGCTCGACGATGGCGGCGCGCGCGATGGGATCGCCGTCCCCACCCAGCTCCTGCAGGCCCAGCAGCTCGCTGAGCAGCCCACTGTGGGGACAGCCGCGCGCCGCCCCCCGCAGCGTCGAGAAGCCGCTGGGGCGGGCACCGCCGACCTGCCCCGTGCGCAGGACGTTGTAGGCCGCGGTGCGGCAGCCGTCGTCAAGCCGGTCCGGGTCGTCGCGATGGGACATGGCGAACTGCCCGTACCGCAGGTTCGTGGGCAGGGTCGCGAGCACCAGCGGCACGCCCCGACCGGCAGCGTCCGACGCCATTGCCTCCAGGTTGCGGCGCAGGACCGCCGCCCGGTCAGGCCAGGTCTGCGGCGCGCCTTGGCCCCCGGGGTCCGGACGGCCCCGCCACGCCCTGGTCAGCCACCGCAGACCCGCGCGGCGCTGCAACCAGGCCTGCCCCCAGCGCGGCGTGGGCATCTGGTCGTTGTTGCAGCTCGCCACCACCACGAGGTCCGGATCCAGGAACCAGGCCTGCTCCAGGACCGCGCGGACCCGGTGGGAGTCGCCTGCGCTGCTGCCCAGGTTGATCACCTCGTAGGCGGTGCCCGGATCGCCGGCCTCCAGGACCTCTTCGAGCCACCACGCCAGCGACAGCGGCGAGGGCGCCGGCGCGCCGGCGTCGCCGTAGGGCGTGCCCAGGGCGAAGGATCCCCCCACCAACAGCACCCGCACCACATCGCCCTTGTCTCGCGCCACGTCCAGGCGCGGCAGGTTCAGCTCTGCGTAGGGGGTGGTCCGGGCCCGCTCCCCGACCCCGTGGCGCGCCCAGAACCCGAACAGCTCCCGCTCCACGAACCGGGCGCGATCCCCCGGCACCAGGGTGTCGATGAGGCCGAGTTCCTCGAGGGTGAAGGCCGCCGCGTTGCCGAGCAGGACGAGGACCAGGGCCGGCACACACGCGTACAGCAGCAGCCGGGGAAGCGTGCGACGGTGCATCGGCGTCACCTCGCTAGCTGACCGTGATCTCGTCCAGCGTGAGCTCCGTGAGCGGGGCGATCCGGGCCAGGGCCGCCAGATCCACCTGCGCGCGATCCCCCACCACCGCCACCGTCATCGGCGTCTTGGCGACCAGGGCCGCGTACCCGCGCACCATCTCGTCCGTGGTGCCCGCCAGTTCCTCGATCTGCCACAGCACCGGATCGCTGCGGATCCCCTTGCCGGCCCAGTCCTCCACGGTCGCCGGCACCGCCCGAAAGCCCACGCGGTCCGTGCGCCGCCGCGCGATCGTCGATGCCCGGACCCGCTCCAGCAGGCGCGCCTCCAACGGGAAGTCCCGCATCAGGCTCAGCAGGAGCGCCACCACGTCGGCGGCCTTGTCCGCCTGGGTGCCGGCCTGGGCCCAGGCGAGGTTCGCGTCCCCCGACCTCCACCCGGGCGTGAGCCCACCCCGGGCGGAGTAGGCCATGCCCCGCTTCTCGCGCACCTCCTGGAACACCAGGCCCGGCGACCCACCGAGGACCTCGGCGTACAGCCGCCGCGGGCCGTAGTCGTTCGGCGTGTATCCGCCCTGCGGCGCGTAGATCGTCACCTGGGCCTGGACCGACGGGTGGTGCAGGAACAGCACGCGGTCGCCGGCGGGGCGCACGAAGTCCAGGGGCGGCGCCACGGGGAGCGCCGACCGTCCGCCCCCCAGGGCCTGGGCCAGGGCCTCGGCGTCCAGAGGCCCGGTGGTCATCACCACCACCTCCTGCCGCTCCAGGTCCTCGGACCAGACGCCGGGGCCGCGCCGGGCGACCTCCCGCAGCTCGTCCTCCCGCAGCCGCTGCAGGAACACGCTGTCTGCCCCCCGCGACGCGAACGCGGCCAGCGCCTGCACCGAGTGGTCCCGGGAGGACAGGGACTGCTCCCGGCGCAGCACCAGATCGTCGACGTACCGCTGGGCGTCGGCCTCCCCGAGGGTCGGTTGGCGCAGCCGGTCCCGGACCAGGCGGACCGCCTCCAGGATCGTGTCCCCCGGCGCGCTCAGGGACACGTCCGTCGTCCATCGCCCGGGGGTCACCGCGAGGCTGGCGGCCAGCTCGTACAGGCGCTCCTCCAGCTCGGCGCGGCCCACTGCGCCGGCGCCGCTCCGGTCCCACAGCCGCATGGCGGATCCGAGGCCCCGCCGAAGGTCCCAGCCCATGGGCCACCGCAGCGCGACCCGCTGGATGTCCACGTGGGGATTGGGGGCCCTGACCACCCGAAGGCCCGGCGCGCTCACCGCCTGCCAGTGCGTGCCCTCCTCGAGCACCAACAGCGACGGCTCGATGCTCGGGGCCTCCAGGACCCGCGCGAAGTACGCCGAGTGCCCCGAGGCGCCGGCGGGCAGCGCAGGCAGCGGGGGCGCAGCGAGGGACGGCAGGCTCGGCTCCCCGTCCTCGCGCGTCACGACGACCCGCGTGGCCCCCAGGTACCGCTGGGCCACCTCGGCCACGTCGTGCACGGTCAGGCGGCGCAGGTGGGCGAGTTCCTCGAAGGTCGCGGTGGGGTCGTCGCCCCGCAGCCACTCCTCGGCGATGGTGTCCACCCGGCCCTGGTTCGACTCCAGGGACGCCAGCTCGTCCACCTCGAGGTTGCGCAGGATCCCCGCCAGCACGCGCGGATCGATGTCCCCGCGCCGCAGCGCATCCACCGCCTCGAGCAGCAGGCGCTCCACCTCCTCGATGCTCTGCCCGGCCCGCGGCCGCCCCCACACGCACAGGTAGCCGCCCTGACGCAGGGAGCGGTGCCAGCAGCCACAGGCCCGCAGCCGCTCCTCCTGGCCGAGCCGATCCAGCAACCCCGTGCCGTCGTTCTGGAGCACGCGGTCCAGCAGCTCCAGCGTGAGCCGATCTTCATGGCCCGCGCCCACCGTGCGCCAGCCCAGGCGCACCTCGGGCTGCCCGCGGTGGGTGTGCGTGACCCGGTGTTCCCCCTCCGGCAGCGGGGGCAGCGGGGTGATCGGATCCGGCATGGGCCGAGGCACCAGGGCGCTCAGGTGCTCGGCCAGCACCCCCACGACGGTCTCCGGATCGAAGTCCCCGGACAGCACCACCGCCATGTTGTTGGGCACGTACCAGGTCTCGAAGAACCGGCGCATCGCCGACATGGACGGCCGCAGCAGGTGGTCCACGCGCCCCAGCACCGTGGCGCCGTAGGGATGATCGCCCCACAGCACGTCCATGAACGTCCAGAAGGTCTGGCGCGAGGGGTTGTCCAGGGAGCGCTTCTTCTCCTCGCGCACCGTCTCCACCTCGGTCTGGAACGAGCGGAACACGGGGGAGGCGAAGCGGTCTGCCTCGAGCATCGCCCAGGCCTGGAGCTGGCCCGACGGGATGTCCACCACGTAGCTGGTCTGATCGTGCGACGTGTATGCGTTGAGCTGTCGGGAACCCAGCCGGCCATGGAGCTGCTTGAGCTCGTTGGGCACCCCGTAGGGCGCGGCGGACGCGCTGGCATCGGTGATCGCCGCGATCAGCTCCTCCCGATCCGCGTCGCAGGACACCGACAGCTCGTCGTACAGCGCCTGGATCCGATCAAGCAGCACCCGCTCCGCGGCGAAGTCCACCGTGCCCAGGCGCTGCGAGCCCTTGTTGGCGAGCATGTGCTCCAGGTAGTGGGCCAGGCCCGTGGTCTCGCGGGGCTCCTGGGCGGCGCCGGCCCGCACCACCACGCGGCAGAACACCCGAGGCTGCTCGGGGTTCGCCGACAGCAGGATCGTCAGCCCGTTGGGCAGCGTGGCGCGGCGAACGCCGAGGGGATCGGCGGGATCGGCCGGAGCGAGGAGCGACATCGCGGAAGAGTAGTGCTGGATCTGCCCGCTTGTCTGGCCACCTCCGATGTAGGCTCGCGCCCCATGCGAACGCTCATCGCCCTCCTGTCGCTCCCCCTGCTCGGTTGCCCCACCGCGACCCCGAGCCCCGATCCCACCCCCGAGGAGCCGACGCCCTTCGAACTGATCGACTGGGACAAGGGCCAGCCCGACATCGAAGGGCAGCGGGTGCGGCAGCTCCGTGAGCTCCGGACCATCGCGCACCTGCACTCCCATTGGTCTCACGATGCGTGCGATGGCGATCCCCAGCCCGGCGGCGTGCCCGACGAGGCGTGCCTCCAGGACCTTCGGGACGCGCTGTGCACCACCCGGATCGACGTGGCGTTCCTGAGCGACCACCCGGGCCACGCCACCGAGACCGACTACGCGACCCTGCTGCTGCTGCGCGACGACGACGAGCCCGTCGCCGGCTCCGACGGGGACCCGGTCGCCAACCGCATGACCTGTCCCGACGGCCACCGGGTGCTGATGCTGCCGGGCATCGAGAGCAGCGACATGATGCCCCTGGCCCTGGACCGCCACATCGACGGGGACTACGGCCCCCTGACCGGCGAGGCCTACGACCGGGCCAGCGCCGCGGGGGGCGTCAAGTGGATCGCCCACACCGAGTCCCGGGACCTGGACGAGCTGGCCGCCTCGGGGCTCGACGGGATCGAGCTGTACCAGCTGCACGCCAACCTCGCGCCGGACATCCGGGAGGAGTGGCTGGGCCTGCCCGCCTTCGGGTTCCTGGCGGACGTCGGTCCGTTCTTCTTCGCGGAGTCCCACGGGATCGTCGAGCCGCCCCACCCGGACCTGGCGCCCCTGGGCTTCCTGCTCCTGAACGAGCCGTCGATCATCGCGCTGGAGACCCTGGGCCAGACCCAGAAGATCGGCGTCACCGGGGGCACCGACGCCCACCAGAACGTCTTCCCGTCGGACGCGGGCGACGGCGAGCGCATCGACAGCTACCGCCGGATGATGCGCTGGTTCAACAACCGGCTGCGGGTGGACCTCGCCGCGGACGCGGACCCCTCCCCCGCGCTGGTCGAGGAGGCCCTGCGGGAGGCGCGCTCCCACATCGTCTTCGAGGTCTTCGGCACCCCGGTGGGCTTCGACATGACCGTGCAGGGCACCGGGGTCGCCGAGCTCGGGGACGAGGTGGTGTTCGAAGCGGGCATGGAGGTCGTGGTGACGCCCCCGACCCTGGATCCCCGCAGCCCGCGGGCCGACGTGAGCCCCATCGTGATCACGCGGATCTACTTCGCCGACGCCACCGGCCGGACCCTGCTGACCGAAGCGGAGGGGGACGCCGAGGTGCGCGTGGCCGTGCCCGGTCCGGGGCTCGTGCGCACGGAGGTGTGGATCCAGCCCCTGCACCTGGCGCCGTACCTCGGCGAGCTCGCCGCCGACTACGCCGACCGCACGGTGCCGTGGCTGCAGACCGGCGGGATCTTCCTTCGCGAGTCCCGCTGATGACCCGCGTCGGGCTCACGCTCACGCTCACGCTCACGCTCACGGCCTGTCCCGCCGCCCCGGAGCCCACGGCGCCGCCCGAGGTGATCACCGGGGTGGACAACCTGCCCGGCGGCGACGCCCTCGTGCCCGGCGTGGCCATGTTCCCCTTCCCCTCGGACTTCTGGACGGCCCCGGACCCGACGTCCCCCACCGGGCGGCGCGTGGCCTTCCCCGAGGGCGTGCTGCCCGCGCCGCTGACGCCCCAGACCTACGCCGGACACGACGGCTTCAGCAGGATCCCCTCGCTCCTCGCCTTCTTCGACGCCCCCATCGACGCGTCCACGCTGCCGCCCCTGGACCAGCCCGGCGCCAGCACCGAGCCGGGGTCCTCGGTGCTGCTGCTGCGCCAGGACACCTGGGAGCGCATGCCCGCCCTGGTCGAGCTCGACGCCAACGCGCAGTGGCCCTTCGAGCAGGCCCTCATCGTGCGTCCCCGCCGGGTGCTGGAGGGGGGCACGGGCTACGTCGTGCTCATCACCGACGCCGTGAGGACCACCGCGGACACCCCGCTGCCCGTGAGCGAGGCGTTCCGGGCGCTGCGGGACGGCGTCGCCACCGACTCGGACGCGGTGGAGGCCTGGCGCGGCGACTTCGATCTCGTGAACCGGGCCATCGCCGGTGCCGGCCTCGCGCCGTCCCAGGTCGTGCTCGGCTGGTCCTTCCACACCCGCTCCGAGTCGTCGGTGGTGGGCCCGCTGCTGTCGATGCAGCAGACCGCGATGACGGTGACGCTGCCGCCCTGGGAGCTCGTGTCCGACACCGTGCAGGGGGATGACCGGCTCGTGTACGGCACCGTGGTGGTGCCCGACTTCCTGGACGAGGACAGCTTCGTGCAGGTGGACCCAGACGGGGTCGCGATCCAGCAGGGCACCCGGAGCGTCGAGTTCCTGATCACCCTGCCCGTCGAGCTGGACGCGCCACGGCCCGTGGTGGCCTTCGGACACGGCTTCTTCTCGTTGCTCGAGGAGCCCACCTGGGGCTCGATGAACACGGGCCTGCATCGCTGGGGCATGGCCGCGATCTCCACCAACTTCCTGGGCTTCAACGAGGACGACGCCCTGTCCACGTTCTCCATCCTGGGAGGGCAGCTGCAGAACACGTACGCCATCACCTCGCAGCAGCTGCAGTCGCTCACCCACTTCACGGTGCTGGCGCGACTCGTGGCAGAGCAGCTCGCCGACGACCCCCGGCTGACGGGCCCGTCCGGGGGGCCGGTGCTCGACGCGCAGGCGGTGCGGTACATGGGGATCAGCAACGGCGGAACCCAGGGGCTGACCCTCATGGCCACGTCCCCGGCCTACACCCACGGCGTGCTGGTGGTGCCCGGCGGCGGCTGGACCCACATGCTCGAGCGCGCGGTGCAGTGGAACGACATGGGCGCGATCCTGCGGGACCGCTTCCCGGAGCCCCGGGAGCTGCAGCTGGCGCTGGCGCTGGCCCAGCCCTTGCTCGACGCCGCCGACTCCCTCAACTACGCCGAGCACCTCGTCACCGACCGGTTCCCCGGCATGCCGGACGCCCGGGTGGTGCTGCACGAGGCCCGGGAGGACAGCCAGGTGGCCAACCTGGTCACCCACTGGGTCGCGCGGTCGGCGGGGGTGCCGCTGATCACGCCGTCGCCCATGCCGGTGTGGGGGCTGGACACGGTCCAGGCGCCGGCGCCGGACGGCGCGGACGTCCCCGCGGCGCTGTACATCTACGACCTCGGCGCGCCGCCGCAGCCCCTGGGCAACCTGCCCCCGGAGCTCGACAACGACGCCCACGATGCGGTGCGCGATCGGGAGGACTACCAGGTCCACGTCGGGCGGTTCCTCGAAGACGGCACCATCGTGCAGGTCTGCGACGGCCCCTGCGACGAGCCCGACGGGCGGTAGCGGCTACTCCGGGGGCGCCAGCGGCGGCGCGGGCACCCGGGCCAGGTCGCGTCGACGGTTGCTCCAGGCCTTCACCTGCCGCTTCGCCGTGGCGAACACGTCCCGCACGGCCACCGTCACGTCGTCGTGGCCCCGGCCGTCCTTGTCGGTGGTGGGGTCGTGACTGACCACGATCTCGTGCCCGGGGTAGTCCAGCTGCAGCTTGACGTGGAACTGCTTGCCGTGAGCCTGGCGTCGATGAGGCAGCTCGATCGTCACCTGGGCCCCGATGAGCGTGCTCTCGACTCGATCCAGCGCCCCGACCCTCTCGATGATCAGGCTCTCGACGGCGTCGCTTCGATCCAGTCCGTGCCAGTGGATCCTCGTTTTGCTCTGCATGGGTCTTTCCTTTCAGCGCGCCGTGCGCAAGTCATGATCGCAGCATGGTGGGGTTGGTACCACCCCGATGGGTGATCCCGCTCCTGCTCCGTCCAGACCCGCACTACAGTGAAGCGAACCGCACGCTGCATCCCGGTTCGCCTGGAGAAGCCATGCCGAAGAACACCACAGCTGCGACCATCATGGACAGCCGGCCCCCCACCTTCGGGGTCGATGACGAGCTGCTGCTGGCCGCGGACCTCCTGCTCGCGCGCGGCGCAGACGGGGGCGCCGTGCTGGATCCTGGGGGTTTCGTGGTCGGGGTCCTGACCCTGGCCGACGTGCTCTATGGAGAAAAGGAGGTGCGCACCCCCCAGCCCTTCGTGTTCTTCGACGCCGTGCTCACCTTCGGCGCCGGCCGCAAGATGGCCAGGGAGCTCGACAAGATGACCGCCACCACCGTCGGCGGGGCCATGACCAAGCCGCCGGTCTCGGTGGGCCCGGAGGACTCGATCGCCCACGTCGCGTCGCTCATGCTCGACAAGAACCTCAGCGTGGTGCCGGTCATCAAGACCGACAACACCCTGCTGGGCATGATCGACCGGCGGGCGGTGGTTCGCTTCACCCTGAAGCGCCTCCGGGACTGACCGCCGGATTCTGGGTCCCGCCCTTGCGCGATAGGCGATCAATAAGTAAACCATCCTTATCAACTAGTAAAGATGATTGACTTCATGATCCCCTCCACGCCCCGTGACCGACTGCACGCCCGCATCGCGTCCCGCAAGCAGGACACGCTCGGCCACGTGCTCACGCGCCTGTCCCGGCTCTTTCACGAGCATGCGCTGCAGGCCGTGCACGCCGCGGGCTTCCACGACATCCGTGAGAGCTGGATCGGCCTGCTGCGCCACTCCGATCCCGACGGGATCCGCAGCTCCGTGCTGGCGGCGCGGCTCGGGGTGACCCGACAGGCGGCGGGGCAGCTCGTGAGCGAGCTCGAGAGCCACGGCTACCTGGAGCGGGTGCCCGATCCGTCGGACGGCCGCGCCAAGCTCGTGCGCATGACCGACCGTGGGCTCGCCGCCTGGGCCACCGGCCTGGACGCGCTGGCCGCCATGCAAGACGACCTCGCCGCAGAGCTCGGCTCTGCGACCCTGACCACCCTGCACACCCACGGCGCCGCCCTCCTCGACGCGCTCGAGCGGCGCTCCGACCACACCGCGGCCTGACCGCACTGGAGACCCCCATGTTCGATCTTGTGATTCGCGGCGGCACCGTCGTCGACGGCACCGGTGCTGCCCCGTTCCCCGCTGATGTGGCCGTTGTTGGCGACCGCATCGTCGCCGTCGGGCCGGACCTGCCCCCAGGTCGCAAGGAGATCGACGCCACCGGGCTGATCGTGACCCCGGGCTGGGTGGACGTGCACACCCACTACGACGGCCAGGTGAGCTGGGACAGCGACATGGCGCCCTCCTCCATCCACGGCGTGACCACGGCGGTGCTCGGCTCGTGCGGCGTGGGCTTCGCGCCCGTTCGCCCCGCCGACCACGACCGCCTCATCAAGCTGATGGAGGGGGTCGAGGACATCCCCGGCAGCGCGCTGGCCGAGGGGATCACCTGGGACTGGGAGTCCTTCCCCGAGTACATGGACGCCATCGACGCCATCCCCCACACCATCGACCTGTGCGCCCAGGTCCCCCACGACGCGCTGCGCGTGTACGTCATGGGCGACCGCGCCGTGGCCGATCAGCCCGCCTCGGCCGCCGACATCGCCCAGATGCAGGCGCTGCTCGGGGAGGCGCTCGACGCCGGGGCTTTCGGGTTCTCCACCGGCCGTTCGGACAACCACCGCTCCGCCGAGGGCCTGCCCACCCCTGCGTCCGAGGCTCACGAGAGCGAGCTGGTGGGACTGGCCGAGGTCTTCGCGGGGCGCGATCACGGCGTGCTGCAGTTCGTGAACGACTTCGACATCCTCTCCGGCGACGAGCACTTCGCCCGGGAGTTCGGGCTCGTGGAGGCCATGACCCGCGCGTCCGGGGGCCGTCCCCTCTCCCTGTCGCTGATGCAGCGGGATCAGAGCCCGGATCAGTGGAAGTGGGTGCTCGACAACGTCGACCGGCTGCGCAGCGAGGGCCTGCCGGTGCACGTGCAGTGCGCCCCCCGGGGCATCGGCGTGATCCTCGGGCTGGAGGCCACGTTCCAGCCCTTCCTCGGCTTCCCGAGCTACAAGGCCATCTCCGACCTGCCCCTGGCGGAGCGCGTCGCGCGCATGCGGGATCCCGCCTTCAAGGCGCAGATCCTGACCGAGACCAGCGAGCCCCTGGCCGGCGACGGCAGCTCGATCCCCCCGCTGGCGGACATGCTGCTCAAGGCTGTGGAGTGGATCGCGTGGCGCGTGTTCCAGCTCGGGCAGACCCCGGACTACGAGCCCGACATGTCCACGTCCGTGGGGGCCCGGGCCGCCGCGCAGGGTCGGGGAGCGCTGGACGCGATCTACGACGCGCTCCTCGAAGACGACGGCCACGCCCTGCTGTACTTCCCCATCTACAACTACACCGAGGGCAGCCTGGAGAACGTGGCCACGATGATGAACCACCCCGCCGCCCTGCCCGGGTTGAGCGACGGTGGCGCCCACGTCGGCACGATCTGCGACGCCTCCTTCCCCACCTTCCTGCTGACCTGGTGGGTGCGGGATCGCCCGACGGGCAGGATCCCCCTGGAGGAGGCCGTGCACCGGCAGACCCAGCGCACGGCGCGCTTCATCGGCCTGAGCGACCGCGGCGTGATCCGGGAAGGGCTGCGCGCAGACCTCAACGTCATCGATCTGCAGGGGCTGTCCCTGACTCCCCCCACGCTCATCGCGGACCTGCCCGCGGGAGGCAAGCGGCTGATGCAGTACGCGCACGGCTACAAGGCCACCCTCGTGGCGGGCCAGGTGATCACGGCGAACGGCGAGCTGACCGGCGCGATGCCCGGTCGGGTGGTGCGCTCCGGGAGGTAGGATTGGGCCATGGCGCGGCCGTTTCCAGAGACCTGGACCGAGAGCACCCTTCGCTCCATCTCGCCCGGGGAGTACGACTTCCAGGAGTTCAAGGCGTCGGCCTGGCTGAACCACGAAGACGAGGTCGTCCCCAGCTTCCTGCCCAACTACAGCAAGCAGCTGAGCGCCTTCGCCAACGGCGCCGGGGGGCGCCTGTTCCTTGGCGTCGATGACTCGGGGCTGGTGGACGGCGGGCTGCCGATCCACCTGAAGTCCGGGGGCCTGCGGGCGTGGTTGGAGGACGTCACCCCCGGGGCCATCGACCCGCCCCTGGTGGGCTTCAACGTGTTCGAGGTGCGCAGCGACCAGACCTCCATGAGCCGGATCAGGGATGGCCACGCGGTGTACGTCGTGGAGATCCCCTCCAGCGACAGCGCGCCCCACCAGGCCCTGGACCACCGCTACTACCTGCGCATCGCGGGCAAGTCCCGGCCCATGGGGCACGTGCACATCCAGGACGTGCTCCAGCGCACCCGCCATCCCCAGGTCCACCTCAGCCGCCTGGGACCCTTCGGCGAGCCCATCTACGACCTGTCCGATCCCCGGGGCCCGCGCGTGCTGATCTCGTTCCGGGCCTTCCTCGAGAACCGCGGCCGCACCCTCGCCGAGCACACCGGCGGGGAGCTGATCCTGCCCCGCAGCTTCGTGAGCAGCGAGGCGCGCCGCCGGACCATGGACCACGACGGAGTGCGGCTGACCCAGCGCCCCGGCGAGCTGGCGTTCTTCAAGT
>CALAGR010000016.1 GCA_937891735.1 uncultured Pseudomonadota bacterium | reverse complement strand
CGACGACACCGGCGACGACGACACCGGCGACGACGACACCGGCGACGACGACGACAGCGCCGCCGCCCAGGGCGGCATCTCGGGGATCGTGACCCGCAGCGTCGAGCCCGTCGGAGACGGCGTCGGCTCGGTGGTCATCATGCTCTTCGCAACGGACTTCACCCTCGGCCCGCCCGAGGGCGGCCCAGTCGGCGGCGTCGAGATCGACAACGCCGACATGTCCGATTCGTCCGCGCAGATCGCCTACTCCCTCAGTGACATCCCTGTGCGCCCAGAGCCCTACTTCGCCGCCGTGTTCCTCGACGACAACGCCAGCGGGACCATGGCTGGGCCGGACGCCGGGGACCTGATCTCCCAGGGGAACACCGGCCCTGCTCAGCTCGTCCTCGTGGACACGGCGGGCGTCACCGAGTTTGACTTCGACCTGAACGCGTCCTTCTAGGGCCGAGTCGGGTCTGTTGCGCGTCGAACGGCCCCTGCGCGGTCTGCTCGGGGGCCTGCTCCTGTTCCTGACCGCCACGGGCGCCACGACGGTCTTCGTCGCCGAGCCCGGGATCGGGCTCCAGTTCGGCCAGCTCGCCCACGCGGCGGCAGGCTTCCTGGCCGTCTTCGCGCTGCTCGCCTACGTCGTCGCCCACGTCTCCGAGACCCTGGGCGGCGTCACCGTGGCGCTGCGCGCGGCGCCCCTCGCCCTCAAGCTGCTCGGGGCGCTCACGGCGGCGCTCGTGGTCGCCTCGACCTTCGACCTGTCCGGCGCCCAGCGCATGCTCGTCAACCGGGCCCTGGGCACGGCGTTCGCCCTGACCTGTCTGTTCGCGTCCATCCTCGTCGTGCGGGCGCTCCGGTGGAGGAAGGGGGGCCCCGTCGCTCTGGGGCTCCTCGGGCTGGCGGTCGGGCTGATCTGCGCCGGGACCGGCGTGGGCGTCGCCCTCGGAGTCAGGCTGTACACCCCGCCCGCCGGCTCCCCCTGGGTGGTGCATGTCGCCGCGTCCGTGATGTTCGTTGTCCTGCTGGCCGCGCACGCGACTCCGGTCCGAGCCGAGCGCCCGGTCCGAGCCGAGCGCCCTGACCGGGCCTACTCCTGGGCCGGCGCCCCCGCGATCACGTTCGCGGCGACGTCGCTGCTGTGCGCCGCCGGCTGGGCCTGGCTGGGGTCCATGACCATCGAGCGGCCCCCGGTCGATGCGCGCGCGCTGAGGCCGATGGACGTCGGCTTCTCGACCCTGGCGCCCGCGACCTGCGAACGCTGCCACCCCGAGGTCACCGCGGGCTGGGAGTCGTCGCCTCATGCGCTCGCCGCGAACAACCCCCTCTTCGAGGCGGTGCTGCGGGCCTTCATGGCGGCGCAGGGCGGCGAGCTGGCCCGCTACTGCCTGGGCTGCCACGCACCCCACGCGGCCGATCCGCGCACCGCCACCATCGACGAGGTGGTGCAGAGCGCCGGGTTCGGGGCCGGCGTGCACTGCCTGACCTGCCACCGGAGCACGCCGGGCAAGGGGCACGGCGACGGTGATCTGACGATGACCCCGTTGGCGTCCGACCCGTCTCCGATCCTGACCGACGTGCCCGGAGTGACCGAGCGCTGGCCGGAGCTGGTGCGGGATCTGGCGGCCCACTCGCTCATCTCGAGCCGGGTCGCTCGGCACCGCCGGACGTACCGCTTCGCCAGCCGGGAGCCGGAGTCGTGCGTGCCCTGCCACGTGCAGACCCTGTCCGTCCCCTCGCAGGGGGTGCTGTCTGACGTGCTGCAGGACCACTACGGCTCGTGGAAGGACTCCGAGGCCGCCGAGGCCGACAAGGACTGCAAGTCCTGCCACGCGCCCCGGTACGTGGCCGCGTCGGACTACGAGGTCGCCGACCACCGCTTTCTTGGAGGCAGCACGTGGATCGCGTGGGTCGTGGGCGGCACGCCGGCGGCCGAGGAGGTGGCGAGCGCTCTGCGGGGCAACGGGGAGCCGCTGCTGGAGATCCAGGTGGTCCGGATCGACCCCGAGCGCGGCCCCGGGCGCCTTCGGGTCTCGACCCGGGTGACCGAGCGGCTTGGACACGGCTTCCCCATCGGTCCGACCGATCTGTTCGAGATCTGGCTGTCGGCCCGGGTGACCGACTCCGAGGGCCGGACCCTGCTCGACGTGGGGCGGGCGGGGCCCGCCGGGGCCATCCGACTGGGACACGGGTTCGAGGACGCGGCCGGGCAGCCGATCACCGATCATCGCCTCTGGGAGGTCGCCCGGGTCGTAGACCGCGGCGTCGTTCCGGCGCGCGGGCAGCTCGACCTGGAGCTGTCGCTGGCCGAGGGCGCTCCGGGTCCGCTGCACGTGGAGGCTGGTTGGAACTACCGTCGCCTGGACCCCGCGCTGGTCGAGGCGTTGACCGGCCTGGCACCGGCCCTGCCCATCGTTCAGGTCGCGCAGTTCGAAGGGACCCTGCCGTGAACGCCCGGACCCGCCGCCTGCTGGGGGGACTGACGCTCCTGGCCTTGACCTTGCTGGTCCTGGAGAGTGGGCTCCGCCTGCTGGTGTCGCAGCCAGGCTTCCTGCAGCTGCTGGCCAGGGACGGCGATCAGGGGTGGGGGGACGCGGCGTGGCGGCTCATCTGGGTCAACGAGCTGCACCCCCGGCGGCCCGAGTGGGAGCGCCTCGTCCAGCACAGCCCGACGCGGGGCTGGGCCCTGCGTCCCGATCTGAGGGACCTCGCCCTCGGCGGGGGGCTCGTGGTCAGCTCCAACCGGCGCGGGCTCCGGGGCGTTCGGAACCATGAGGAAGGCCGCCGCCCGGGCGGCGCCCGGATCCTGGCGATCGGTGACTCGTTCATGTTCGGCGACGAGGTCGCGAACACCGAGTCCCTGCCCGCCCAGCTCGAGCTGCTGCTGCCTGGCAGCGAGGTGATCAACCTCGGAGTCCCGGGCTACGGTCACGACCAGATGCTCATCGCCCTCCAAGAGGAGGGGCTGCGGTACCAGCCCGACGTGCTCCTGATCGGCTTCGTGACCGGGGACATGGACCGCAACCTCCTGGGGTTCCGGGACTACGCCAAGCCCCGGTTCGAGCTGGTCGACGGCTCCCTGAGCCTGCAAGGCTCCCCGGTGCCGACTCCGGAGACGCTGAGGGCCCAGGAGTTCCGCCGTCTCAAGCTGCTCGACCTCGTCGCGATGGCAAGCCATCGGGCGCGGTGGCCGGCCGACGGACGCCGGGAGCGGGCGGAGCGGGTGACCCAGGCCATCCTCGACGTGATCGTGGCGACGGCGAAGGACAGCGGCGCGGTGCCCGTGTTCCTCTACATGCCGGTCGGAGCCGAGATCGCCCTGGGAGCAGCGGGTCCCTCCCTCGGTGAGCTGTTCCTGCGTGGATACTGTCGTGAGCTCGGGCTGCTGCAGGTGTCGGCGGCGGGGGCTCTGAAGCCGGAGCCGATGGCGCCGATGGGAGGACCTGACAGGCACTGGACGGCGGCGCAGAATCGGGCAGCGGCCGAGGTCACGGCTGCGCTGTTGCGCTCCGAAGGGCTCGCGCCGGGGCCTGCCCCGTGACGGCCCGCGTCCTCTTGTTGAACCCCCCGAGCGAGACCGTCGGCGCGGGTAACCAGCGACTGACCCGGGTGCTCTATCCGCCTCCGCCGGGGGGCCTGGCGTCGGTCGCGGCGTGCCTGCTCCGTGCCGGTCACGAGGTCGTCATCCGGGACCTCGTGCTGGAGCCCTGTCCCACCGAGGTCCTCGTGCAGCAGGCACTGGCGTTGCGGCCCGACGCCATCGGCTTCTCGGTGCTGGGCCCGACGCTGGCCTCCACTCGGGAGCTCTCCTCCCGCCTGAAGACGGCGCTGCCCGGGGTGCACGTCTTCGCGGGCAACGCGCTGCCCTCGGAGTATCCGGCGTGGTTCCTGGACGAGGTGCCCGCCTGCGACGCCGTCGTCGTCGGCGAGGGCGAGCAGACGGCCGTGGAGCTGGTCGACAGCGGGTTCTCCCGGCCGGTCGCGGGGGCCGTGCGCAGGGGGGATCGCCCTGAGGACTTCGAGATCCGCCCCCAGATCTCCGACCTGGATTCGCTGCCCTTCCCCGCCTGGCAGCTCCTGCCCTACAGGAAGTACCGCGCCTCGCCCCAGCTCCTGTTCCGGTCCGCCCCCACCCTGGGGGTCCTGCAGAGTCGAGGGTGCCCGTGGAGCTGCGGGTTCTGCGCCCAGAACTACCTTTGGCCCCAGGTCCGGGTCCGCAGCCTCGACAGCGTCGCCGAGGAACTCAAGCGCAACCTCGTGGACTTCGGGGTTCGGCACCACGGCTTCTTCGACAGCATCTTCCCCCTCAAGAAGGGGTACGGGGCCGGGCTGCACGAGAGCCTGCAGCGGGCGGGGCTGCTCGGGAAGCTGCGCCTGTTCTGCGAGACCCGGGCGGACATGGTCTGGGAGGAGGACTTCACCTGGCTCCGCAAGGCCGGGCTACACCTCGTCTTCCTGGGGATCGAGTCTCCCAGCGAGGCCCTGCTGCGCACCCAGGACAAGATCCGCGCGATGTACGACGTCCGGCAGGCGGTGGCGACCCTCGCGCGTCTCAAGCTGCGGTCTTACGGGCTGTTCGTGCTGGGCCTGCCGGGTGAAGTCGCCGCCGATCGCGAGGCCCTCCTCGAGCTCGCCCTCTCCCTGCCGCTGGACGTGGCGAGCTTCGGTCTCTACACACGCTACCCGGGGAGTCCGACGGCAAGGCAGGAAGGGGCAGCTCCCCAGGATCTCACCAGCTGCAACTGGGGTGACGTCGAGGAACTCGCGGCCGAGCAGCGTCGAATGATGAAGGCTTTCTATCTGCGCCCCGCGCTGGTCGCGAGGCACCTGCTGCGGCGGGAGATCGCCATGGACCGCCTGCTGGCCGGCGCCTTCTCCCTGCTCGCCGGGCCGGGGCTCAGACCGCCCGCTTCTGACCCTTGAGGCGGCGGGCGAGCCGCACGAGCAGCTGGCCGTAGGCGCCGTCGCCGAGCCCCGGGACCCGCGCGAGGGCGCTGGCCTCCGCGTTGAGCGACCAACCCTGCCGGGGCGCGCGCGGGTCGAGGGCGTCGAGGCGCTCGGCGAGCAGGCGCTCCCCCTTCACGGCCTCGAAGGGCATGCCTCCGTCGCAGAACAGCCTGCACACCAGGCGACCCAGGAGGTGGGTCACGGGGTTGTGCATCACCATGAACGACTGATCGACGGAGCCGTTCTGCCAGGCCGCCCGACTCCATTCGTACAGGAAGCGGGACGCCGGGGGCTTGCGCACATCCGGGTCGATGATGAACACGATCGGGGCGCCCCAGAGCTCCGCCAGCTCCCGGAAGGCCTGCACCGCGGGCCCGAGGTAGTCCATGTCGGGCGAGTGCAGGGCCCGGAGCCGCAGGATGCGCCCGTCGGCGCGCTCCCTCGAATAGACGTCCTTTGTGCCGATGCGGAACACCGGCCCGACCGATGCGTGCTTGTCGATCCACTCCAACTCGTACGTTCCCATGTGTCCCCTTGCGCGACCAGGCGCTAGCCTTGCGCCTCCTGTGGCCGGTGGCCAGCGACTGTAGGTGCGAGATCCGAAACCAGCCACCGGTTCATGAGCCCCTCCCTGGCCTCCCGTCTCCACGGGTGCTGCTGCTGAACCCCCCTGCCGTCCGGCCGGTCTTCCGAGATCACTATTGCAGCAGCGAGGCGAAGGCTGCCTACCTGTGGCAGCCCCTGGACCTCGTCGTCCAGGCCGCAGTCCTGCAGAGGGCGGGGGTGCCGTGCGCCGCCGTGGATGCCATCGCCGAGGGCCTGGACCTGGACGACGTGCTGCAGCGGGTCAGGGCGTTCCGACCGGACGCGGCGGTCGTCCTGTTGTCCTGCCGAACCTGGGACCAGGACAGAAGGACCCTCCAGGCCCTCCGCGCCGCAGGCGTGCGGCTGATCGTCGGGTCCGGGGACTTCCTGCGGTTCGGCACGGCGCCGTCCCAAGAGGCGTCGGACCTCGGCCTCGTCGACTTCGTGCTGACGGACTTCACCACCTGCCACCTGCCAGAGGTTCTGGCGGGCGAAGGGGCCGCCCGACCTGGCCTGGTGCCGCTCAGCGATGCCCTGCAGGGGCGCTTCTCGCCGCTGGATTCGGCGCCGCTGGACTACCCGGTCCTCGATCCGCTCAGCTTCGACCCCGGTCACTACCGGCTGCCTTACCCGGGGTTCACCCGGGTCGCCAGCGTGCTCGCCACCTACGGCTGCCCCTGGTCCTGCCTGTACTGCCACGTTGGAGAGCTCGCCGTTCGGCTTCGTCCCACAGACCTCGTCTGCGCCGACTTCGCGCGGGTCAGGGCCAGCGGGCTGCGGTCTGTGTATGTCCGCGACGCGACCAGCAACGCCAGTCCTCGCTACCTCGCCGAGTGGACCGCCGCGATCGAGCGGGCGGGCCTCGCCATGCCCTGGGCGACCTTCGTCACGGCCCGACCCTTCGACGACGCCCTCGCCGCCCGGATGGCCGGCGCTGGGTGCCTGCACCTGCAGGTCGGGGTCGAGACCCTCGATGACGAGCTGCGCCGGGCCAACGGCAAACCCGTCTCGACCGATGATCACCGCAGGTTCGTGCGCACCTGCCACCGACACGGTCTGCAGGCCACCGCCCACGTCGTGCTCGGGCTGCACGGCGAGACGGCGGAGACCCTGGCCGCCACCGCCGACGGCCTCGCGGCGATGGACTTCGACTACGTCGCCATCAACCTCGCCGAGTCCCGGCCGGGTATCCCCTGGTCGGCGCAAGGGGTGCGACTCGCCGTGGATCCGCTGTCGGGAGCAGCGAGGGCGGATCAGGAGCGCGCGGGCCCGTCCTTGGAGGACCTCCGGGCAGCCCAGAGGCGGGCCTACCGCAGCGTCTACCTGCGGCCGCGGCGGCTGCTCCGGGAGTTGGGGGGACGGCTGCGGGCCCGGGACTTCGCGGACCTGGCTCCCCTCGTGCGGACCCTGGCGGGCTGGAGATGAGCGCCGATGAGGCTGCTCCTTCGCTACCGCTCCCCGAGTCCGTACTTCTTCAGCTTGTCATGCAGCGTCACGCGGCTGATCTGCAGCTGGCGCGCGGCCTCCGACCGGTTGCCCCCCGCCTTGCGCAGGGCCTCGCTCACGAGCCCGCGCTCGAACGTCTCCAGGCGCTCCTTCAGGCCCAGGGACACCCGGTCGCTGGGCGCCGTCCCCCCGGGCAGCAGGTCCAGGTCGAGCTCGCCCGCCGCAGACAGCGCGACGAGCGCCTCGATCGCGTTCTCGAGCTCCCGCACGTTGCCCGGCCAGTGCCAGGCCAGCAGCCGGGGGATGAGCCCCGCCGGTTCGCGCAGCGCGGGCATCCCGAAGCGATCTCCGTGCCGCTGGAGGAAGTGGCGCGCCAGCACCGGGATGTCCTCGGGGCGCGCGCGCAGGGGCGGGATCCCCAGGTGCACCACGTCGAGCCGCCAGTACAGGTCCTCCCGGAAGCGCCCCGCCGCCACGTCCGCCGGCAGATCCCGGTGGGTCGCGGCCAGCACCCGCACGTCGATCCGGCTCGGGCGGTCGTCGCCCACGGCGCGCACCTCGGACTCCTGCAGGACGCGGAGGAGCTTCGCCTGCACCGACGGGTCGAGCTCACCGACCTCATCGAGCAGCAGCGTGCCGCCGTCCGCCTCCCGGAACAGCCCCTTGCGCTCGCGGTGTGCGCCCGTGAACGCGCCCTTGCGGTGACCGAACAGCTCCGCTTCCGCCAGGTCGCCGGAGAGCGAGGCGCAGTTGAAGCGCACGAAGGGGCGGTCGCCGCGCGCGGAGGCCCGCACGATCGCCTCGGCCACCCGTTCCTTGCCGGTGCCCGACTCGCCCGTGATGAGCACCGTCACGTCGCGCGGGGCCACGCGCTGCACGAGCAGGGCCAGGCGGCTCATGGCGGGCGAGGCGAAGACCAGCGAGCGCGACAGGTTCAGCTCCCCCTGCAGGCGCTCGTTCTCCGCTTGCAGCCGGACCGTCTCGAGCGTGCGCCGCACGCAGGCGATCAGCTCGTCAGGATCGAAGGGCTTGGCCAGGTAGTCGGCCGCGCCCTCCTTGAGCGCCGCCACCGCGTGCCGCTCCGATCCATGGGCGGTCAGCAGGATCACCCGCGGAGCCCGCGACCGCTTCACCACCCGCCGCAGCAGCTCCATCCCGTCCAGTCCGGGCATGCGCAGGTCGGTCACGACGAGGTCGAAGGTGCCCTTCTCGAGCGCGCGCAGCGCGTCTTCGCCCGAGGCCGCCTCGGCGACGGAGAGCCCCTCTTCGGTCAGGATCTCCCGGAGCAGGAAGCGCACGCCGTCGTCGTCATCGACCACCAGGATCCGCGGGGTCATGGGCGAGGCTCGTGCACGGGCAGCGCGAGCCGGGCCACCAGCCCGCCGCCGTCCCGAGGCTGCAGCCGGAGCTCACCGCCGTGCTGTCGCACGAGCGCCCGGGCGATGGTCAGGCCGAGGCCGGACCCGCGCTCCTTGGTCGTGTAGCCCGGCTGGAACAGGCCTTCGGGGTCCGCTCCTGCCGCGAGCCCCGCGCCCCGGTCCCGCACCTCGACGGCGACACCGTCCGGGCCGAGCGCTGCCCACAGATCGACCGTCGCTCCCGAGGGGCTCGCGTCGAGGGCGTTCTGGATCAGGTTGACCAACACCTGGTGGATCTTGCGCCCATCCGCGGACAGAGGCACGGGACCCACCTCGGCGACCCGGATCGCCACCCCCCGCTCCCGGGCCACGCCCTCGAACAAGCTGGCTGCGTCCCGCAGCAGCGCCCGGGCGTCCAGGGGCGCCTGCTCCAGGGGCAGCAGGGGTCGGGAGAAGTTGAGGAACTCGGCGAGGATCTCCTCCATGCGGGCCACTTCGCGGCGCAGCACCCCGATCCGCTCCGCGTCCCGGCCCGGGCCGAGGTTGCGGTCCACCAGAGCCGCGAGGCCGCGCACCGTGGCCAGCGGGTTCTTGAGCTCATGGGCGATCTCGCCCGACAACGCGGACAGCTCGGCGACCCGGTCGTTGTGGGCCTGCAGCGCGTCCTGCCGGGCCGCGAAGGCCCGCCAGAGCATGCCGTCGGTGGTCTGGCGGACCCCCATGCCGACCCGGGTCGTCAGGAGCAGCGCCAGGGAGACCATCAGCCCCAGCGCCAGGGCGTGTGGCGTGGCCTCGGGTCCGGACGCGCCGGCCCCGAGGATCGGCAGGTGTCCGGGCGGGAGCCGGTCGGTCCAGCGGCCCCACACCGCGATCCAGACCGTGGCTTGTTGGAGCAGCACGAACGGAACGAGCAGCCGCGATGGCCCCAGCAGGTAGGCACCGAAGAGGGCCAGGGGGAGCAGCGCGACGATCAGCGGGCTCATCACCCCGCCGGTCAGCAGCACGACCGCGCCCTGAAGAACAGAGGTGTACAGCAGGTTGATCGCCACGGCCCGAGCAGGCACCCCGCCCCGCCGGAAGCGCGCGTACTCGGACCAGGAGACGACGAGCAGGGCGGCAGCGACGGCCACCAGACCGAACCGCAGCCCCGCCGCGGGCGCCGTGAACCCCAGCAGGAGCACGACGGAGGCCACCACGGGAGAAAACAGGAGCCGCAGTCGGAGCGAACGGTCCACGAGTCGCGCGAACTCTGCGTCCCGGAACTCCGGGTAGCCCGGGGGCGGTGGTCCCTCCGGCACGTCGCCCCTCCAGGCTCCGCGGGAGGCCGCGGGCGTTGGGGGCACGCTACCCATGGGCTCCAGGCCGTGTCGAGGAAGGGGTCACTGCGCTTCCTGTGCGCCCTCGGGCAGGCCCTGGGCTCGGCGCACCGCGATCCGCGCCACGGCGAGGCGTGCGCGGGAGTCGATCTCGCCCACCTCGGCGAGGTAGGCCCGCTCCGCTGCGTCCAGCGAGTCCATGGAGCCGAGGGTGCCGGCCAGGAACGCGCGCTCCGCCGAGGCCGCCGCCGCCGCCGCCGTGTCCCGCTGCACCCGGCTGAGCCGCAGCGCCTCCTCGGCCACGTCGAGCTCGCGCTCCGCGTCGCGCACCTCGCGGGCGACGGTCACCTTCTGCTCGTCCAGGGCCGACTCCGCGAACCGCGTGGCGGCGCGGGCCTCGGCGAGCTTGCCGTAGCGGTATCCGCCGTCGAACAGGACCCACTGCAGATCGAGCGAGAACCTCCAGGCCGCCTTGTCTCCGGTGGGGAAGGCCACGTCGGACACGAAGCCCGCGAAGCTCGCGCCGAGGGTCGGGGCGTGCCGCAACCACGCCGATGTGCGCTGCCGCTGCGCGACCAGCAGCTGGGATTGCTTCGCCTGGACCTCGGGGCGTCGCGGGATGGCGGCCCGCACCTCGTCGGCCTGGGATCCCACGTCACCGGAGGAGGGGGCCACGTCGATGCCGTCGAGGGGGACCAGGATCCGCACCGGTCCGTCGCGACCGAGCAGGGCCCCGATCGCGAGCAGCGCGCGATCCCGGACCGCCCTGGACCGCACCAGATCCGCTTGCCGGGCGGCCAGCTCGGTCTGCGCCTGCAGCAGGTACAGCTGCGGGAAGAGCCCCGCCCCCACGCCGCGCTCCGCGCTCGCGGCGTGCTCGGTGGCCGTGGTCACGGCCCGCTCCGTGGCGGACACGAAGCCGTCGGCGGCCGCCGCGAGCCACGCGGACTGGGCCAGCGCCGCCCGGAGCTGGAGCTGCACCCCGTCCACGGTGGCGTCCGCCGCCTGCGCACCCGCGAGGGCCGCCGCGAGGTCGGCGTAGGCGTTGCCGGCGAAGAGCGCGACCCGGGCCGACAGGGCGCCGGTCCACTGCTGCAGGGGTTGGATGATCAGGTCGTCCGGCACCTCGCTCCGGTCGAGCGTGATCTGGACCGGAGATGCGGCGTTGATCCCGGACTCGATGCCGTCGAACAGCGACGAGAGCGACATCTTCGACTCCGCGCTGTTCCTCGTGTAGCTGCCCGTCGCGGCCACCACGGGCAGGAGCGCCGAGGCCACCTGGCGCGCCATCGCGCGCGCTCCGTCGGCCCGGGCCGACGCCTGCTGCAGGGTGGGGCTGTCCGAGTCGAGCCGTGCCAGCGCCTCGTCGAGCGACAGCTCCTCAACCCGGGTGAAGCCCGACGGCGGCGGCGCCTCCGCAGACTCCGCCCTGGCGGGCGTGATCGACCCGAGGCCGACAGCGAGGGTGGCGAGGAGCAGGAACCTGGGTGCAGACATCGGGACCTCCGGGACCACCACGCTCGGGGAGCAAGAGGGATGCCAGCGGCGCGCGTGGGGAGAGATCCCGGGCGCTCGATCCCCCCAGAGCGCTCGCCATGGGCGCGATCCGGGTCCTCGACGGCGCCGGCGCAGCCCGGGGTGGGCGCCCGCGGAGGCGCCGCCCGGGGGCCTTCGGTTCGCCGATCCGTACACCAGGTGTCGGATTTCCTTACAGCGCCCGCGGTGTCACCGGCCGTGATCCGACCGGCGCGGGCCCCCGACACCGGCGCAGTGTGACGATGGGAGGCCGACGTGGCGTCTTGCCCCCCGTGGTCTCCGACTCGGCACGGCCCTTGCTGCAGTGCCCCCCAGGCGCCTGCCGCCTCGGAGAGATCGCATGAAACGGCTCATCATCGGCTTCATCCTGCTCTCGGCGCTCCTGGGCGGGGCCCTGTTCGCCCGGATCCGTCTCCAGGCCGAGGCCCTGACGGGCCCGTCAGGCGGCTCGGGGGTGGTCGAGGGGACCGAGGTCACGCTGTCCACGCGGATCGCGGCACGTGTGATCGAGCTCGCTGTGCAGGAAGGCGACGCGGTGCAGGCAGGGGACCTCGTGCTCCGCCTGGACTGCGCCGACCCCGAGGCCGCGTTGAGCGAAGGCGAAGGACGCCTGCGGGCGGCGCGCTCCCAGGCCGCTGCGGCGGAGGCCAGCGCGCGCGCC
>CALAGR010000015.1 GCA_937891735.1 uncultured Pseudomonadota bacterium | reverse complement strand
TCCGCGGCCGCTGCGTTCCTGGATCGCGCGCTGGACATCGGCCACGAGGGGGTCATGGCGAAGGCCCCCGACGCGCCCTGGGAGGCGGGCAGCCGAGGCAGCTCCTGGCTCAAGCTCAAGCCGGCCTGGACGCTGGACCTGGTGGTGCTCGCGGCGGAGTGGGGCAGCGGACGGCGCAAGGGATCACTGTCCAACCTGCACCTGGGCGCGCGGGACCCGTCGGGGGTACCGCCCCGACAAGCGCCCCGAGCAGGCCGACACCATCGACACGGTGCGCCGGATCCACGCCGGTGATCTGCGGCTGGTGGACCTGGTGCGCGGCCGCAGCTGAGCCGGCTCAGGGCGTGGGTTCGCCCCGGGCCCCTACCGCCTCGATGAACGAGGCCGGGGACGGCACCACGCGCAGCGTGAAGCGCTCGCCCAGTCGCGTCTGCACCGACACCAGGGGCCCCTGCACCACCACGGTCTCCAGGTCCGTCAGGGGGATCCGCTGGCTGCCCTGCATCGTGACGGACAGGGTGTCCAGAAAGTCCATGTCCGGCGGCTCGCTCGGCTCGCCCAGGGCCTGCAGATCCGCTTCGTACACCGCTTGCACCCCACGCTGGTGCAGCACCGCGAGCACGCCCACGAGCGCGGACGCCACCGTCGCCCCGAGCTTGAGGCCGAGGCTGCCGATGGGCTCCCAGGTGAACCCGTAGATCACCAGCGAGATCGGGACCAACAGCAGCCCGCCGGCGATCGCGGCGAGGGTGATCGCGCCCCGATAGCGGCCGATGTCGGCGCGGCCCGCCTCGATGAAGAAGAAGCTGTGCTCGGTCACGAAGAAGTTGCCCACGCGGGTCGCTTCCGGCGTGCGCAGCTCTCCGCCGCCCTGCCAGCGCACCCCGGAGTCCGGCGTTTCGGTCGTGTCGCCCATGGACGCAGTATGGGATAGGGTCGCCGCCGAAGGAGTTCCCGGAAATGAAGTTTCTCAAGGTCCTCGGTGCTGCCCTCGCCCTGATCCTGGTCGCGTTCCTGGGGATCGCGGCCCTGCTGCCCGCCGAGTACACGGTGACCCGAAGCCAGCGCATCGAGGCGCCGCCGGCCATCGTCTTCGCCCAGGTCAACGACGTGAAGCTCTGGGAGGGCTGGTCCCCGTGGGCGGCCATGGACCCGTCCATGCAGACCACCTACGGCGCCACCCACATCGGGCAGGGGGCGAGCTACTCGTGGACCGGCGACAAGGTCGGCAACGGGCAGCTGACGATCACGTCCAGCTCCATGGCCGACCGGATCGAGACCCACGTGACCTTCGACGGACAGGGCGAGGGGAACGGGGAGTGGACCTTCGTGCCCGACGCTGGGGGCACCGTCGCCACCTGGACCATGCGCGGCTCCCTGCCGTGGCCCACCGCGCGCTACATCGGTCCCCTCATGGACCGCATGCTCGGGCCGCAGTTCGAAGACGGGCTGCGCCGGCTCCAGACCCAGGCCGAGGCGGACGCCAAGAGCCTGGGCGGCTTCGGCAAGGTGCTGGGGCAGGGCATGCAGGAGCTGGGCAAGGAGCTCGGCAAGGCGCTCGAGGAGGCCGGCGCGGACATGAACAAGGCGATGCAGGACGCCCTGAACAAGGCCCAGTAGGGCTGCGCGCCCCTATGCGCCCGGGCGGCTCAGGATGTCCGACACGAGCTCGTTGCCGATGGCGCCGGTCTGCTGGAACTCCCGCATGTGCAGGATCGAGATCGTGCCCAGCTCGGCGAGCGTGCGTCCGTCGATGAGATCGGAGTAGGCCTCCGGCTCGAAGCTGCGCAGGGCCGCGCGGTCGCCGCCGGTGCGCCCCATGACGCCGAGCAGCGCGTCCAGGCTGTTCATCTTCATGTAGGGGCAGGTGGCGCAGCCGCCCTCCACCGAGCATCCCTCGCCGCCGAGCACGCCGGGCACGAGCGCGAGGTCCGGATCGTCCACCTGGGCCACGGCCTCGGACGCGACGGGGAAGATGATCTCCACGTCGATCAGCGGTCCGCCGGTGTCCCGGTTGGCCCGCAGCTCGGCCTGCACCGCCCGCACCACGGAGGTGATCATCCCGGCCTCCGTGCCGAGCACGAACCGCGGGCGCGCCGGCACCCCCGCGTCCACCGCGTCGGCGACCTTGCGCTTGATGAAGCCCAGGATCTCCGCCGTCGAGCCCACCACGCCCCGGTCGTGCCGCTGCCCGTGCAGGGCCAGCGCGAACATCTCTCCCGGCACCTCCAGGTGCGCGGTGACGAAGCAGTCGGCGTAGTCGCGCTCCACCCGCTGGGCCACGTCCGCGCCGAACATGTGGTGCACGACGCACATGCCCTGGCGGAACCAGTGAAAGCGCGCGAGCAGCGAGCCCACGGACGCCGCGGTGTGCTCCGGATGCACCGTCGCCACCTGGGCGTCCGTCATGCGCGACAGCTCCCCGAACAGCTGCGCGAGGTTGCGGCCCATGTACGTGTCCGGCCCGAACCAGATGGACAGGTCCGGCAGCTGGGCCGCGGCCTGGAGCACCGTCTGCACCACGTTGCTGCTCGTGCAGGTGATGGTGGGGACGAGCACCTGGGCGTGGGCCTTGGTGCGCAGGGACGTGTTGACGTACACGACGTGCAGGGACCGGGGGGTCTGGGCGGCCTTCCTCAACCACGCCGCGTAGGCCGGCGCCTCGGCCGACTCCGCCAGCGAGCACCCGATGGCCCGCTCGTCCACGCGGTACACGAGCACCCCGGAGTGGCCGGACGCATCGAGCATCGCCCGCACGTTCTCGCTCATGAAGTCCACGCCGAGCACGTAGATGGTCCGGATCCCGGCGTCCGCCATGGACACCGCCGCGCTGGCCATCTTCAGGGAGTCGGAGATGGCGATGTGCGGCCAGTCGCACGCCGACAGCACGCCCTGCAGCTCCGGGTCCATGTAGTAGTGCGCCACCACGCCGGCGTTGAGGCGCTGCAGCTGCTCGCGCAGGCGCTGGACCTCGGCCGGGTCGGGCTGCAGGAAGTCGGCCTGGGCGCGGGCGAAGTCGCCCTGGGGCAGGAAGGCGTCCGCCTGGACGACGAGGCTGGGGAACAATCGGTCCGTCATGGCCGAAGCGTAGAGGCCAAGGGGTCAGACGGCCAGCGCGTCGCTCACGTCCATCCACGCCCGCTTGCGCATGAGCCAGTCCAGGTGGCTGAAGCCGGGCACCTCGCGGTTGTCGGCGCCGGGCATGGTCGCCGTCTCGGCCGGCTGCATGAGGGGATCGGACGACGACCAGAAGCAGATCAGGCGCCGGGTTCGCTTCCAGGGGCGGTCCCCGGCGAGCTGGGCCATCAGCTCGGAGTCGTGGCGCAGCTCCGTGGTCTTGGGCCCGCCACAGAACCGGGCGGCGTGGGTGCCGTGGTGCGGCGTGCCCAGCGTCACCAGGGTGTGCACCCGCTCGGCGATCTTCGGATCCTGAAGCGCCAGCCGGCTCACCAGCCCGCCCATGGAGTGCGCCACCACGTCGATCTGCGCGCCAGGTACGAGCTCGTTGACCTGCACCACCTGGGCGATGAACTGGCGCAGCTCCGCCGCCATCTGCGGGATCGTGCGGCCCGACAGCCCCACCGCGTAGGTGCGGGACCGCCCCTGCAGGCGCAGCCACGTGCGCATGGGCAGGAAGTTGCCGCGGTAGCCGGCGAGGCCGTGCACGAAGATGACGGGTCGGTGGCCGTCCGGGGGCAGCGCCTTCACCAGGGGGCGCATGGGTCCGATGCTCGCCAGGGCCACCACGGGCATCCACGCGATGTCCCGCCGCGCGTCGGGATCGACCGAGGCGTGGGCGTTGACGGCGGCCTGGCTGATCGAGCGGCCGATGCAGGTGAAGAAGGCGCCGACCGCGGAGGCGGCCGTCACGAAGGCGGGGTTCATGGTCATTTGCTGTCCTTGGGTGCGGCGATGGAGCGCAGGAAGTAGTCCAGGTGGGCGTCCACCAGCGAGGTGGTGTCGGGGCTGGCCGGATCGGAGGCCGCGAAGGCGGCGGTGTGCAGCTGGGCGTACAGCACCGGAGCGAGCAGCAGGTGGGTCGCGAGGCGCACGTCCAGATCCCGGAACTCGCCGTCGCGGATGCCCCGCTTGAGCACCCGGGCCACCAGGCGCCGCACGCGCTGAAGCACGCTGTTGACGTAGTCCTCGGCCAGCTCGGGGAAGTTGCCGGCCTCGGCCATCACGAGCTTGGGCACGCCGGCCACTCCGCGCTCCTCGAAGTCCTGCACCCACCGCACCAGCAGGGTGCGCAGCAGCTCGGCCGCCGTGCCGTCGGCGTCCACCTCGAGCTCGTCCGCGGCGTCCACGATGGGCACCACGGCGGTGCGCACCGCCGCCCGCAGCAGGTCCTCCTTGCTCTTGAAGTACAGGTACACCGTGCCCTTGCTGACCCCGGCGCGCTTGGCCACGTCCTTCAGGTTCGTGGCCGCGAAGCCCATCTCCCCGAACAGGGCCACGGCGGCGCGGATCAGCTCCTCGGGGCGGGCGTCCTTGCGGCGGCGGAAGCGCGGCGTCTTCTCGGGCTCCTCCGGCTCGACGGGCTCGCTCTCCCGCGGCGTGGTCTCGCCGAACAGGTCCTCCGGGTCCTGCTCGGGGGGAGTCGTGTGGGTGACGAGCTCGAGGGGCGGATGCGGGTCGGCGGCCATGGACACTCCTGCAGGTTACTGACTGGTCAGTAATCTATACGAGGCGATCCTGCGCGTCCTGATCGTCGCCGACATTCCGATGAAAATGCAGCGGAGCGCAGCGTTTCCGTGGTTCTTGATTTGAAATTGCTGTCCGGGCGGTCAGCAGTTTGTGGCCTGACGAGCCGGTCGGGCGCTACCTCGGCGCGCACGCAGGCCGCTCGATGGGCCGCCAGATGGACACGCCGTGAGGCCACTCCGCGTCCAGGGGCGCGATGGTGCCCAGCAGGCGCAGCGCGCCCGGAGGCGGTCCCACCGGGGGGATGGCGCCTCCGTCGGTCGGCAACGGCGTGAAGTACAGGTCCTCCAGGGTGCGCTCGCTGCCCGGACCCGACGTGGGCAGGTTGTCCAGATCCAGGTTCGAGAAGCGCACGCTGCGGGGCGGCGTCCCGTCGCTGAGTTCCTCTTCCCGGAACACGAGCAGCCACCAGCGCCACTCCGACACCATGGCTCCGTCGGCGAGGGCCGGATCGATCTCCCCCAGGCCGATGCGGATGGCGTCGCAGCCGTGCACCCAGCGCATCATCTCGGCCCGGAGCAGGGGCGCGTACATCTTCGGGGCGTCGCCTCGGGCCCAGGCGAGATCGGGGTGGTAGGCGGAGCGCAGACGCCAGCTGCCGGGCTCGTCCAGCGTCGCCAGGGGGCCGTCGATCTCGTCGGGCGGGCCGTCGCTCCCGAAGTGGAACTCGCTGCACACGAGCAGCAGGGCGCCGCCTGTGATGGCCGCGGCCCCGGTGCGCAGCCACCCCGCCGGGACCCCCGCGAGCCCCACCGAGCCGGCGATCAGCGCGGCGATCAGGCCGCTCAGGAAGAAGCGCTCGTCTTCCACCGGGACGAGGAAGATGAGGAAGAGCCAGTGCCCCACGAACGTGGCGAGCAGCACCGTGCCCCCCGGCAGGCCCCGCAACACCCAGGTGATCCACAGGGGGGCGAGCAGCAGCGCCAGCAGCGGCGACAGCATCGACCACACCATCCAGCGCAGGTGAAACGCCCGCCACAGCATGGGCGGGGCGTGGTGCATGTACATCGTGCGTTCGAGGGCGTGCTCCAGGGAGTCGGGCACCACCGCCGCGAGCCAGGGGGCCAGGGGCTCCTCCTGGGGGGTGGACGCGAAGGTGCCTGACATCTCGGCGTAGGACCCGTCGTCGTGGTCGAACGGCACGACCGCGAACCACGTCGCCAGGCAGGCCCCCAGAACCACCACCGTCATCGCCAGCACCCGCAGGCGGGATCTGCGCACGGACGGCTCCGCCAGCAGCGCCCGCAGGCCCACCCCCGCGCCGGTGAGCAGGAGCAGGGGGATGGCCGTCCACTTGGCGAGGCACGCCAGCATCGCCACGGCCCCCGCGACGGCGGCTCCCCGGGGACCTCGGGCCCGCAGCAGGAGCGCCACCGCGGCCTGGAACAGCGCCACCATGGGGATGTCGTAGTAGGCGCGCAGACTGAACGCCTGCAGCGGCCCCGAGA
>CALAGR010000014.1 GCA_937891735.1 uncultured Pseudomonadota bacterium | reverse complement strand
GAAACAGACGCGGACCACCAAGAAGCCGACGGCCCCAAAGGTGGGTGACGGGGGGGGCTTCGCGGTCGAGGGGCTCTGCGACGATGGCGCCGCAGTCAGCCGCGCTTGAGCGGGACGACGTTGGCGGGCGTCGGCGTGAAGACGTCGGCTCCGTGGCGCATCGTCGCCGTGACCTTCGACTTCCTGGCCCTGTTCCACCGCTTGTAGTGCTCCTGTGCTGTCTCGGGCGTGTGGTTCATGGCCGCAGCCTCGGCCTCCCAGTCGCCATTGGTGAGGTCAAGGATCGCGTTCGACAGGAACTGGCGGAACGCCTTCGCGTTGACCCGGTCGCCGTGCACGACCCCCGCACGCTTCGAGGCGTTCCGGATCCGGCGGTCCAGCCCCTGCTTGATGGCCGGCAAGAACCCAAACACCCGCTCCGGGTGGGCCTTGCCCTTCTTCGGCGCATCGCCGCGGCGGGACGCCAGCTTCGTCCGCATCGCGCGCCAGTAGCCCTCGGCGTCCGCTGGCAGATGGTAGTGGTGGAACTCCCCGTCCTTCGACACCGCGGCGCTGTCCTCGATCTCGGGGACCTTGATGACCGCGGGGTCGGTCCACCACTCCCAGCGCAGCGCCTCGACCTCGCTGGGCCGCAGCCCGTTCGAGTAAAGGAGCCAGCAGGCGAACTGCCACTCGTCGACGTCGTCCCGCCCGGCGTCTCGAAAGGCCCGCACGATGGCCGCGCCCTGGTCCTTCGTCAGTTCCGGCTTCGCGTAGATGCCCGCCCCCTTCGGCTTCCCGCGGTACTCCTCAGGGAGGATGATCCGGCGGACAGGAAGATCGAGCGGCCGGGGCAGACGGACACCTTGGAGGGTGCGGCTGCTGCGCTGTCCCCAGAGCGTCTCCTGCTGCTCTTGGACCCAGCGGTACGCCGCCTTGATCTTCGACAGTTCAAGCTGAACGGCACTCTTCCCGATGCTTCTCGGCGGATTGGGCAGAGCGAGGAGGTTGACCTGCCCCAGCAGCGTACGTCCCCCGGACGTCAGCCGCTCAATCTCCACGACCCCCAACTTCTCCGCTCCTCGCGCGAGGTCCTTCGCCTGCCGGTGGGTCCCGCCGATCGCCGTCGCAATCTCGTCGATCGTCAGCGGCCCCTTGCGGACCACCTCCGCGAGCCGGTGGACCCGTCCCTGCGCCAACGTCGTCTGCCGTCGCTCTGCCGCGAAGAAGGCCAGGTTCGGTGTCTTGACCGCGTCGGCCGCCGGGAGCCCGGCGAAGGTCGGGACAGCCTTGACGGCCCGCAGGGTGGCCTTGTCCGCGCTGCAGGTGTTGGGGGCTCTGTCCTTGTCGAACCGCGGCCGAAGCTTCACCCAGAGGGCAACGACGAACTCGATGGAGACCGGGGCCTGGGCCTTGACCTCTCGCTCCTCGCGGTTGCCCCGGAGCTTCGGCAGCAGCGCCAGGGCGGCCTCCTCGGCCTCCTCCTGGGACATCCGGCCGACGGACACACCCTGCCGGTTCCCCGAGGTGCTCTCCCAGAGCATCCAGGTCCAGTTCGGGTTTCGCTGCGTCGGAGGCTTGTGCGACCGCAGGATGAACAGACCCTGCTCGCGCTCGTTCGGCGTGCCCAGCTTGACCGGCTCAGGACGGTCCAGGTTGCGCCGCTTGTCTCGCTGTTGTCGTGCCATCTCGGGGTCCTCGTCGGGTCGAGTTGATAACCAATTATGGTAACTATTCTAGAATAACGCATGACATAGCACCAGTAGGTGTTTTCAACTTCGAGTTCGACGGCGCGGGCCTGTTCTTGTGGGCCCTGGACCACTACGTGCGGGCGACGGGCGACTGGACCCTGGTGCAGGAGCGCTGGCCGACGCTGCGGGACGAGGTGGCGGGCTTCCTGACGCCGCTGATCGATCCGCAGATCGGGCTGATCGCGGCGGACAGCTCCATCTGGGAGCACCACTGGCTGGGCAAGGAGCGGTCCTGGGCGTACACGTCCATCACCGCGGCCCGGGGGCTGTGCGCGGCGGCGACGTTCGCGGAGCACATGGGCGAGCAGGGCCAGGCGGACGACTGGCGAAGCGACGCCGAGCGGATCCGGACGGGGCTGCTGACGTCCCTGCAGGCGCCGGACCGGTCGCTCGCCCAGACCCTGGAGGAACTGCAGGCGGGGGCGGGGTACGTGGACGGCGCGACGCTGGAGGCCGTGGCCATGGGGCTGCTGGATCCGGCGGGGGCGGTGGCGCCCGCGACGCTGGCGGCGGCGGTGGCGGAGCTGCAGACGACGGACGGTCCCGGCTTGTCCCGCAACGACGACGCCTGGGACGCCAACGAGCTGTCCCCCTGGGGGAGCGTGTACGACAGCGACGAGTGGGTGGTCATCGACCTGCGGGCGGCGGTGGCGGCGCGGGAGGTGGGGGAGGTGGCCCTCGCGGACGCGCTGCTGAGCTGGGTCACCGCCCAGAGCACCGCCAACTACCTCGCCATCGGCGAGACGTACGACCCCGTGTCCGCCGACTACACCAACAACGCGCCCATGGTCGGCTTCGGGGCGGGCGCGTACATCGCGGCGCTGAACCACCGGCAGGGCGCGCTGGTGATCGAGCCGGCGTGCGGCACCTGGCCGGTCGAGCCCCCGCCGGGGGACGACGACGACTCGGGGGACGACGACGACTCGGAGGACGACGACGACTCGGGGGATGGCGAGGGGGACGACGACGCGGGGGACGACGACGACCGGGTGGTGCCGGTGGGAGGGTGCGGCTGCTCGGCCGGGGGCGACTCACCGACGGTGTTCTGGGCCGTGTTGCTGCTCCTGGCGCTGCGGACTACCCGCGCACCGCGCGGATCGCCCGGGCGATGTCGGCGGGCACCTCCTCCTGCAGGAAGTGCCCGGCCCCGGTGGACGTGACCTGCGCCTGGGGCAGCCACCGCGCGATGCGGTTCTTGAGCTTGCCCAGCACCGGATCACGATCCCCCCACACGATGGCGGCGGGCCCGGCGTACGCCTCGGTGAACGCCTGGATCCGCGTCAGCGCCGGCACCGAGGGGTGCTCCAGCGAGTCCGGCACCATCCGGGCGAGGGCGAGAGGCGCGGCGTTGCGACTGCGCCCCCGCAGCGGCCACCGATAGGCGCGGCTCACATCCCCGCTGATGGAGCGCTTGTCGCCTTGGGCCATGGACAGCCGAACCTGGGGGAAGCCCAGCCCCCGGAAGGCGAGATCGCTGATGACCGGCGCCTTGGCGAAGCGGTGGAACAGCGTCGCGCGGAAGCCCTCCCGGGGCGGTCCGAGCACCGTGTTCATCACGACCATCCCGGCGAGGCGCTCCCTGCGCTCCATCATCGCCCCGACCCCCAGCGGGCCGCCCCAGTCCTGCACCACCACCACCACGTTCGACAGCTCCAGCGCGTCGACCACCTGGCCGTACCAGGCGATGTGCTGGTCCAGCGTGTGCTCGCTCATCCGCGTCGGCTTGCTGGACAGGCCCAGCCCCACCGCATCGGGCATCACCACCCGGTACCCGCTGCCCTCCAGCTCCGCCGCCACCTTGCGGTACAGGAAGCTCCAGGTCGGGTTGCCGTGCACGCACAGCACCACGGGCCCATCGGTTGGACCGGTCTCCATCACGTGGACGAGCTGGCCCGGGATCTGGACCAGCGAGCGGCGCGTGCCCGGCACCAGCAGGCGCTCGATCCACTCCGGAAGATCGGGGGCGGGGAGGGGCTCGTTCATGAGGCGACCCTGGCACAGCGGGCATGACGGTGCCCGCCGCGAGGGCAGGGAACTTGAGAAAGGCGTGAGTTATGAAGAACGTCGGCCCCTTGATCACCTTGTTGTTCCTGACCACGTTCAGCCCCGGACTCGCTCAAGCCCGAGACATTGTGATGGGCCCCGGATCCTCCGCGACCGGAGAGAGCTCCGCCGACGTCGCCGAGGCCGGCGTGGTGGACGTCGCGGCCCGCAAGCGGCAGGCCCGGGCTCGCGCCCAGATAGCGATCGGGGTCGGCTTCCAGGCCACCAACCTGGGCCTGATGACGGCCCAGCTCACCGGCGAGCTGACCGGAGAGAGCCTGTGGGACCTGCAGCCCGTCGCCATCGGCGTGCAGATCGGGTCCGGTATCGCCGCGCCCTTTGCGATCAATGGCTTCCGGCTGGCACACGGCGACGGCATGAAGGGCGTGGGCGTCGGTCTCCTCGAAGGGGGCGCCTACTCGATGGTCAGCGCCGGACTCTCGGGTCTCATCATCGCCGCGCACGACGGGGTCTACTGCGCCCAACGAGCCGCGGAGTGGGACGGCGAGGGACATTCACCGTGCTTCGAGGACATCAGCGGGCTGGTGCACATGGCCTCGGCGGTGCCGCACCTGATCATCGGCGGAGCCATGCTGATCAGCGGCGGGATCGTCACCGGAGTGGCCGGCAAGCGGAACGGATCCGTCGCGGTGCGCCCGGGTCTCGGCCTGCTGCGGCTGCCGCCGGTCCTGCCGAGCATCTCCACCACCCAGGGAGGCGTGCGGATCGGGATCACCGGGGTCTGGTAGCGGCTACTTCGCGCCGCCGGGCAGCAGGCGCAGGGTGCCCGGGTCGTCGTCGTCCTGCAGCGGGGTGACGTCGGCCATGAGCATCGGACAGATGTGCAGGCACGTCACGGACGGGTCCCGGGGGGACGTCTCCTTCGCCATGCGCATGGCCTCGGCGAACGTCGGCGCCGTCTCGTAGCCCAGCAGCTTTGGCACGTACTCGTTGTCGGCTCCCACGATGATCACGCGGCCGATGTGCTGGCGCCCGTTCTCGCCCCAGTACCACATGAAGAACGGGTGGGCGGGGTGGTAGGCGTTGCCGGTCCGGTACAGCTGCACGTACGCCGGGTTCCGAGCGAAGTCGCGCTCGTAGGTCTTGTGCAGCTCCATCGCGTCCCGCGTCTTGGGCAGCAGCTTGTGGAAGAACTCGACGTACGCGAGGTGCTGGTCCTGGTCGAAGTGGTCGGTGCAGGGGTGGAACGCGATGACCGTGCCGCCCTTCTTCACCAGCGGCACACCCCGGAACAGGTTGAAGAGGTAGCCCTGGATCAACACCGACACGAGCAGCGGGTTCAGGAAGCTGCCGACGTTGTACGGCGAGATGTAGGGCACGCCCGTGACCACGATGTCCGCCTGTCCGTCGATGGGCACCGCGTACTGCTCAAAGCAGGTCTGCAGCGTCTGCTCGTGGGTCTGCTCGGTCTCCCCCGCGAACACGCCCGTCACCTCGTAGGGCGCCGGCACGCGCTCGAAGACCGCCTGGCGCGCCTTCCAGGGCAGGAAGTCCAGGGTCTTGACGAGGGCCTTCGCCGCGAGCTGCTCGCGGGCCGACCAGTCGTCCTCGTTCTTCGCCAGGAACGCGAGCTCGGGCCCGAACATCCGGTTGTTCACCGTCGTTTCGATGTTGAACACGTCCAGGTGCTGGTTGAGCAGCCGGCCCATGCGCACGACGCGGTGGTTGAGCTCGCTCGCCTCCGGGTCCATGTAGCTGTGGGACTCTCGGATCACCCCCGGCGTGTGGTGCGCCCGCAGCGACCGGTAGCCGCACAGCCCCACCGCGGCGGACTTGTGCCCGCCGTCCATGGGCACGAAGTTGAGGTTCACGTAGATCAGCAGGTCGCTGGTGGCGGCGCGGGTGCTGATCTCCACCACCTCGCCGGCGTCGGTGGTGCCGATCTCCGTGAGCCCGCCGGGCTTCTCGGCGTCGTGGTTGTACAGCCGGTCAGGCCAGTACTTCCTGAACACCTGCTCGCCCACCATCCGCTCGACCTCCGTCGCCGTCATGGGGCGGTGGAAGCAGGTGGCGACGATGAGGTGGATGTCCTCCACCCCGTGGTCGGCGAGCATCGGCAGCACGATGGCGAGCACCCGCTCCCGGATGTCGGGCCGGCGCATCGGCGGCAGGGGCAGGGAGATGTCGTCGAGCGCGATCGTCACCTTCATGCCCGGCCGCAGCTTGCTGTACAGCGGCGCGCTGCCGGTGGGGTGGTTGATCGCATAGCGGATCGCCGCGTCGACGTCGTTGAGGCCCTTCATGGGCGGCTTGGGGTACAGGACCCGGGCCCCCACGGGCAGATCGACCTCCACCAGCCGGCTTCCGCTGAACAGGACGCGGGGGCGGGACCGGTGGTCGATGGTGACGACGCAGGGATGGCTGGTGTTGCTGGACATGGTGCTAGCTCGTCGCGTTCAGGTTCAGCACGGCCCAGTCGTAGGCCTTCGCGAGGTCGCGCAGCCTCCAGTCCGGGTTCACGCAGAACGGATGGCCCACGATCGACAGCATCGGAACGTCCGAGAACGAGTCCGAGTAGGCGTGGCAGGCGGACAGATCGTGGCCCGCGGCGCGGGCGTCGTCGGCGATCAGGCGGGCCTTCGTCGGTCCCGCCACCACCGGGCGCAGCAGCTTGCCGGTGGCGTAGCCGTCCTTCATCTCGAGCCGGTTCGCGAGGACGCCGTCGACCCCCAGGTGCCGGGCCAGGGGGGCCACGGTCAGGTCCAGGGCGCCGGTCACGAGCACGACCCGCAGATCCGCCCGGCGGCACTGGGCGATGAGGTCCGGCGTGCCCGGAAAGATCCGGGGGGCGATGACGGTCTCGAAGGTCTCTTCGGCGAGCACCACCAGCCGGTCTTCGCTCATGCCTCCGTAGTGGCTGAAGAGCAGCTCGTTGAAGCGGCGCCGGTCCCGGAGCTCGGCGGCGGCGAGCATGGGGGCCGCGAGCAGCGCGCGCCCGAACCGCTTAGCCGACTGCATGGGCGTGGCCTGCCTGGCGAGCAGGTGCACCATCGGGTGCAGCAGGTTCGTGCCCACGAGGGTGCCGTCCACGTCGAACCAGGCGGTCGCGCGGAAGGCGGCAGGGGTCGCGGCGGGGGCGGCTCGGTGCTCCATCGGTTGGCGAGGATCGTGGCGTCGGGTCCGGGCGTCAAGCATGATGGCTCGCGATGAGTGCCTCCGTCAGCGCCCCCGGCCCCGAGCAGACCCTGGCGCCGCCCGCCCTCCCGGGGGACCGGCTGGCCCGCTCCACCCGACCGAGCGGCGCGCCCCTGGGGCGCTTCGGGGTGTTGCTGCGCTTCGCGTTGATCGCCCTGATCATGGTGCCGGTGACGGCGGTCTACATGCTCGTGTGCATCCTGCTGCTGCCCTCGCGCGTCCTGCGGATCCAGACCGGCAACCTGTACGGCAAGCTGATCGGCCGATCCGTGCAGCGGATCATGGGGGTGGTCCCCGAGATCCACGGGCACGAGCGCGTCGACTCCCGGATGCCCGCGCTGTACGTGATGAACCACACCTCGACCATCGACATGTGGATCGGCATGTGGCTCTGCCCCTACCGGGGGTGCGGCACGGCGAAGAAGGAGATCGTGCGGGTCCCGGTGTTCGGCCTGGCCTACTGGGCCTCCGGCCACCTCCTGGTGGACCGGGGCAACAAGGACCGGGCCATCGCGTCCATGAAGAAGGTCGCTGACCTGGTGCAGGCCAAGGGGCTGAGTATCTGGATGTGGCCGGAGGGCACCCGCAGCCGCGACGGCGTGCTGCGCCCCTTCAAGAAGGGCTTCGTGCACCTGGCGCTGGCCACCGGTCTGCCGGTCGTGCCGGTGGTGGCCCACAACGCAGATCAATACTGGAAGGGCACCTGGGCGGTGACGCCGGGGCGCCTGCAGATGGAGGTGCTGGACCCCATCCCCACCACCGGATGGTCCGCCGCCACCATCGACGAGCACCTCGCCGAGGTGCGGGGCGCCTTCGCCCGGGCGCTGGAGCCGCGGCAGGTCGGCTGAACGCCACACCGGCACCAGTGGGTTCCCCGGGTATCGTGCCTGCCAGGACGGACCGCGCGATGAAGCCACCAGACAGCAAGCGCCGAACCCGGGCCGAACAGCTCGTGGATCCCGCCACCGCGGCGCCGGACGACGTGCCCGAGAACCTGCGGAGCGTGCGCCGCCCCCCTGGTGCGTTCGATCCGACCGCGCCTTCGCTCATCGACACGAACTCGGCGGCGTTCCTCGCGGAGGCCACCCGGGGTCGCGTGCTGGTCGCGGACGATGACCGGACGCTGCGGGGGTTGATCCGCGGGGCCCTGCAGCGCGCGGGGTACGAGGTCGTCGAAGCGGCCGACGGCGTGGCCGCGCTGGACGCGGTGAAGGCAGGGGGCGTGGACTTGGCCCTGCTCGACGTGCAGATGCCCGGCGCCGACGGGATCGAGGTCTGCACCGAGATCCGCCGCAAGCACGACTCGTTGTCCCTGCCGGTCATCATCGTCACGGGGCTCGACGACCGCGACGCGCGGGTGTGGTGCAAGGCGGTGGGGGCGGACGAGTTCCTCACGAAGCCCATGGACGTCACCGAGCTGCTGATCCGCGTGGAGAACCTGCTCAAGCTGCGTCGCTACCACACCCGACTGCAGCGCCAGAACGAGCTGCTGGAAGACACGGTGCGCGTGCGCACGGCGCGGATCCGGGCAGCCCTGGATGACGCGCAGAAGCAGCAGCGCCGTCTGCGGCAGGTGCTCGGGGAGACGTTCGTTCGCCTCAGCGCGGCGGTGGAGTTCCGGGATCTCGGCAGCGCCCAGCACGTCGAGCGCATCGGCGTGTACGCCGCCTGGGTGGCGAAGCTGGCGGGTCTGCCGGAGGACTTCTGCACCGAGGTGGGCGCCGCGGCGGCCCTGCACGACGTGGGCATGATCGCCGTGTCCAGCGACATCATCACCCAGCCCACCGGCCTCAGTCCGTCCCAGCGGGCGATGATGGAGCGGCACCCGCACATCGGGTCGTGGATCCTGGGGGAGGGCAAGGTCCCCGAGCTCGTGCTCGCCGACGGGATCGCCGCGTCGCATCACGAGTGGTGGGATGGCTCGGGCTACCCCGAGGGGCTGACGGGCCACGGGATCCCCATCGGGGCCCGGATCGTGGCGCTGGGGGACGTCTTCGACGCCCTGGTCAGCGAGCGGCCCTGGCGTCCGGCCCAGACCGTGGACGAGGCCTTCGAGCACCTGCGGGCGGGGGCTGGCACGCAGTTCGATCCGACGCTGTGCGGCGTGGTGCTCGACAACCAGGACGTGTTCCGCATCATCGCCGGGGGAGGGAGCCCGCGGCCGTCCGGCGAGGAGGAGGACGGGGACGGAACCACCCTCTGAGCGGGTGGTTCATCGAGACGCGAGCGCGCTGGTCCCCTGAGCCCTGCGGGCGGCGATGATGATGCGCCGCTCCATCCGCAGCGCCTTCACTGCGATCTGGCACTCCTTCAGCCCCGCGCGCAGCTCCGCCATCTTTGCCTGGCCCTCGTCGCTGCCCAGGGTGCCGTCGGTGCGGAGCGCGTTCATGGCGTCCCGGGTGGCCCGGGCCCGGCCCCAGGTGGACTGCGTGCGGCTGTGCACGTCCTGCAGCGCGTCCTGCAGCTCGTCCTGCGCGACCTCGGCCGCGGTCTCGGTGTCCTGCTCGCCGGCGAACGCCGGGGTGGCGAGGAGGGCGATGGCGAGGATGAGCAGGGAGGCGGTGCGGTTCATGACGGGCTCCAGTGGGTTGGACGCTTCCTCTTTGTGCAGCAGCCGTGCCAGGTCGGTCAGATCCGGAGTTCAGTCAGCGCTGGATTGACTCATCTCAGCTCTTGTCCCGGGCCGGGACGGTGCTCGGTGGCTGTCCGCGGTGTCCGCGGACGTCCGGATCCGGCGTCTATGCTGGGCCGTGTCCTCCGTGTCCTCGAGCCCCCGCCTGTTCGGCGCCGACAAGGCGGCTCACGACGCGCTCGCCTGCGCTTCGGGGGAGGCCGACTGGCGCGCGGTGGTGGGCGCGCTGGCTGCGGGAGCGCGGCGCGTGCTCCTCCCGGTGACTCGGGACACGCTGCCGTCGCTGCACCGGACGGCGCAGACCGCGGCCTACCTCGTGGGCGCAGGCCGGTCCGTCCCGGAGCTGCCGCCGTTCCGTCCCCGGCCGCTGGCGGACGCGCCGACCGTCCTGCAGGAGTGGCTGCGGGATGCGGGCGCCGCGCTGTCGGGCTTCGCGGTGGAGCTGCTCCCACCGGACCCGGAGCTGCTCGATCTCCTTGGCGTCGTCGCCACGCACGCCCATCCCGACGCGGACGGCCTGCTGCTCCGGCTGCTGGGGGCCCTGACGGGGGGCGTGTTCCGCGGCCCCCACACGTTCCACCTGGACGTCGCCAACGCGTGCAACGTCAACTGCATCTACTGCTGGTTTCACAGCCCCCTGAGCGCGGACCGGCACGACGCGGCGGACTTCGATGCGGCGTGGCGGTCCCAGATGGTGAGCTGGCCGGTGTTTGCGGGGCTGGTGGACGATCTCGCCGCCCTGGATGCCCGCGAAGACGTGCTGCTGTCCGGGAAGGGAGAGCCCCTGCTGCATCCGCGCTGCCTGGACATGGTCGGGTACATCAAGGAGCGCGGCCTGGGGTGCACGCTGTTCAGCAACGGGGTGCTCGTGCGCAGCGCCGCGCGGCAGGCGATGGTCGAGCACCGGCTGGACCTCCTGTACGTGTCGCTGAGTTCGGCCAGCCCGGAGGTATACGAGGCGATCCACCCGGGGCACGACGGCGTGGCCGAGCTGAGCGAGGTCAAGGCCAACCTGTCGGCCCTGGCGGCGCTCAAGGGGGCGGTGGGCCGGGCGACGCCGCGCGTGATGATGGTCGATGTGCTCAACCGCCTGAACGCGCACGAGGCGCTGGCGTTCTACGAGCTGGCCGCGGAGCTGGGGGCGGAGCACGTGCGCTACCAGCTGCAGCACGTGCAGCCCTACAACGAGCAGCTGCGGCTGCTGCCCGAGCAGGTCGAGCCGCTGCGGGCGGCGATCACCGAGGCGCACCGTCGGGAGGCCGCGGGGGGTCCCACCATCGTGCCCAACATCGACTGGCAGCTCGACACGCTCGACGTGGCCACGGGGAACTGGGGCCACAACCGGGTCCCCGGCGAGGGCTGCTACGTGGGCTGGAGCTTCTCGCGGAGCTGGACCAACGGCGACGTGTCGTTCTGCTGCTCGCCGAAGGTGGTGGACAACCTGACGGTCCGTTCGTTCAAGGAGATCTGGGAGGGCCCGCGCTACGGAGCGTTTCGGAACGCGGCGCGGGATCTGGAGCGGAACGGGGACTTGACCTTCGACAACGGCGCCCGCCTGCTGGGGGAGCACTGCGTGGGATGTCCCAACTACGAGGGCATCGGCAAGCACGCCGCCGACCTGCGGCGCTTCGATCTGCTGCGCTTCGTGCGCCCGACGGACCGCTCCCGGCTCGCCCAGGCGTGATCCGCCCGGCGGTCAGTCGCCGCCTTCGCCCTCGTCGGTGAGGGGCCCGGTCAGCAGCACCCGCAGGGGTTGCTCGCCCTCGGGAGGCTCGAACCCGAGCATCGGCTCGGTCACCAGATCGCCCAGGGAGGGGGTGCCGGCTCCGTCCAGATCGAGGACCACGAGCACGTCCCCGCTGTCGGGGAGTCGGGCCTGGACCGTGACGGGCCAGTCCAGGCGCAGGGTGTCGCTCGCCCAGAAGAAGTTGGGCTCCACCTGCAGCGGACCCCGAAACGGCACGTCGCCGGAGGCGGGCAGGCCGACCACCAGGATCCGCCCCTCCTTGAGGAAGGGGGGCTTGATGGTCGTGTCCACGATCAGGGCCCGGTCCTGACCGCTCTCGTTGGAAGGGAGCCCTGGTGCGTTCACGGCGACGCTGGTGGTTCCGCTGATCTGCTCCGGGGGGATGTAGGGCTTGTCGAGGACGAAGTGGGCGGTCTTGCGGCTGGTGTCCAGGGCGACGGGTTCGGACGTGAGCTCGCCGGGGCCCGGCCGCCCGTCGTCGTCCAGATCGAGGATCGCGAGGTAGGTCATGCCTCCGATCAGCTCCACCTTCACCTCGAAGGCGGCGCTCAGCTCGATCGGATCGCTCACCGCGTGGTGGCTCGGAGCCTCGCCCAGGCGGGACCACTCGCCCTCCATCTGCTCGGGGCGGAAGCCGATGAACGCGATCGCGCCGGTGGTCTGGCGCGGCACCGGAGAGAGCTTGATGGCGATGGTGCGCAGGGTGGTCGCGGGGCCCTGGGCGCCCGAGACGTTCATCCCGGGGCCGTCGCCGGCGAGCTCACCGGGGGCCGGTTTGCGCTGGCTGTCCGAGCGTCCCCCGCCCCGGCAACCCGAGGTGATCAGGGCGACGCCCAGGACAAGCGATGCGAGCAGGGGGATCTTCATCAGCTCTCCGTACGAGAGCATAGCCCCCGAGGGGGCGGCGCCGGCTCAGGCCGCCGAGCCTTCGAAGAGCACCCCGCGCAGCTCCTGCAGGCGGGCCGCGAGGCCCAGGGCCGACTCGGAGGGGAACTGCCGGATGATCTCCCCGTTGCCGTCACTGACCTTGACCACGAACCGGCCCGTCTCCTCGTGGATCGAGATCGACAGGGGGTGGGGGGCCATGGCAGTCACCTCGTCTGCGAGCCTCTGGAGCTGCTCCGCGGAGGGACCTGCGGCGGGACGCGCAGCCCGCTCGGGCTTCGCAGAGTCGGGCTTCGTACGCTCGTTCGCGTTGGTGACCTGGGACGGGCCCGACAGGTGGGCCACGACCGATCCAAGGCGAGCGAGGCTATCGATGGACATCTCTCGCTCCTCTCTCCAGTACGGGGCGGAGATGCCCCTTTGGAGTGCTCTTCGGTTGGGCCAGAGGAGACTTGAGCGCCTTTTTCGCTAGTGCATGAAAAAAGGCAGGCTGCCGAGGGCCAGATCGATCAGGTCCTCGTCCGGCCGCGCCAGGATCGCGTCGAGCGTATCGAGCCGGGCGCTCGCCGCGGGCAGCTGGTCCCGGAGCGAGCGGAGCGATCCGCGGGCCTGGTTGATGTGGCTGCGCTGGCGACCGATGCACGCACCGACCGTGTGGATGGTGGCGACCGTCAGCTTCGGGCCCGGTCCGCGCAGGTCGCGGGCGGCGTGCAGGGCGCGGCCCAGCGACTTGTCGGAGTCGCGGTCCTTGCCGGCCATGAACATCAGCAGGGCGCGGTACATCTCGACGAGCGGCGAGGTGTGGGCCTTGCCGCCGCGGGCCCGCAGGTACGCGCCCTCGACGTGCGCGAGGTCGTCGCGGCACCACAGCAGGCGCAGGAGCAGGTGGTGCTCGTCGGCGCGATCACCCTCGTCCGCCGCGAGCTCCCGGGCCGCCTCCTGCAGATCCTCGGTGCCCAAGTAGGCCTGGACGAGAGCGGTGGCCTGGGCCGCGAGCAGCGCGCGGGTGCCGGGCTCTTCGCGGGTGGTGGCGATGGCCACCGCGGGGGCTTCGTCGTCGTCGTCGTCGTCGTCGTCGTCGTCGTCGTCGTCGTCG
>CALAGR010000013.1 GCA_937891735.1 uncultured Pseudomonadota bacterium | reverse complement strand
TCTGCCGGTCGCCACGCGGGCTCAACCGAACACGTCACCCACTCCCGCTGCTGCTTGGAGAACGTCCGCTTCTGCCCGACCCGCTGGCTCGTGATCTCGACCGCGTGCCACCCGTCGCCCACGAGGTCCGCGATGGGTTCTGCCTCGCTGACGTAGACGCGCGCCCCTGCGTCGTGCCAGCGGCGAGCGAGCGCGACGACCTCGGAGCGCGGGAGGTCGTGGCCGTAGCCGGTGGTGCCGACGTAGGGCGGGTCCATAAAAGCCACCGTCCCGGGCGGGAGGTCGGCGGGCTCGATGGTGCGCGCGTCGGGGGTGACGGTGGCGGGGAGGGTGGGGCGGTCGAGCAGCCTAGCCACCGACTCGGGCGCCTGTGCTTTTCCGTCTCTACCGTTCCATGTAGACCCGCCACCACCGACGTTGCCAAGCGTGCCGTCGGCCTTCTCTCCGAGCGGATAAGCATTCACCTGAGACGACACCAACGCCCACCTCGCCACCTCCCGCGCCTCGCCCACCCGCGCCGGCCCTTCGGCGCGCAACCGCTCCCACAGCGCGCGGGGCTCCTCGTCCTTCCACGACCGGATGATGCGCGCAGCCTCCTGCATGACCTCGCGGTCGGTGTAGGCGTGGAGCAGCGCACGGCAGCCGTCGTCAGGCTCGCACCACAGGTAGCGCTCGGCGCCTTGCCCGGGGCGCAGGCCCATGATGCGGAGCAGGGGCAAGGCGTACCCGTGCTTGTTCCCCATCCGCGAGACGGGCGGGCGGGCGTACTTGCCGCCTTGGAGCATGAGCGACACCGACGCGAGGCCGGCGCAGAGTTCGACGAACAGCGGGACCTTCATCGCACACCCCCAACCACACCCCGCATCGACCCCACCAGCCCAGCCCGCAACTCCTCAGCCATCCCAGCGGCAGCCCTGACCAGACGTGCCCGGCCCTGCGCCGGGCACGTCTACTTGGGGCGCTAGTCGTCGTCGCCGTCGTCCTGCTGATCGTCGCCGGTCGCCTTGGGCACGTCGAGCCAGCTCCAACGCGGCCCCCCTGGCCAGCCGGCGGCAGGGACGTGCGGGCGGTAGATCACGAGGCACGACCCCTGGGTGTTGCCGCGCACCGGCTGGTCAGTCTCCGGGTCGATGAAGGCGATCCGCTGCCGGTAGACCCGGATCTCGTCGGCTCGCACGGCCCAGTGGTGGAACCAGCCAACGTCGGGCTTCGGTGGGCAGAGGATCACGGTCGTCAAACCGCGCCGGGTCTCCTCCCAGGCCCGCTCGTGCCACGCCCAGACGCCCCGGCCACGCCCGGCGATCTTCGAGTAGGGCGGATTGAGCCAGACGGCCCGCGAGGTCTCATCCCAGCCTCGAAGCTCGTGCGCGAGCGCGTCGGACCAGTCCAGCTCGGGGTCGAGCGCGTCCTCCGCGAGCGGAGACCCTGGCCCGAAGTGGGCACGCTTGGGGAACGCCTCGTGCCCGGCAGTAGCAGCGGCGTCGAGCTGGAACGTGAACTCAGCGTCGAGCGCGTCGAGCACAACGCGCGGCGTCCTCCAGCCGTCCTTGCCCGTGGCGGTGAGCGCCCGGATCTCGTTCGTCTGGGCACCCTCGACCAGCGGCCCCGGAGCCGGGACAGGGACCGGGGCGGCGGGGACAACCAGGGCCGCCGGGGCGGCAACCCCGGCGGCCGGCCGGGGTGCCGTCACGGACAGAAGCGCGAGCTGTTCCCGGCTCAAAACGGAATGTCCTCGTCGTCGGCGTAGGGGATCTCATCAGCTCCGGGCGAGCCCGCTCCGGTCCCTCCGCTCTGGCCCCCGTAGCCCCGGCCCTGGTCCTGGCCCTGGTCCTGCCGGGGCTCGCCGGAGGCCGTCAGGAACACGATCTCGCGGGCGACGATCTGGGTCCGGTAGTGCTTCTGCCCGTCCTTCTCCCAGGACGACGTGCTCATCCGACCCTCGACGTAGACCTTGCTCCCCTTGTGGAGGAGGCGGGCGCACAGATCGGCCAGCTTCTCCCAGGCGACGACGTTGTGCCACTCCGTCCGCTTGGCGTCGTCGCGCCCCTCGGACGTGGCGACCGAGAACGAACAGACGGCCTTGCCCCCCTGGGTGTAGCGCAGCTCAGGGTCCTTGCCCAGGTTGCCCAGGACGACGGCGTGGTTGACGGCGAAGGCCATCCGCTAGAGCTTCCCAAGGGCGGCGGCGATCTCCGCGAGCCCGCCCAGGTGATAGTCGAAGTCCTCGGTTGGCCCACGGAGCTTGTCGATGGCGGCGGCGATCTCCGCGAGCCTGACCGCTACTTGCGGCCCCGGGAAGTCGTCGTCGTTGTGCAGTTGGTCGCGGTATATCTGCAAGGCGAGGTGGATCGCCCCCTCGATGGGGAGCCCGTGGTGGTCGAGGATGGTCTTGGCGATTGTGATCGCCTGATCAAAGGATCCGTCGTAGGCGGCGAAGGCCTCGGCGGTCGCCTCATCGTAGGTGGTGGTTGGCAACGGTCGGTCTCCTCGTGGTGCGACGGCCTCCAGGCCGTCCGGTGTGAGTCGGAGGGTCCGGCTCTTGCCGGCCTCCCATGTGACGAGCCCCGCCTGCCGGAGGTCGTCGAGGATCTGGTGGATCCGCGTGGTGGACACGCGCGTCCGCTCCGCCAACTCGCGGAGGTCTGGGGCATAGCCCTTGCTCCAGGCAAGGTGGTGCAGCGCGGCGAGGGTGCGGCGCTGGCAGGGCCTCATGGCAGTCGTTCCCTCTGGCAGCGCTCGTTGACGTTGCTCGGCCCCTTCGGAGCGAGGTCGAGGCGCATGGCGGCGCCCACGGCGATCAGCATGGCCTCGGCCACGTCCCCGCACGGACCCTCCGCCAGGGCCACGGCGTCGGCCGGCCGGCGCATCTTCTCGGGCGTCCATCCGAAGGGGGTCAGGTGGTCGGCCCAGCCGTGGCGGTGGACGACGGTGAGCGCTGCGAGCTTGTAGGCGATCCGACCTCCCCTGAGACCTCCGATGCTCCACCAGCCTCGCCAGTCGGCGGTGTCGACCTCCCACGGGTAGGACCAGCCCCAGGCCACGGAGCCCAGCAACAGCGGGGCGGTGATCTGGCCCAGGCCGTAGCCGACGACGGCCTCGTTGGCCTTCTTGCCCCGGGATGCGGCCTTGTAGTGCATCGGTGGCTTCTCGACGACCATGAGGATCCCGCTGTCCTGGCGCTCGCGGGCCAGGGTGTCGGCGGAGACCCGCAGCAGCTCCAGCTCGTCGTGCATGGCCGTCCAGCGCCAGCGCCGGCCGGACAACTTGACGTGGGTGGCGCGGATCGGCCCGGCGGCGCTGGCGAAGCATCGCCCCCAGCCTCCCCAGGCTGCATCGTTGCCAAGGACCAGGGTGCTCACGAGACCACGCTCAGAAAGTGGACGTTTCGGACGTACTCGGTGGGCGGCTCACCGTCCTTGGGGGATGGCACGAGCACGACGGCCTGGGTGTGGTTGTCGTGGACGCGCAGCGCCGAGACCGTGCCCTCCAGCGTGCCCTTCCCGTGGTGCAGTTGGACGCGGGCGCCCACGGCGATCTTGCTCTGGTCCTTCTCGGTCACGAGGAGACCTCCCTGCTGGTGACTGCTGTTGGTCGTGCGGCCTCGCAAGCGAGTGTGAACGGTGACAGGTCGGCCGCCTTGTCGAACCGCGCGCCCCAGGCCTCGCGGTAGGTCGTCGGGCAGGACACGAGGAGCGCGTCCTTGGCGCGGGTGACGGCGACGTAGAAGGTGCGCTTGGCTTCGGCGTCGTCGGCGTCGTTGCGGTGCGCCGGGAACACGCCGTCCCGCGCGCCGGCCAGAATCACGAACGGCCACTCCAGGCCCTTCGCTCCGTGGATGGTGAGGCACTGGACGGCGGCCGACTCCTCGGCGGACTTCACGAGGTCGGCGGTGGATCGGTCGGTCCACCACTCGCGGAAACTCTCGACGGTGTGCTCCTCCAGCTCGCCAAGACAGGCGCGGAGGCCGGCCTCCCTGCTCTCCAGCCCCTCGGCCCGGAGCCGTGCGAACACGCCCAGGTGGTCGAGCGCCCAGCCCCCAGCGACGGCGGCGGTGTAGTCGCCATCCCTGGTCTCGATCCAGGCCTGATAGAGCGCTTCCCAGTCCGGCGAGGCCTGGGCCAGCCCGGATAGGAGCGGGAGGCGGGCTCTGGTGGTGCTCGCCCGGAGCCCCCGGAGGTCGTCGAAGCGCGGCGCCCCGCCGGTCCCCCAGTTGGCCACCAGGGCCGCCAACTCGTCGTCGAGGGGGTTGGCGAACAGCAGGACGGCGCGGGCCAGGGCACGGCCGTCGTCGGAGGTCCAGGGGTCGTCGGTGGGACCACAGTGCTTGGCGGGGATCCCACGGCGCACCAGCTCGGAGTGGACGGCCCCCACGGTGCGCCAGTCCCGGCCCAGCACGGCGAAGTCGCCCGGCTGGAACGCGGGGGCGGTGTCGCCGTCGTTGCCGACCCGGAGCTGCTGGAGCGCGGACTCGATGCTCTCCGCGATCCTCTCGGGCTCGGGGTCTCCCTGCCGGATCCGCACCAGACCCGGCGCGCTCTCTGGTCGGCCGGAGGTCATGGGCTCCCAGTCTCCATCGACGGCCCCGTTGGCGAAGTCGACGATCCTGGGCCTGCTGCGGTAGTTGGTCGTGAGCTGAATGACCTCGAAGTCCGCATCGGCGGCGTGCGCCAGAATGGTGCCGACCTCGGCCCCACGGAAACGGTAGATCGACTGCCTCGGATCGCCCACGACGAAAAAGTTGGCCGGCAACAGGCCCCGGATCATGGCGACCTGGGCGAGGTTGGTGTCCTGATACTCGTCCACCAAGACGTGCCGGTAGCGCTGGGTCCACTCGCGTTGCGCTGGCTCGTACTCCTGCAACAGGCGCAGGGCCAGCCCTTCGAGGTCGTCGTAGTCCAGCGCGTTCGCCATCCGCTTCCGGTCCTCGTACAGGTCGACGATCTCGGGGTTCTTGCGGAGGGTGGCCGGCTTCGCGCGCTCCCAGGTGGCGATCCCCAGGTCCCGGGCTGCGGCCCTGAGCACGTCGTCTTGATCGGTCCCGTCGTAGATCGTGAAGTCCCGGGTGCGGCGCACGATGGGCGAGTCGGCCCAGGCGCGGCAGAGCCGGCCGGCCCACGAGTGGAGCGTGCGGACCTCGGGCAGCCGGCGCCCGGTCATGCCTGCCAGCCGCTCCTTCATTTCCCCGGCGGCCTTGCGGGTGAACGTCACGGCCAGGATCTTCGAGGCGGGCACGCCGTTGTCGAGGAGCCGGGCGATCCGCTCAGTGAGCACGCGGGTCTTGCCCGTTCCCGCCCCGGCGATCACGAGGATCCTGGGGTTGTTGGATTGGACGGCCTGGAGCTGCCGCTCGTTGAGGCCGATCACGCCTTGTCTCTGGCCTGGGAGCGCTTCGCTGCCGCGCGCCGGCACTCGCGGCACTGGGGCTGGGTGTAGGTCCGCTGGTGGATCGTGCCGTCCTTCCGGCGGACGTTGGCCGTCCGGTAGCCGAAGTCGTCGGCGGTCGGCCCCTCGTGCCCGCACCTTGTACAGGAGCGGCGCGGCGGGGTGCCCGCTGCCAGGGCGGCGGCCTCCTCGCGCTGCTCGGTCTGGACCTGGGCGCCCAGCGGGGTCAGGTGGGCGGTGTTGGCTCCACGGAGGTCGGGCTCGTGGCGCTGTGCGGGCTCGTAGACCGCCGGCCGGCGGGCCTCGGGCTCGGCCTCCTTGAGGAGGCGGCGGCGGCGTGCCTGGGCTGCGGTGATCACGAGCTGGCGGGTCTCGGCGGCCAGCAAGTCGTCGAGGTCAGACAGGCTCAGGTTGCGGACGGCGTTGCGGGCGTGAACGCCCTTGAGGCCCAGCACGGCGGCTGGGGTGACGGACTCTGGCATGGTGGCCTCCACGGGTACTCAACAGTGATCAGTCTACTCCGGGCGGGTGTCGCCAGGGGTCTCGGATCGCATCTTCTGGACGCGCAGCTTGGTGGCGGTGATCGCCTTCTTGCGGATCTTCTTCTGGGCCTTGCTCAGGCGTGGCCCCTGGCTCGTTCGGATCGTGGCGCCGGGGCGGCCCAGGGGGTTCCCGTCCTTGTCCACGACTCGAAGCACCAGCCGGCTCTTGCACGCGGCGCAGCAGCGCCGGCCCTTGCCGTCGAACACGATCTCCTCGTGCTTGCAGTCGTCGGGGTGTGGCAGCTCCTCGTCGAGGTCTGTCCGCTTGTCGTAGTTCATGGGCTCAGGGCCTCCTCGTCAACGATGTGGGCCTCGTGCCCAGATCCCCAGGGCACGAGAAAGTGGGCTGTGATCACGGTGCGCCACGTCACGGGGTTGGTCCGCTGCCCGTTGTCGTTCCTGGCGGGGTGTTGCACCGGGATGGGCTCGCTCGCTGCCCACTGGACGCGGACGCGCTCGGCCAGCGGGTAGAACGCGAGAACCTGGGGCTGGTAGAGCCCCAGGAGCGCCTGCATGTGGAGGTTCAACTCGGAGCGGGTGATCCGGTCGGGGACGGACTGCTGCACGCTCAGGTGCCGCCAGACCTCGAACCTGCCCGGCCGGGCGACGGGGGCCGGCTGGTCTGCACGCTGCACCAGGGCGACGGGCACGCTCGGACGAACGTCCACGGTGTAGGTGTAGTGGATGCGGCTCTGCCAGCCTTGCAGGAACATCGAGAACTTCTGGTCGCTGGGGGCCAACTCGTTCCGGTCAACCCGGAGCCAGCGCTCCCGGCGGTTGCCCAGGCTCACGACTCGGCGGGCCTCGGCCTGCAAGGTCTTGCCCAGCTCGTCCTCGGTCAGCTCGTGGGGAACGTCGGGGAGCAAGGTCACTGGACCGCTCCGATGATGATGGCGTAGGCGCCGACTCCGGCCAGGGTCAGGATCCCCAGGAGCACTACCACGGCCAGGACGGCGGACGCGCGGACAACGGCGCGGCCCAGG
>CALAGR010000012.1 GCA_937891735.1 uncultured Pseudomonadota bacterium | reverse complement strand
CTCGACGCGGCGGTGGCCGAGGCCAGCGCGGTGCGGCCCGAGATCGACGCGCAGGTGCGCTCGCGGGTGGCCGGGGCGCTGGCGGATCGCGATCCCGAGGCGGCGGATCGGCTCGCGGACGAAGCGCTGGAGCGGGCCCGGGAGGGTCTGGACGAGGACGTGGTGGGGGTCGCGCTGGCGGTTCGGGCCCAGGTCGATCACCTGACGGGGCGCACCCGGGTCGCCGAGCGGCGCTACGAGGAGGCCCTCGCGCTCCTTCGGGTGGCGGGGGAGAAGCGGCTGCAGGCCACGGTGCTGCTCGGCCTGGCGGATCTGCACGCCGAGCGGGGGCGTCCGCTGCGGGCGCTGTCCTGGTATGGCGAGGCGTTGACCATCCAGCGGGACGTCGGAGATCAGCACGCGCAGGCGTTCCTGCTCGACGCCATCGCGACGCTGGAAGCCCAGCAGGGGGACACGGAGCGGGCGCGGGGGACGTGGGACGAGGCCCTGGTGCTCGCCCGAGCCAGCGGGGACCGCCGCAGCGAGGCCCGGGTGCGCGCCCACCGGGCGGTGATGGAGCGTCGCGCGACTCTGGGCGAGGAGTCCCGGCACGGGTTGCTGCTGGCCCTCGGCGTCGCGCGCGAGGTGGGGGACCGGCAGCTGGAGGCGGAGATCCTCGCGGAGCTCGGTGAGCTCGATCTGTCGCTCGGGCACCTCGCGGCCGCCCGCTCCTACCTCGGTCGCGCGGTGGTGCTCGCGGGCCGGCTGGGCTCGCCGCTGCTGGAGGGAGTCTGCCGGGGAGCGCTGGGCGAGCTCGAAGCCGCCGAGGGGCTGCTCGCCGAAGCGCGCGACGAATTGGCGCGAGGTCGGGACCTGCTGCACGACGCACGGCAGCGTTTGGCGCTGGTCGGGCTCCTGGAGCGGTGGGCCGAGGTGGAGGCCGACGCGGGGGAAGAAGCGGCGGCCTCGCGCCTGCTCATCGAGGCCCGCTCCGCGGCGGAGCTGTCGGTGGTGGACGGCCCGCTCGTCTAGGGACCGGCGGTCAGCGCCGGCGGCGGATCACCAGGCCGAGACCGAACAGCCCGAGGGCCCAGGCACCGGTGCCCGCGCCGTCGACGCTGCTGGCGCAGGACTGGCAGCCGTTGCCGGCGATGGCGTCGTCGTCGTCCGCCGCGGGATCCACGGGATCGATGTTGGCCTCCGCGGTGATCGAGATCTCGCCGAATCCGAAGCCTTGCATGCCCTTGCCGGGCCGGGCCAGGACCGCGAGGTAGTAGGTGGCGCCGGGCTCCAGGAGCGTGTCGGACTCGTCGGTCAGCTCGATGATCATGCCGTCCCCAGAGCCGTCGATCTGCACGTCGTACTCGGCCGGGAGCCAGGGGCGGAAGCCTCCGCCGCCGCCACCTCCGCCGCCCTCCTGCTGCTCGAGCACGACGTGCTCGCCGCGACGCAGGTAGGCCGACCAGCCCAGGGCGGAGTTCGAGACGTTGAGATCCTCGACGAAGAACCGGATCCGGCTCGTGCCCTCGGGGGCGTCGATGCTGTACTGGTTGGCCGTGGGGAAGGCGCGGGGGCCGTTCTGGCCCATGCCTCCGAAGAACGACTGCAGCGGACGCTGGCCCTCATCGAGGCGAATGACGCGGCCACAGTCGTCCAGGCCGGCGGTCTCGATGTGGGTCTGGATCAGCGCGCGCTGGGCCTCGTCGATGAAGCCCTCGCTAAGCAGGTCGTCGCCGGCCTCCATCAGGGCCTCGCCGGCGGCGCGGAACGTGGGATCGTCGCCCCAGATGTTCAGGGCGCCGAACACGAGGTGCGCCGCGACGAGCCCGCCCAGGGCTTCGTCCTCGATGACGTTCCAGCCGAAGGCGCCCCAGATCTCGCCGTCCTTGTGGGACTCGCCGTAGATGTCGGTGGGGCAGTGCCGGTCCGCGTCCAGGTCGCGGATCGCGCTGTCGCCGAGGCTGCTGGAGCCCGCGTACTCGCCCAGCCGCGGATCGCCCGTGATGGCCAGGGAGAACAGATCGGCGCTGCCTTCGTTGAGGCCCGACGGCGCCACCAGTCGGCCGTACTCGTCCCACCGGCCGCCGGAGCTGTCCACCACCGAGCCGAACACCGCGTGGCCGAACTCGTGATAGACGACGTCGGCGTCGTAGGCGTAGTCGATGCCGCCGCCCTGGCCGAAGGACACCTCGGCCACACCGTCGCCGTCGATGTCGCCGTAGAACGCGTTCTGCAGCTCGAAGTTGACGACCCCCTCCATGGCGGTCGGCCCCAGGGCGCCCTGGGCGCGGAAGCCGAACTGCTGCTCGAACCAGCGGGACACGAGGTCGAGGTGCCAGAACATCTGGACCTCGCAGAAGGGGTCGTCGAGGTTCGTGGGATCGGGGGTGAAGTAGAAGTTGCCGTCGGAGTCGGGGGTGGCCTGCTGCTCGACGGCGTTGCACTCCCAACGCTGCTCGTCGAAGTCGGTGCAGGAAGACACCCGCGCGTACGCGTTGCTGAGCGAGTCGGTCACGCCGGGCAGCACCACCTCGGTGAGCTCGCTGGCGATGGGGTTGCTCGCGTACACCTCCGCCGAGGCGGTCCAGAGGCGCTGCTCCCAGGTGATGATGGAGCCGGTGGCCGCGTCCACGAACACGCGCCACGCGCCGACGGGCTCGGCGGTGGACACATCGACCACCTGGACCAGGGTGCCGGCCCCTTCGTGCGCGAGCACGCCCAGGGATGTGCGCGGGGCCCAGGTCTCGCCGGTGCCGAGCATGCCGTCCACGAGGCCGCGGGCGTAGTTGATGGCCTCGGCGTCGCCGACGGCGGGGGACGTGGTGGTGGGGACGACCCTCAGCGCGGTGCCGCGCACGGTCCGCAGCGCGTCCTGCGTCGTGTAGTCGGCGACCAGCTTGCCGCCGTAGACCGGCAGGCCGGCCCAGGTCTGGCGCGCGTGCACGAACGAGCCGCCGCCCCAGCGCAGGACCGTGGTGTCCGTTACGTCCACTCCCGGAGTGGTCAGCACGCTGCGGAGATCGTCGACCGCGCGGGCCGTGACGTCGGCGTGGGCGGTGGTAGCGGCGAGTCCGACCAGGGAAGCCGCGAGGACGATGGGAAGGGTGCGGGACATGGAGTCTCCTGACATTGCGGCAGAGTTCTACCCATCCGCGAGCGGGGCGCCATGACCCCGTGCGAGGATTTGCAGCCTGTGGACGCATTCCTGCTGATTTCGAGACATGTCGTGACGCCCGAGGGAGTGCTCCCTGCGGCGGTGCACGTGATCGGCGAGCGGATCGTGGGGGTGCTGCCGCTGGACGCGCTTCCGGACCTTCCCCGGCGCGATCTGGGCGATCTGGTGCTGCTCCCCGGCCTGGTGGACACGCACGTGCACGTCAACCAGCCGGGCCGCACCGCCTGGGAGGGCTGGGCGACGGCGACGGCGGCGGCGGCGGCGGGCGGCGTGACCACGCTGATCGACATGCCCCTGAACTCGTCGCCGGTCACCACCAGCCCCGCGGCCCTGGAGGCGAAGCGGCGGGCCGCCACGGACGAGCCGCTGCGGGTCGATGTGGGGTACTGGGGTGGAGCCGTGCCCGGCAACGCGGCGGCCCTCGGCGCCCTGACCGCGGACGGAGCGCTGGGTGCGAAAGCGTTTCTGTGCCACTCGGGGATCGACGACTTTCCGGCGTCGGACGCAGACACCCTGCTTGCCGCCCTGGAGGCGCTGGGGGCCGCGGATGCGCCGCTGCTGCTGCACGCCGAGCTGGAGCGGGAGGAACTGATCGACCGCAAGGCATTGGCGTTGCTGGCGGCCGACGACTACCGGGTGTGGCTGGAGGCGCGTCCCCCCACGTTCGAGGAGCACGCCGTCGCCGAGGCCATCGCGCTGGCGTCGCGGACCGGCGCCCGGGTCCACGTGGTGCACCTGTCGGCGGCCAGCGCGCTGCCGATGCTGCGCCGCGCCAAGGACGCGGGGCTGCCCATCACAGTGGAGACCTGTCCGCACTACCTGGGCCTGACGGCGGAGGAGGTGGGCCGCGGGCAGACCCTGTACAAGTGCGCGCCGCCGATCCGTGAGGCGAGCAACCGCGAGCTGCTCTGGGACGGCCTGCGCCAGGGGACCATCGACTTCATCGTCAGCGACCACTCGCCGTGCACCCCGGACCTCAAGCACCTGGAGTCGGGGGACTTCACGGCGGCGTGGGGCGGGATCGCCGGGCTGCAGCTGAGCCTGCCGGTGATCTGGACGGAGGCCCGGCAGCGGGGCTTCGGGCTGCAGGACGTGGCGCGCTGGCTGAGCGCGGGCCCTGCGGCGTTCGCGCGGCTGGGGGACAAGGGCGCCATCCAGGCGGGTCGGCACGCCGATCTGGTCGCGTTCGATCCCGCGGCGCAGTGGGTCCCCGGGACAGACGATGTGCGCTTCAAGAACAAGACCTCGCCCTGGCTGGGACGATCCCTGGTGGGCCGGCCCGTGGCGACGTGGCTCCGGGGCGCGCTGGTGTGGGACAACGGAACCGACGTGGGCCCGGCGCGGGGGCGCGAGTGTCTGAAGGAGAGCTGAGATGACTGTGGGACTGGCGTCGTTTGCGGACTGTGTGGACCTGGCCTCGGGGGCGCTGGGGGGCGTGGTCCTGAGCGCGACGGACGACTTCTTCGCGGGGATGGAAAACCTCCTGCAGCCCCATCCGGCGGTCTTCGATCCGCACGCCTACGGCGACCGCGGCAAGGTGATGGACGGCTGGGAGTCGCGACGCAAGCGCACGCCGGGGCACGACTCGTGCGTGGTGCGGCTTGGGGTTCCGGGGGTGGTGCGCGGGTTCGACGTGGACACGAGCTGGTTCATGGGCAACCAGCCGCCGTTCTGCTCGATTCAGGGGTGCGTGGCGCCGCCGGAGCTGAGCGGCGATGACCTCGAGCAGGCGGCGTGGGTCGAGATCCTGGGCCAGGTGCCCCTGGACGCCGGCTCCCACAACCTCTTCGCGGCGGCGCGGGTTGAGCACTTCACACACCTGCGGCTGCACATCTACCCCGACGGGGGGGTGGCCCGGCTGCGGGTGTTCGGGATCCCGACGCCGTCCGCGACTGCCGGGGAGCAGGTGGATCTGGCGGCGCTGACGAGCGGCGGGAGGGCCATCGCCGCGTCGGACATGTTCTATGGGAACGCCAACGCGCTGCTGCGTCCGGGGCGCGCGCCCAACATGGGCGGGGGCTGGGAGACCCGTCGCCGTCGGGACACGGGCCACGACTGGGTGATCGTGCGGCTCGCGGGGCGCGGCACGGTGGCGCGCATCGTGCTCGACACCCACCACAACAAGGGCAACTACCCCGACCGCTGCTCCTTCGAGGGGCTCGACGACGCCAGCGCGGGGCCCTACCGCATCGAGCGCAGGACGGACTGGGTGCCGGTGGTCGCCGAGTCCAAGCTGGAGGCCGACACGGCCCATGAGTTCGAGGGAGACGCGTTGTTGGGAGCGGGGCCGTTCACCCACGTGCGGCTGCGGGTGTACCCGGACGGGGGTGCGTCGCGGCTGCGAGTGTTCGGCGCGCTGGTGCAGGAGCAGGGCCTGGCGGGGTGGCTCAACGGCCTGTCCGAGGTCGAGGCGTCGCAGACGGCGCTGCGGTGCTGCTGCTCGACGGCCTGGGCGGACGGCATGGTGGCGTCGCGGCCGTTCGCGGACCCCACGGCCGTGCGGTTGCGGGCTGACGAGGTGTGGTGGGGGCTGGACGCGGAGGACTGGCGCGAGGCCTTCTCGCATCACCCGCGCATCGGCGATGACCCGGAGCGGCTGCGGCTGCGGTTCGGCGGCACGGCGCAGTGGGCCGGCGGGGAGCAGGCGGGGGTGCGGGGCGCGACCGAGGAGGTGCTGGACGCGCTGGTCGCGGGCAACGCGGCGTACGAGGCGCGGTTCGGCCACGTCTTCCTGATCTGTGCGACGGGCCTGACGGCGGGGCAGATGCTGGGCGCGCTGCAGCGGCGCCTGGGGAATCCGGCGGCGACGGAGCTGCGGGTGGCGGCGGGGGAACAGGCGAAGATCACGCGGATCCGCCTCGACAAGCTGGAGGCGGAGCGATGAGCACGATCTCGACCCATGTGCTGGACACGGCGCGCGGCTGCCCGGCAGAGGGCATGCCGATCAGGCTGGAGCGGCGGAACGGCGACGGCTGGACGCTTCTGAGCGAGCAGGTCACGAACGCTGACGGCCGCGTCGGGGCGCTGGTGCCCGAGGGGCGCATCGAGCGGGGCGTGTACCGGATGACGTTCGGTACCGAGGCCTACCACCTGGCGCGCGAAGTCCACGGCTTCTACCCGGAGGTGTCGGTGCAGTTCGAGATCAGCGCGACGGACGAGCACTACCACGTGCCGCTGCTGATCAGCCCGTTCGGCTACTCGACGTATCGAGGGAGCTGAGGGCCGCGCCACTTGCAGGGGTCCCGGGCGGTGCGGGGCCGCGGGCGGTGCGGCGTCGCGTCATCCGGGGGAGACAGACCATCTGCCCCCGTTGACGCGCCACTTGCAGGGGCACTCGCTCAACGAGCGCTCTCCGGGGACATCCCCAGCGGCTCGGCGTCGCGGCGAAGCGTCACCGCGATCCGCAGCCGCACCTGTCTGCGCACGCACCGCACCCACGCGGCATCTACGGGGCGGGCGCGCAGGCGGCAGATGCTCGACCTCGCCAGCCCGGTGTGCGCCGCGATCCGACCCGTGGCGACCTCGTCCCCCACGGCCCGGACCATGGCGGCGCGCAGGCTCGCGCAGTGCTTCGACCGCCGGAGCATGTCGCGCACGGCGAAGGCTGCGGCCGCCGAGTCCAACAGCCACGGCAGCTCCGCCTCGGTGAGGGGGAAGTCCCAGCCAGTGAGTTCGTCCGAGGACAGCCCCAGGTGCGGGAGCAACTCGGCGACGCGCATGCGAGGAAGTTCGGTCAGGAGCACCCCCGGCAGGGGCAGCCCGGGCACACGCAGCCCGAGCAGATCGTGGATGGCGCTCCCCTCGTTGAGCCCATCGCCCGCCACCGCGTGATGGAGCGGCTGCCGGAGGATGTAGTGCACGGTGTTGGTCAGGTGCAGTTGGTCTTCGACGGGCCTGATCCGAGCGCCCTGGAACCGCCGGTCCAGGAGCAACAGTCGATGGCAGGCGAGCTCGATCCGCCGCATGGCTTCGCCCGCGTCAGCGCGCCGGCCGCACAGGAGGACGTGCAGGTGCGTGTCGATGACGGCGAAGCACAACAGACCGGCGGGCTGCCCATGCCGAAGGACTGACCGCACGACGTCGCGGAGCTCGCCCGGCGTGCGGGTGAGGACGTCGTCATCGTCCAGGCGGGTGGTGCAGTGCCAGGCGCGCGCGCGGTCGGGTGGGAGTGGGATGGGGCTCACATGGCCCCAGACGAGAAAAGAGGCCGGCGAGGGCCAAGAAAAGTGCGGAAGGCGCCAGCGAGTCAACAGCGACGCGGATCCTCGGTCCACCGCACGCCCCGCCGTGTTGCGTCATCGGGGGGAGACAGACCATCTGCCCCCGTTGACGCGCATCTTCGGTCCGACCCGAGGAGGGCGCTGGCCCCGCTCGCCCTGTTCGCCACGACCCTCTCCGAGTCACGCCCGGACCAGACCCGGGCACTCACTGTAAGGTGCTGCGCATGAATTCATCCCGACCCTTCCTTTCCGCCCTCCTGCTACTCACCCTTCTGCTCGCGTTCGCCTTGCCCGCGGTCGCCGCCGACCAGCCCAAGGAGTTCATGGGCGTGTGGACGATCGTCGCGCCCCCGGAGGTCGTGGCGCAGATCGCGGAGGCCGAAAAGACCGCCAAGGACAAGCCTGAGGACGAGATGGCGAAGGCCATGTTGGACATGCTCAAGGCGGTCACCTCCATGGAGATGGAGTTCTCCGCTGACGCCATCATCATGCGGGCCATGGGCGAGGAGAAGGAGCGGGCCACCTGGTCCGCGGTCAAGAACGCCGACGCCAGCTACACCCTCAACGTCAAGGAGGCCGGCGGCGAGGACAGCCCCGCCAAGGCCACCATCGACAAGGACGTCCTGACCATTCACGAGGACGGCGCCGAGCCCCTCCAGTTCCGGCGCAAGAAGTGAGCGCCGCCGTGCGTCTGCCCCTGCTCGTCCTGACCCTGCTGCTCGCCCTGTCCCTGCCGGCCTTCGCCGGGGATCAGCCGAAGGAGCTCGTCGGCACCTGGCAGGTCATCCTGCCCGCCCAGTTCCAGGTCCAGCTCGCCCAGATGGAGGAGGCCCTGAAGGCCAACCCCGAAGACGCCCGCGCCAAGGCGATGATCGAAGGCATGAAGAAGGCCTCCGAGATGAAGATGGAGTTCACCGTCGACGGGCGGGCCATCGCGCACATGGGGCCCGACACGGAGGAGGCGAAGTGGTCCGCCGTGTCCGCCGGCGCCGGCACCTGGACCCTGACCACCATCGACGCCAAGGGCACCAGCGAGGACGTCAAGGCGGTCGTGGACAAGGACGTGCTCACCATCAGCGACGAGAGCCAGGACGAGCCGCTGCAGTTCACGCGGGTCGTGTCCGGCGCGGCGCAGTCGCCCAAGTCGAAGTAGGCCGGCTGAAGCGCTCCGGTGATCGGCGACCTGCAGGACAGCGAAGCAGGGGTTCAGGCGAGCGCCCCCGGCGTTCGGCTGCTCATCGTTCTCCTCCCCGCCCTGGTCGCGCTCCTCGCCCATCCGCGCGCCCTCGGCGTCGGCTGGATCTGGGATGACCACGCCCTGGTGAGCGCCCTGGGCGGGAGCGACGTGCTGGGCGTGGCTCTGGGTCGGTATCTCCAGGAGTACATGCGGCCATTGTTGATGCTCAACCTGGCGCTCGAGATCCGGAGCGGCTCGCCTCTGCTCACCCACGGGGTGAACCTCGCTCTGCACGCCGTCGCCGCCCTTGGTCTGGGCGCCTGGCTTCGGAGCGAAGGCTGCTCCCCTCTGGCGGCCATGGCTGCCGCCTCGCTCTGGGCGAGCCTTCCGGTACACACCGAGGTGGTGCTGTGGGCCTGCGCGCGCGGGGATCTGCTGGTGGCCGTGTCCGCGGTGATCGGCCTGCGGGCGGTCCGCACCCGAAGCCCAGGGCACGCGGTCCTCGCCGGGGTCTGCGCGCTGATCGCGGCGCTGTCCTTGGAGAGGGGCCTCATGCTCGCGCCGGCCCTCTGCCTGCGGGCGGTCTGGGGCCGGTCAGTGCGCGCTTCCGTGCCGGTGCTGGTCAGCTGCGGCCTCGCGATGGTGGTCTGGCTCGGGCTGCGGCTCGCCTTCCTGGAACCCCTGCCCGCGCTGGACTACCTCATCGAGGGTTCCTCCCGGATCCTGCTGGTCTCGAGCGCCTTCGCGAGCGCGGCCACCCGGTCGATCTGGCCGATGATCCCCGATCTTGCGGTGGGGGTGCACCAGGTGCCGGACACGCTCGCTGCCCCGGTCCTGGGCGGCATCGCGGCCCTGTCCCTCGCGCTCTTCCTCGTGCGGTCTCGGGGGCCGGTGGCCCTAGGACTCGCCCTGTGGGCGCTGCTCCTGGTTCCGAGCCTGCACCTGGTTCCCCTGGACGTGTTCCCGCTGCACGCGGACCGGTACCTGTACGTGCCGTGGCTCGGCGCCGCGCTGGCCGTCGCGGCAGGGCTCGACCGGCTGGGGGGGAGCTTGCGTCGTCCGGCGCTGCTGGCAGTCGGCGCCCTGGTCCTTCTGGGGTCGGTGACGAGCGCCTGGCGGGGCGAGATCTGGCTCGACGAAGCCCACCTGTTCGCGACCCTGGAGCAGGAGGCGGAGCCCGGAAACCCGCAGCCCGCCTACGTGTACGGCGCGCACCTCGCGGGGCTGGGGCGCTGCGATCTGGCGGTCCCCCGGTTCGAAGAGGCGCTGGTGGTCCTGCGCGCGCAGGGGCGCCTCACCAACGCCGCCCGCATCGCCGGACGACTCGCGGCCTGTCGGATCCACGAGGATCCCGAAGCTGCGGTCCTCCCCTTGCGCGCGGCGGCGGCGCAGACACCGGACGAGCCGTGGTTCACTGAGCAGTGGGCTCGGGCCTTGTTCGCGGCCGGCCGGCTCGAGGAGTGCCTGCAGGTGGCCCGCCGGCTGGAGGAACTGCATCCGCGCGAGCCGGCCGGCCCCGCGGTGCAGTCGATGGCGTCCGCCGCCCTGCTGGACTTCGAGGGTGCGATCACCGCCCTGGACCGTTCCCGTGCGCTGGCCGGGGCCTCGGGACCCTCGCCGCTCCGGGAACGGCTGGTGCACGCCGAGGGCATTGCCCGTTCGGCTCGCGCCCGGGGCGAGCAGCGGGTGTTGCAGGAGCTGTCCGAGCAGTGGAGCCCCGGCCCCTGACTACTCCGGGATCGGCGCGCCCCCGGCGATCCACGCCCCGAGCAGCGCGCGTTCCTCGGCGGTCATGTTCGTCTCGTTGGCCAGCGGCATGGTGGCCGTGTCCACCGCCCGGGCCTTGATGAGCGCGGCCTTGGCCTGCACCTGCGCCGGCGTGTCGTAGGTCACGCCGTTGGGCGCCGTCTTGAAGATGTGGTGCGTCGGCGTCGCGCTGTGGCACGACCGGCAGTGCCTGGCGATCAGCGGCTCGACCTGCGCCCAGGTCACCACCTCGCCGGTGGGCTCCACCACCGCCGGGCGCGTCGCCACCGCCAGGCCGATGTACGCCACCGCGGCCACGGGCAGCATCCACCCGACGACCCGCCCCGCGTTCTTCAGGTTGAAGAACACCCGCGTGAACGCGCCGATCGCGAACAGCCCCACCAGCACGAGCCACGCGTGCTCGTGGCCGTACGTGCTCGGGTAGTGGTTGCTGATCATCACGAAGATGACGGGCAGGGTCAGGTAGTTGTTGTGCGTGCTGCGGAGCTTGCTCTCGGCGGCCCAGGCCCGATCCGGCTCCCCCCCGTTCATCAGCGCGGCCACGATCCTGCGCTGGTTGGGGATGATCACCATCGCCACGTTGCCGGCCATCCAGGAGCCGATCATCGCCCCCACGTGGATGTACGCGGCCCGCGCTGAGATCAGCTCCCCCAGCCCCCACGCCACCCCCGCCGCGAACGCGAGCAGCACGGCCCCCAGCAACACCGGCTTCCGGCCCAGCGGGCTCTTGCACAGCAGGTGGTAGACCGCGAAGCCGCCGAAGACCGTCGCGAAGCCCACGCCCACGGCTCCCCCGGGTGTCGCCACGCCCCCCGGCGTGAGCATCCAGGCCTTGGCCTGCAACCAGTACACCACCGTCAGCAGGGCGAACCCCGACAGCCAGGTCGTGTACGCCTGCCACATGAACCAGTGCAGCTTGGCGGGCATCGCGTCCGGCGCCGTCTGGAACTTGATGACCCGGTAGAAGCCGCCGCCGTGCACCGACCAGGACTCGCCCTTCACCTCGGCCGGCGTCTGCTCGTCGCGCTGCAGGCTCGCGTCGAGCCACATGAAGTAGAAGGAGTCGCCGATCCAGGCGATCCCCGCGATCACATGCAGCCAGCGAATGGCCAACGAGAGCCACTCGTAGAGGTGTCCGGTCATTCAGGTCAGCCCTTCTGGTGATCGATCGCGCGCAGGATGGCCTCGGGCGTGGCCGGGAGGCCCAGCTCCACGGGACCCGCCCCGAAGCTCTTGATCGCGTCGCGCAACGCCGACACGACGCTGAGCGCCAGCATGAACGGCGGCTCGCCCACCGCCTTGCTGCCCCCGATGACGCCGGGCTGGGGCGCCCGCTCGAGCAGTTGCACGTGGAACGCGGTGGGCACGTCGCCGATGGAGGGGATCTTGTAGGTGCTCGGGCCCACGGTGATGGCCCGGCCGTCGGGCCCGTGCAGGACCTCTTCGTCCGTCAGCCAGCCGATGCCCTGGATGAAGGCTCCCTCCACCTGGCCCACGTCGATGGACGGGATGAGGGAGTCCCCCACGTCGTGCAGGATGTCCACCCGGCGCATGCGCATCTCGCCCGTGAGGCCCTGGACCTCCACCTCCGTGATGCCGACCCCGTAGGCGAAGTAGAAGAACGGCGTGCCGCTCCCCGTCGCGTGGTCGTACAGGATCCCCGGGGTGCGGTAGAAGCCCGTCGCCGAGAGGCTGACCTGCTCGACCCAGCAGCGACTCGCCACCGCAGCGAACGTGGTGGCCGCTCCCCCGGGTCCGAAGATGTGCCCGTCCACCCAGGTGAGCGCTGCCTCCTCGTCCACCCCGAGCACCGCCCGGGCCACGGGATCCATGCGCTCGCGCAGGGTCGCGCAGGCCAGCGCCACCGCCTGTCCGTTCAGGTCGGAGCCCGAGCTGGCCGCCGTGGGCGAGGTGTTGGGCACCTTGTCCGTCGCCGTCGACATGACGCGGACCGCCGCTTCGCTCACCCCCAGGGCATGCGCGCACACCGCCAGCATCTTGGTGTGCAGGCCCTGCCCCATCTCCGTGCCGCCGTGGTTGAGCTGCACGGAGCCGTCGGAGTACACCAGCACCAACGCCCCCGCCTGGTTCAGCAGCGCCTTGGTGAAGGAGATCCCGAACTTGATGGGCTGCAGGCCGATCCCCCGCTTCGTCCAACGCGAGGTTGCGTTGAACGCGGCGATCTCGGCCCGGCGCCCCTGCAGATCCGCGTCCTGCACGATCCGGTCGTGCATCGTCACCACCCGCGGATCGCTGATGAGCTGGCCGTAGGGCGCACGGTTCCTCGGCGCAGCCCCGTAGTAGTTGCGCCGTCGCACCTCCTCGGGAGGCAGCCCGAGCACCTCGGCGGCGCGCTCCATGGCGTCCTCCACCACCACCATCCCCTGGGGCCCGCCGAACCCGCGGAAGGCCGTGTTGGAGGGCAGGTTGGTGCGGCAGATCTGCCCCTCGAAGCGCAGGGCGGGGATGTAGTAGGCGTTGTCGAGGTGGAACAGCGCCCGGTCGAGCACGGGGCCCGACAGATCCGTCACCCAGCCTCCGTCAGACCAGGTGGACACGGCGAAGGCGAGGAACATGCCGTCCGCGTCGAACCCCGCCCGGTACCGGCTGTGGAACGGGTGGCGCTTGCCGGTCATGGCCATGTCCTCGGCCCGGTCCAGGCGCACCTTCACGGCCCGCCCCGTCACCGCCGCGCCCCAGGCCGCGAACGCCCCGAAGTTGGTCGCCTGGCTCTCCTTGCCGCCGAAGCCGCCGCCCACCCGGGGCACCGTGCACACCACCTTGTGCGCGCCGACACCCAGCACGCGGGCGGCCATCCGCTGGATCTCGGTGGGGTGCTGGGTGGAGGACCAGACCTGGATGCTGCCGTCCTCGGCAGGGACGGCCAGGGCGGCCTGGGTCTCCAGATAGAAGTGGTCCTGGGCGCCGCTGTCCACCTCCGCCTCGATGACGTGGGCGGCGGCGGCGAAGGCCGCGTCCAGATCACCGCGGGCGATGATGTGGGGATCCCCGAGGAAGGCTCCCTGGGCCAGCGCGTCCCGGATCGACAGGATCGGCGGCAGGGGCTCCACCAGCACCGTCACCGCCGCCGCGGCCTCCCGACACGCCCGCAGCGACTCGCCCACCACCAGCGCGACCGCCTGGCCGTGGTAGTGCACGGCCCCGTCCGCGAGCAGCGGCTCGTCGTGGGTGATGGGGCCGATGTTGTTGTCGCCGGGCACGTCCTGGGCGAGCAGCACCGCGTGCACGCCGGGGACCTGCTGGGCGGCGGTCACCTCCACCCGCAGCAGCCGCGCGTGGGCGTGGGCCGAAGGCACGATCAACCCGTACAGCAGACCCGGCGGATCCGGCAGGTCGTCCACGTACCGCGCCGCCCCGGTGACGTGCAGCAGCGCGGACTCGTGGGGCTTGTCCTTGTGCAGCGGGCCGGTGGGCAGGGGATCGCTCACGACAGCACCTCCAGCTCCTGGACGGTGCCCGTGTGGTTGGGGAGCAGCGGGACGTTCGTGCCGAAGCGGCTCTCGTGGGCGAAGCCGATGAGCAGGTTGCGGACCAGCTGCTTGCGGTACGCCGCGGAGCCCCGGTGGTCGTCCAGCGGCGTGAAGTCCTCATCCAGGAAGGTGCCCACCTCCTCGGCCGTGCGCTCGTTCCAGGGTCGGCCGACGAGGGCCTTCTCGGTCATGTACGCGCGCGCTGGCGTGGCCGCGACGCCGCCAAACCCCAGGCGGGCGAGCCCGATGGTGCCGTCCTTGCTCATCTGGATGTGCATGCCCGCGGCCACCGCAGAGATGTCGAGCTCGCGACGCCGCGACACCTTGAACGCCCCCAGGAGCGCGTGGGCGGGGGGCTTCGGGATCGCCACCCGGGCCAGCAGCTCGCCCGGCTGCAGGGCCGTTTGCCGATAGCCCAGGAAGAAGTCGTCGATCGAGACCCTGCGCGCGCCCGCCGAGCTCGCCACCACCAGCGTCGCGTCCAGGGCGAGCAGGACCGGCGCGAGGTCGCCGATGGGCGAGGCGTTGCAGAGGTTGCCGCCGAGGCTCGCCCGGTGCTTGATCTGCCGCGCCCCGAAGTACCGGAGCATGCGGTGCAGCACCGGCAGCGCGTCCCTGGACCAGGCCTCCAGATCCGTGAGCCACGTGGAGGCCCCGATGGACCAGCCATCCGCGGTCTCCTCGATGCCCTGCAGCTCGGCGATGTGCTCGGTGCTGACCAGCACGGGGAAGCGCACGTGCCGCTTCGTGACGTCCAGGCCCATGTCGGTGGCGCCGCAGATCAGCCGCGCTTCGGGGTGCTCTCGCAGCGCCGAGGTGGCCTCGTCCAACGACACGGGGGCCATGAAGCGCTCGCCGTCAGCGACGTGATCGAGGTGCTCGGGGCGGCTGGGGGGCCTGCGCAGGCCCGCCCGGAAGGGGTCGTCGGGGCGGGTGCCGGCGGTCTGTGTGGCCGCGTCGCGGATCGGCCGGTAGCCGGTGCAGCGGCACAGGTTTCCGCACAGCTGGTCGTCCAGCTGCCACGGTTGGGTCAGGTCGTCGCGGTAGCAGGCCTCGAACAGGGACATCACGAAGCCCGGCGTGCAGTACCCGCACTGCGAGCCCATCGCGTCCACCATGGCCTGCTGCACGGGGTGGGGATCCGCCGCCGTGCCGATGCCCTCCACGGTCCACACCGCGCGCCCGTGCACCATGGGCAGCAAGAGCAGGCAGGAGTTGATCGCCCGGTAGGTCGCGCCGCCAGGAGCGCGGTCGTCGAGCATGACCACGGTGCAGGCGCCGCAGTCGCCTTCGGCGCAGCCCTCCTTGGTGCCAGTGAGGCGCTCGGCGCGAAGCCACTGCAGCAAGGTGAGGTTGGGGGATGCGGAGGCGACCTCGATCGGTTCGCCGTTGAGCGTGAATCGCAGCATGCGCCCATGCTACCGCCCGCGCGGCGCGCCCGCGTGAGTGCAGGCCCGGCCCGGGCCGGCTAGGGTTGCCCGCCTCGGGAGAACCATGGACCAGCTTGAGCACACCCACGAAGTCGAACCGTCCGTCAACGTCCTCGGGGGGCCCCTGCACGCATGCAGCCTCAACCCCAGGACCGGGTTCTTCCGAGACGGCTGCTGCAACACCGGTCCCGACGATCACGGGCAGCACACGGTGTGCATCCAGGCGACCGCTGAGTTCCTGGCGTTCTCGCGCGCCGTCGGCAACGACCTCAGTCGCCCCGCGCCCCAGTACGGCTTCCCCGGGGTGCGCCCCGGAGATCGCTGGTGTCTGTGTGCCGAGCGCTGGAAGGAAGCGCTGGAGGCGGGCGTGGCGCCGCCGGTGGTGCTCCAAGCGACCCATCTGAGCGTGCTGCAGATCGTCACGCTCGAGCAGCTCCTCGAGCACGCGGTCGCCGTCGCCGTCTGACCAGATGGGGCCGGAGAGGGGACCCGCCTACCGATCCTGAGAATCGGCAGGCGGATCCGGTCTGCCTTACGAGCGCTTGACCTGCTCGACCGCCAGCTCGATCTTCTCGATCGCCATGCCGGACTGGTCGGAGGAGAGCTCCGGGACGTTCCACTTGCAGGGCCAGCCCTCGAAGAACTCGTACCGCGCGACCTCGGTCTCGCAGTCGTGGTCGAGGATGATCACCGCGCCGGAGCGACGGTCGATGCTTCCCTCTTCGATGGACTTGCGCCACTCCCACAGGTCGTCGGTGGCGGTGTAGCCGCGCTCGAGGACGATGTTGGAGTAGGTCGTACGGCCGGGCTTCTTGCGAACCCGAATGTCGTTGCCCTGCTTGAACTCGATGATCTCGGTGGACGAATCCATGCCGGAGATGCTCTTGAAGCCGCCAACCACGGTCTTCGCGTCGCCGGTGATGCCTTCGATCTCGAGCAGGAAGTGAAAGCCAGCGTAAAGCTCTTCAGAGATGCCAGGGTTTGCCACGTTGTTTCTCCATTTCTGTGGTTGCGGCTGCAGTCAGTCCCGCGTCTCGCAGTGTGGGGCCGCCCAGAATTCGCCGCAATGCGATCCTGATCAGATCCCTTGAAACCAGCATGGTTGCTGGGGTCTCAGGGGATTTGCAGCACCGCTTCGTTGTTGTCGATCCGGCACTCCCGCAGGGTGGGTTCCCCCCAGGCCGACTCGACCGCCCGAAAGCTCACCGCCACGAACCCCTGCACCTGGAACGGCACCAGGGCGCTCTGCAAGACAGTGCCCGAGCCCCCCGCGGGGTGAGGGCCCGGGAAGAACAGCTGGTTGATGGGGGAGCGCAGGCCTGCTGCGTCGATGCCCTCGACCACCACCGCCACGTCGACGTCGGCGTCCACGCCCCCCCGGTTGCGGACCTGCAGCCAGAACTGCAGCGCCCCGCCGAAGGCGTCGCAGAAGCCCTCCGCGAGCAGCTCCAGGTCGGCCGCGGGGATGAGGTCGGGCGCGCCGCCCCCGCTTCCGGACTCCGTCCAGCGGAACGCATTCTGGGCGGGCCAGGGCGCCGCCGGGTTCGCCGGCAGGCTGCCGTCGGCGGAGCTCCAGGCGGGCACGAAGGCGTCCTGGGTCCACCGCTTCGGCGCGGACGGCCACCACCCGTTCTGCTCGCCGAAGACATACCAGGCGGCGGGCCCCTCGCTCGGCGCGACGATCTCCGCCTGCCCGTCCCCATCCACGTCGGCCACGACCGCGAACTCGTTGCGGGTGCCCGAGATCCGCACGTCGTCCCGGAACAGAAGCGCCCCGTCGGGGCCGTTGAAGATCGAAAGCTGCAGCTCGTCGGAGCTGACCACCTCGGAGGCCCCGTCCCCGTCGAAGTCGAAGCTCGCGAGCCCCGCCGACCCGGAGCTGGCGTCCTGCACGGTGCCAGCCCACATCGTGGAGCCGTCCACCTCGAAGGCGTAGACGAAGGAGTTGGAGGACACGGCGATCTCCGGCGTGCCGTCGCCATCCAGATCGGCGATCGTCGCGGGTCCGCCAGGGCCGCCGTCGGGCAGGGGCCAGGAGCGGATCGGCGCGCAGTCGTGCTCGTACAGGCGCACGTCGCCGGTGCCGGTGACCACGATCTCGCCCAGCCCGTCGCCGTCCAGATCCGCCACCGCGGGGTAGCCGTCCTCGTCTCCGGTCGCGCAGATCGTCGCTCCCTCCGGGTCGTAGACGGCGTTTCCGACGACCACCTCCAGGGATCCCACGCCGTCGAGGTTCGCGGGCACGGCGTGCACGCCGGCGTTGCTGTAGTCGGGGGAGGTGCCCGAGCCCAGCGCCCCGAGCCCCCGCACGCTGCCGTCCGCGCCCCGCAGGATCGCGTTGCCCACGAGGACCTCGACGGTCCCGTCGCCGTCCAGGTCCGCGAGGGCCGGCGCGTGGTGGCGGCAGGTCAGCACGACGCTCGGCTGGATCCACAAGAAGGTGCCGTCGGGCTCGAACGCGACGGGATGGCAGTCCCCCGCGACGTCGAAGATGCCCACCAGGTCCGGATCCCCGTCGGCGTCGATGTCCCCCAGGGCGAGCTGCCCCATGGACGTGGGCACGGCCTGTCCGGCGGGGGTCGCCAGGGAGAAGATCTGGGTCGCAGGCGCGCTCCCGTCGCCCGGCGCGATGCGGACCGCGTAGCCGCCCGAGTCGGAGCTGACCGCCACGATGTCGGGCATGTCGTTGTCGTCGATGACGCCGTTGCCGTCGTCGTCGGTGAGCTGCCCCACCAGCGGCGTGCTCAGGGAGCTGCCGCCGCCGTCGAGGTCGATGCCCGCCGACTCCACCTGCAGCTCGTACTCCGAGGTCACCTGGCAGTCCGCGTCGATCACCCCCGGCGCCTGCTCCGGCGTTTCCTCGCAGGGGTCCGGGTTCGGCTCGCCGTCGCAGTCCGAGTCGGTGTCGTCGTACCACTGCTCCTCGGCGCCCGGGAACACGTCCACCGCGGCGTCATCGCAGTCGCCCTCCTGGTCGGCCACGCCGTCCCCGGGGCCGCAGGCGCTCACCGGCGAGCCGCCGTCGCCCCAGCCATCGCCGTCGGCGTCGAGCCACCAGGTGCCCATGGTGATGAGATCCGGGTCGTCCAGATCGACGAGGCCGTCGCAGTTGTCGTCCCGTCCGTTGCAGATCTCGTCTGCTCCAGGCACCCCGTCGGCGAGGTCGGGGTTGATCGTGGCGTCGTACTCGTCACACGGGTGGGGGACGGGGGTGAGGTCCAGGCCGTCGTCCGGGCCCCACTGGCCGCAGGAGCACCCCGCCAGGAGGAGCAGGGGCAGCGCGAGGAAGGAGCGGAGCACGCCCCATTGTCTCCTACTCGGGCTCGATCACCACGGCCGTTCCGTACGCCAGGATCTCCGCCGCGCCGGCCATCACCGTCGAGGTGGTGATCCGCAGCCCCACGATCGCGTTGCCGCCGCGGGCCACGGCCTCGGCTCGCATGCGGTCCAGGGACTGCTCCCGGCTCTCGCCCATCATCTTGGTGTACTCGACGATCTCGCCGCCGACCAGCGTGCGGAACGCCGCCATGATGTCCTTGCCCACATGGCGGGCGCGGATCGTGTTGCCGCGGACCAGACCGATCACGCGCACGATGCGGTGGCCCGGAACCGTCTCGCAGGTCGTCAGCATCATCCCGCCGTCGGGGCGGCCCTGCAGGTCAGCGGCGGCCTTCACCAGTGCGTTGCTCATCGAATCACCTCGTCGTAGGGGTCCTTGTCGCCGCTCAAGAAGCGGGTCTGGACCACGTGGAACAGCAGCAGGAGGGCGCCGGCGGAGCAGAGCCCGGTGCCCGCCTTCACCCACAGGGGCACGGTCTCGTCGAGCAGCAGCTCCACGGGCGCCCAGGCGGTCAGGATCGCGAGACCCACCAGGAGCAGGCTCACGCCCACCCCGCGAACGCCTCGTCGCGCAGGGGAGGTCCGGTCGTGGTCCGCCGCGAGGTCCGCCTGCAGCCGGCTCATCCAGCCGTCGGTCACGGCCTTGAGGGCCTGCTGGGCCTCCAGCTCGGCGCGCAGCTCGGGGTGCTCGATCACATGGCTCATCAGCTCTTCCCTTTCGGCGGGGCTGGCGACCCCGTCCACGACCTTGACCATCAGCTCCTCGAATCGCTCCGCCTTCATCTCGGTCATGGGGTGCTCCCTTCGATGCCGGCGCGACGCAGCTGGGCGGTCAACGCCTGGCGGGCTCGGTACAGGCGAGACATGACGGTGCCCTGGGGCAGGCCCAGGATCTCGCCGATCTCCACGTACGACAGGTCCTCGAAGTGGCGCATCACGAGGATCTCCCGGTGTTCGTCTGCGAGCCGCGCCATGGCCCGGTGGACGCCGGCCTCGGCCTCCTTGCTGTCCAGGGACTGCAGCGGGCTCGGGGTGGCGCTGGAGAGCCGCTCCGCGTCCAGGCCGCCGATGGCCCGGTGGTGGCTGCGGGCGATCGCATCCCGACAGGCGTTGCGCACGATGGTGTACAGCCACGGGTAGAAGGGCCGCCGTCCGTCGTAGCGGTCCCGCGCGGCCCAGGCCCTGGCCAGGGCGTCCTGGGCGACCTCCCGCGCCTCCTGCTCGTCCCGGAGGATCCCCGCCGCGGCGCGGTGGACGCGGGGGCCATGCAGGGCGAGGAGCTGGGCGAAGTCGGTGGTCATCTCGGCCAAGGGTACGGGTGGCCCTCGGGGGCATTCCCGCCGATCGCACCAAACCGTCTGTCAGGCACTCAGTCGGTCGCTGCGATCCGCGCGATCAGCGCCTCGAGCTCCTCCACCAGCCCCTCCGGGTCGCGCTGGGGGGCCCACTTGCTGCCGCACCGCCGCTGCAGCCAACCCTGGTAGCCCTTGCCGAACAGCGCGTCGGCGTCGAGCTGCGCCCAGGTCCCCACGGCCCACTCCAGCGCGGTGGCGCGGTGGTGCAGGTTCTGCAGCTCGCCCCGGGCGTGGGCGGGCAGGTGCGCGGCCGCGAGCTCGCCCAGCACGTAGGCGAGCTGCCACGAGTGGATCTCGCTGGTCGTGTCGAGCAGGTCCTCGATGCGCACCGCGCGGGTGGGTGCGTCGGTGGCGGGAAGATCCGTCGCGCGCCCCGCCAGGGGCAGGATCCGGATCGTCACACCGGTCGCCGCCACCGCCGGCAGCACCGACCGCAGCGGCGCGGCGGACGCGGCCACCACCCGCTGCTCCAGGGGGGTCAGCGCCGACCGATCCGGGAGCAGCGCGTCCAGACCCGGCACGGCCTGCGTCTCGGGCAGGCGATCCAGCCCCTTGAAGGCGTCGGCCTGGTCCAGCCGGAGGGCCGCGCCGAGGCCGAGGGCCGCAGGGAAGTGCTTGACGTCGCGCTGGGCGGCCTTCTCGAAGCGGCTCCGCGCCCGGCCCAGCGAGCCCTGCCGCAGGGCCGCCATGCCCGCGGCGCACAGGAGCGCGGGGCTGTTGGGATCGGCCGTGAGCGCGGCCTCCGCGGCCTCCTCGTCGGGGGCGGACAGGGGGTCTGGGGAGGCGCCCACGCCCTGCACCAGGAGGGCCTGGCCGATAGCGGTGTGGTTCTGGTGGGCCGTGCGGTCCAGCCGGCCGCCGGCGGCGCTCGCGAGGACCCCGGCGCCGGGTCCCTGTTCGGCTTCCACCACCCGCTCCAGCACGTCCAGGCACCGGCCCTGGTAGTGGGCCGCCTCGATCATGCCGCCCTCCATCAGCGAGCCCCGGGCGGCTTCGTCCCAGTAGCGCTGCAGCTCGTGGGCCAGGGCGCGGGCCTCGGCGGGCCGCCCCAGCTCCACGAGCACCGCGGCCCGGGAGGTGTCCAGGACCTTGCTCGGTTCGTCCGCGTCGTCGAGCACGGCCAGCGCCCGGTCCGGCTGGTCGAACTCGATCAGCAGATCCGCGAGGCGCGCACGCCACGCCGCGTCCTTCGGAGACGCCGCGCAGGCCTGTTCGACGAGGGCGAGCTCGGCGTCCGGGAGCTGCCTCATGCGGGCGAGATCGATGCGTCGCTCGATGAGCCCCATGGGCTTGATGTCCGCCGCGTGATCCAGCACGAACTGGGCCTCGGTGTACCGCTCCTCGAAGGTGAGGGTGCGCGAGGCGATGGACAGGGCGTCCAGCCGGTCCGCGTCGGTCTTGAGCCACTCGAGTCGCTCGAACGGGGTCGGGTGCCCTGCGAGCACCGCGCTGGAGACCGCGTCCCCGACAGAGTGCGCGGACGCGAAGAGTCGGCCGAAGAAGCTCATGCCGCGCACAATAGAGCAGGCGCCCCGTCCCTTCCTGGGGCGATTGGACGCCG
>CALAGR010000011.1 GCA_937891735.1 uncultured Pseudomonadota bacterium | reverse complement strand
TGGGGCTCAGCGCGACAACAGGGCGGCCCGGTGCGCGCGGCCACACAGCACCGTGCCCGCGATGGCCCGCAGGCGACGGGGATCCCCCAACGGCGCCCGGGTGGCGATCCGCACGTCGTCCCACAGCGCCGCCACGGCGGGGTCGGCGATGAGGTTCTGCCCCGCCTCGAGGGACTCGACATACGCGTCCGGCAGCGGCCGCGCGAGGTGGCCGGGGCGCGTCCATCCGCCGCCCTGGGAGATGAGCGGCAGCCGGGACAGCAGGGGATCGGACAGGGCCATCTCGTCGATGAAGTGCGGCCCCAGCCCGGCGCCGAAGGTCCGGATCCCCCCCCAGGCGACCTCGATGCGCGGCGGCGCCCCCCGCCAGGGCCCCGGCTCGGTCCACCCTCCCCGGGGACTGTACCAGGGTCGCAGGCCATCCCAGCCGAACGACAGGGTCGTGGCGTCGGCGTAGAACGCCCGCTCGTCGGCGAGCTGGGTGCGGCCGACGAAGGTCGTGTCCGGGACGCGGTCGGCCCGCAGCGGGCTCCGGGGGGTGGCGAGGGCGCCGCACAGGGCCAGCGCCGCCACGATCATCAGCGGGGCCCGGCGCACCGACCAGCAGGTGGCGAGGATGGCCACCGCGAACACGAACGGCGCCGACTGCATGCGCCCCGCCATGAAGTCGCCGGGGATCGATCCTACGTACACAAAGTGCAGCAGCAGACCCACGGCGGCGAACCGCACCGCGCCGCCGCAGCGCAAGCCCACGAGCACGGCCAGGGCGATGAGCGGCAGCGTCACCGGATCCACCTGCAGGCTGGCTGAGTAGTAGGCCTCGCCCTGGGCCAGCCGCAGCGCCCAGGGCAGCACGTGGTTCATCTTGGCGCAGGCCGTGTTGGGCACGACGTCGCCGTAGTACAGCAGGCTCCATCCCTCCCACACGAACAGGGGGATCAGCCCCAGCACCACCCCCCGCCGCGCCCCAGGACCCGCGTCCCACAGGATCCAGCCCGCCAGGGGCAGGACCAGCGCGAACAGATCGATGCGGGTCAGGGCGATCGCGCTCAGCAGGACGCCCAAGGCAAGGCCCCGCCGCGCCGCCATCACGGGTCCCGCGCCGAGCCCCAGCAGCAGCAGGAGCACGACCAGCAGGTGGCTCAAGGGGTTCTCCAGACCCGAGGAGGAGAACTCCACGAAGGACTTCGAGGCGCACAGCAGCGCCGTGATCGCCACCACGCCGACCCAGCTGCGGGCCCGCGCCAGCAGGATCGACACGGTCAGGCTGGACAGCCCCAGACCCAGCGCCAGGGCCGCGGCATACAGGCTCTGCACGCCCAGCCCCCGCAGCGCCACCAGCAGCAGGTACCACAAGGGGTGGGTGTACACCTGCACCCGCTCGAGCACGTTCCAGCGGGGACCGAAGCCCTCGAAGAGCGCCAGGACCGAGCGAAACGTGATGAACGCGTCGTCCGCGACCCAGGCGGAGCACAGCCAGACCACGGCGAACCCGCACACCGCCGCCGCGCGCAGCCAGCGCAGTCCGCTCGGATCGTCGGAGGCGGCGCGCACGCGTGCTACTCGGTCAAGACGAAGTGACCGACGGAGTTCTGGTGATCGCCCACCGGAGCTGTCACCACCACCCGGTCGGCCCCCTCGTCGGCGAGGGACGGGGGCAGCGCGATGGTCCGGACCACGAGGCCGCCGGCGTCGGGATCGCCCTCGGAGGTGGGCAGCGACACCGACCCCGTGAGCGCGCCGCCCCGGGAGAAGTCGAACACGTAGGTGTCGTTGTGATCGACGCTCACGTCCAGGGTCCGGGGCCGCCAGGTGCGCCCCAGCTCGATCGTGAGGGCGTCGGTGAAGATGACGTTCCCCTGCTGGTCCCAGGGGTCCCGCTCCTGCTTGGGCTCCGCCAGCTCCGCCAGACCCACGGTGACCGAGGCGGGGGCCTCTCGAGGCGGATCGTCGGGCTTCGGCTCGGCCCACAGCAGCGCCGCCAGCACGAGCAGCGTCGGCACGGCGAACACCCGCGTCCAGCCCAGGCGGGCGGACCGGTCAGGGACCGCAGCAGCGCATGCCGACGTTCCCATCGATCAGACCCTCTTCGAGGCTCGCCTGGCCCGCGCAGCGCGAGTACGTCGGCGCCGAGCCCACCATCGCCGGCTTGATGAGGAACACGTCGCCCCGGGCGGTGCCCGTCCACTCGCCCACGCCGCCGGACATGCCCAGGACCCCGTAGCCGCTGGCGCAGTTGGGGAACGCGGCCACGCGGTAGCGGTCGTTGAACCCGGGGGCCGGACAGACCTGCGGGTCGAACGTGTCGCCGTAGGTGTAGATGGAGCTGTCCGGGCCCTTGCAGGCCTTCTCCCACTCGTCCTCGGTGCACAGCCGCTTGTTGAACTTGCCGCAGATCCGGCGCGCCTCGTCGTGGGTCATGCCGTTGACGATCTTGAACTCGCCGCCGTCGCCGTCAGGCACCTGCAGGGGCGCGACGTCGATCCAGAAGCCCGACACGTCCACGACCTGCTCGGGCCGCTCCGAGGCGCCGGCCAGCGGATCGTGCGTGGCGAACCGGCCGGCGATGTAGGGACCAGCGGGGATCCACACCATCCCCGCGGACGGCGCGTCGCTCTTGGGCTGCGCGTCCACCGCGGTCGCCGCCACCTCGGCCCGCAGGGCCGCCCGCCGCGCGAGCTCGGCGCTCAGCAGGTCTTCCTTGCTGTCGGGACGCAGGAAGATCGCCCCCCCGACGACGATCGCCAGCAGGACGACGAGGGCCAGGATGATCGGGCGCGCGGTCTTCGCCTTGTCCTCGTTGCGCCCTCCCGCCGCGAACGCCGACTCGATGGCCATCGCCATGTCGTCTGCGGACTGGAAGCGCTCGGAGGCGCTGCCGGAGAGGGCCAGCTCGATCACGTCGTCCAGCTCGGCCGGCACGTCCTTGCGCACCGCCGAGGGCAGGTCGTAGCGCCCCACGGGAGGGTGGCCGACGAGCGCCTCGTACAGCAGCACGCCGATGGAGTAGACGTCCGCCGTCACGGCCGCGCGGGTGGAGTACTGCTCGATCTCGGGATCCAGGTACGGCGCCCCGGCCCGGGGCAACCCCTCGGGCCCGAACACGTCGTCCTCGACCATCTCGAAGGTGGCGAGCTGCCCGATCCAGGCGGTGCGCCCCGCATCGACGAACACGTTGTGGGGATCGAGGCCCGAGTGGCGGGTCTTTTCGTGCATGCGGCGCACGAGCTCCAACAGGCCCAGGAACACGTCGCGCACCTGCTCGGCGGGCAGTCCGCCCTCAGCCGCGTCCATCACCTCCCGCAGGGATCGGCCACCTGGCAGCTCAGTCACCAGGAACGGATGTTCCTCGTGCTCGCCCGCATCGAGCGGCAGCAGGACCTCGGCCGGCAGCACGGCGCGCATGCGCTTGGCGCGCGCGAGCGTCTTGTCCGCGTCGAGCTCCAGGACGTAGTCCTCCCGGAGCAGCTCGAGCACCCGCTCGACTCCGTCGGCGCCCTGACGCACCAGCCACGTAGAGCCGAGCAGCCCCTCACCGAGCTTGCGCACCACGACGTAGCCGCCGGCGATCCCGGACCCCGCCTCGAGGTCCGGGAGCGGACATTCCTTCGCCGCCAGCGCGACCAGGTCGATCGTCGTCTCACTCACGTCGTACCTTCTTCCCAAGCAGGTCCAACAAGAGTGTGGCGAATGCGGGCGGTCCTGGGAACCTCAGAGACCCCGGTCGGCGCCGGGACGGCCCCTACCGAGCGCCGAAGTAGGCGTTGAAGCTGACGTAGAAGTAGTCCAAGGCGCCGTAGGCCGAGATGTTGCCTTCGGCGTACTCACCCTCGCTGCCCCAGATCCACGCGTCGATCTCGTTCAGGCTCGGCGTGTAGCCGTTCACCCTGCAGTCGAAGCTCGGAACGAACTGCTCCTCGCTGAACGCGTAGGGACCCGAGAACGTGATGGTGCAGTCGGCCCCGCAGGTCAGGCGGCCGTCCAGGACCATGCCGTCGTCGTCGATGCGCAGCTCCGCGACGCCGTTGCACTCACCGCCGCTGTCGCCGCCCTTCAGCCCGCCGTACACGTCCCCGAAGTACACGTCGCCGCTCACCGAGTCGTCGTCGTCACCGGTCGCGTCGTCGTCGTCGCCCACGGTGTCGTCGTCGTCCGCCGCGTCGTCGTCGTCCGCCGCGTCGTCGTCGTCGTTGCCGCCGCCACCGCCCCCGCCGCGGCCCCGGCTGGGGGTGCAACCGGCTGCGAGCAAGGTCAACAGAAGCAGGAAGCTCAACGGGGAGGATCGGCGGAGGAGGGTCATTTCGTGCTCCAGGTGGCCGGCGCCTGCCGACCGAATGGGTTTGAGCGCAGAAGACGTTGGGCGCGGCAGGGTTCTAACCCAGGCCGCGGATCCGGGACGTCACAGGATGTCACGGTCGATCCGGCCCTTCGCGCGGCGCCGGGTGTACTCACCCGGGGACGATCGGGGGCCGTCTGCGGACACGCCGGACACCCACACCCTCAGCGAAGACGGGGTGTGGCACGCCCCGGGTGGCCGCGACGCCCAGGACAACTGCGCCAGCTGCCACGGCATCGAGGAGGCGGGCTCGAACCCGGTGTCGTGCATCGACTGCCACAGCGCCGCCAGCATCGCGAGCGGCGAGTTCGACGACGAGGACGGAGAGGACGAAGACGACGACTGAGTCGGCGGCTAGTTCGCGCCGCAGGTCACCGACAGCTGGGCCTGGCTCGCTCCGCCGGCCCACCCGTCGATCACGAAGTACCAGGTCGTCGTTCCAGCCGAGAAGCTCACCGTCTCGAAGGGCTCGATCTCCGTGGAGGAGCCGGCGCATCCCGCGGTCAGGGGGTCGAGGCTGTCGAGCACGATCAGATCCAGGTCCTGGGCCGAGTCGCTCCAGCTCAGCGACGCAGTGACCGGATCCGACCCGTTTCCTGTGAACGCGTACACGTCCTCCCCCGCATCCCAGCCCGTCGTCTGGAGTTCACAGGTCGGGTAGCCGTCGTTCTCGTTCGGTTCACCGACGTTCGACACGGTGATCGTGTTCCCGCAGGACACGTTGCCGTCGACGCTGAGACCTCCGGGCCCCGTGTCGTCGTCGTCGTCGTCATCGTCGTCGTCGTCGTCATCGTCGCCGGTGTCGTCGTCGCCGGTGTCGTCGTCGTCGCCGACCCCCGAGTCGTCGTCGTCGCCCGTGCTCCGGGAGTTGCCGCGCACCCCGCAGGAGAGCAGGCCGACAGAGAGGGGCAGCAGGAGGAGGAGGAACCAGGTGGAGGCGCGCATGGCGGGATGCTACCGCACGGCGCCACCTCGCTCAGTCTTGGAACACCACGTTGCGCCCCGTGGTGGGCACGGTGCGGCCGGGCTTGCGCTGGGCTTGCGTCTTGAACGGCCCGCTGTTCCGGTAGCCGCTCCCGCTCCGGTCTGCGGCGTGCTTGCGGGCGATGGCGATCATCGCGTGAAACGGCCGCAACAGCCGCTCCGAGTCGTCCGCCCCGTACTCCTCCAGGCCCGCCGCGGCCAGGGTGTGCAGGGTCCGGTCCACGGCCTCGATGGTGGCCAGGCACTTCGGGTCCGGCTGGTGCTTGATCGCGAACTCCGAGGGGCGCTCCACCTGCAGCGCGACCCGCGGCAGCGCCTGCAGGTTGGTGCTCAGGCGGACCATCTTCTTGGCGCAGGGCCAGGTGCCGTCGAGCACGAACAGCACCGGGGTCGCCTCCCGTACCCGCTCAACCACCGGGGCCGCCTTGCCGGCCGGGGCCGGGTAGAGCAGACGGCAGTCGAACGCCGGATCGGCGAGGAGCTCGACCACCCGCGGGTCCTGTGTGAAGTCCACGCCCACCAGCAGCTCGGAGCCCTGCAACGTCAGGTGGGCGAGCCGGCCCGTGCCGTTCTTGATCCGCTTGACCTCCATCGGGTGCATCAGGAACACGAACTTCGTGCGCGGCGCCAGGGACGAGATGTGGGCGCACAGGCAGACCGACGCCGGGCGGCGACAGCGCAGGCACCACGGGCGGCGCCCCTGTACTTCCAGGATCGAACTCACGGCCGCATGGTGCCATCCCGGGTCGGCGCTCGCCCGCGGCGCGCTACCATCGCCCGCCGTGCGCGCCCTCCTCCTCCTGCTGCTGCTCGTCGTCCTCGTGCTCAGCGCGGTGGGCTGCAACGCCATCAAGCTGCATGGCCAGAACCTGGAGCGGGGCTTCGCCCGGCAGGGGCTGCAGCGACGCGTCGAGCCCATCGGCGACGCCACCGTGCACTACTACGACGGCGGCCCGAAGCAGCCCATCGGCACCGTCCTGCTCGTGCACGGCTTCGGCGCCGAGGCGGTCTGGCAGTGGGGACCCCAGGTGCGCGCCCTTGTCGGCGCGGGCTACCGCGTGCTCGTGCCGAACCTTCTGTGGTTCGGGCAGTCCACGTCCACCGACCGCGACTTCTCCGTCGATCACCAGCTGCGCACCCTGACCGCGCTGATGGACCACGTCGGGGTCGCTCGCGTGGACGCCGTGGTGGGCATCTCCTACGGCGGCCTGCTCGCCTTCGGGCTGGCGGCGGAGCTGCCCGAGCGCGTGGGGAGCCTCGTGATCCTGGACAGCCCCGGCCCCGTCTACACCGACGCGGACTACGCGGGCCTGCTGGAGCGCTTCGGCGTGCAGCACCCCGGCCCGCTGCTGGTGCCGGAGCACCACGACGGGATCCGCGCGCTGGTCGAGCTCGCCTACTACAAGCCGCCCCCCACTCCGGCCTGGCTGCGCAAGCAGATCCTGGCGACGCTGTATCAGTCGGACCGGGAGGAGAAGGTCGCCCTGCTCGAAGACATGGTCGCGGACATGGACGCGCTGCGCGGCCGGGACTGGCAGGTCGCCGGCCCGACCCTGCTCATCTGGGGCGACGAGGACCCGGTGTTTCCCCTGGAGATCGGCCGTCGGCTGGCGAAGTGGATGGGCCCGTCCACCGCGTTCGAGGTCATCTCCCGCGCGCGGCACGCGCCCCAGCTCGAGCACCCCGCCGCGGTGAACGCCCTGATCCTGTCGTTCCTGGCCGTGAACCGATGAGGCGCCTGGCTCCCCTGGCCCTGGCGACGCTCCTCGGCTGCCCCACCGAGGTGGACCCGTGCGCGGCCATCACTCCCCTGCCCCTGGGCCCGCTGCACGCCGACGGCACGACCCTGCGCGACGGCGCCGACCGGGAAGTGGCCCTGCGGGGCGTGAACGCCGGCGGGCGCAGCAAGTTCGCCCCCTACCTGCCCTTCGACGTGGACGGCGACTTCGACGCGGCGCTGGACAGCTACCTGGATCGCGCCGCCACCTGGGGCGTCGACGTGCTGCGGGTGCCCTTCAGCTGGGCCGCGCTGGAGCCCACCCAGGGCGCATGGGACGAGGAGTGGCTCAGCCGCTACGTCGCCCTGCTCGACGGCGCTCACGCCCGCGGGATCTGGACGATCGTCGATCTGCACCAGGACATCTACGCCGAGCCCTTCTGCGGCGACGGCTTCCCCGCCTGGACGATCCCCGGAGATCCCGGCCCGCCCCAGCACGACTGCGCTACCTGGTACCTGGGTTACTTCGACGATCCCGAGGTGGCGGCGGCCTTCGACCGGCTCTGGACCAACCAGGACGGCCTGCGAGATCAGCTGGACGGCATGTGGGAGGCCCTGGTCACGCGCCTCGCGGACCACCCTGGCGTGCTCGGCTACGAGCTGCTCAACGAGCCCGGCTGGGGATCGCTGGATCGGGACGTCTTCACATCCACCGTCCTGCCCGTCTGGTACGAGGAGCTGGTGCCGCGCCTGCAGGCCATCGACGGCGACGCGCTGTTCTTCCTGGACACCAACGGCGTCGAAGGCCCCGCCGCGAGCACCGTCATGGAGCGCCCGGCGTTGGACGGGATCGTCTTCGCCCCGCACTTCTATCACCCGACGATCATCCTCGGCCCCGACGGTCCCAGCATCGAAGACGACGCGCTGACCGGCCTGTCCGGCTGGGCCGCGGTGGGCGCGCAGTGGGACGTGCCGGTGCTCATCGGGGAGTTCGGCGTGCCCGTCGGGCGCGACGGTGGACCCGCGTGGATCGGCAGCCACTACGACGCCTTCGACACCCTGGGTCTGCACGGCACGCTGTGGGAGTACTCGGTGTCCACGGAGGTGTGGAACGCCGAGGCGCTCTCCATCGTCTACCCCACCGGCGCAGAGACCGAGCTCGTCGCGCCCATGGCCCGGCCGTACCTGCGGGCCGTCGCAGGCCAGGTGTCCGAGCTGGTCGTGGACGACGCGCATCTGAGCGCGGCGTGGGCCGGGCAGGTCGGCGGGATCAGCGAGATCGCCCTGCCCTCCCGCTCCTGGGCCGACGCCACGGTCACCGTGCAGGGTGGCTGCGTGGCCCAGGTGGCGGGCCGCGCGGTGATCCTGGCCACGGAGGAGCAGGTCCGGGTGGACGCGATCCGCTGAGCGGGATCGCGGGGCGGCGGCCCCCGGGCTACCCTCGGCCGATGCGCAAAGACACCCTCGTACATCGCATCGCCTCGTGGGCCCAGGACCGCCGCGACACCCCGGCCCTTCATGATCGCTCCGCTTCGGGCGAGTGGGTGTCCCTGACCTGGGCCGAGTACTGGACCGCCGTGCGCGAGACCGCCAAGGGCCTCATCGCCCTGGGTCACACCGCCGGCGAGTGCGTGGCCATCGTGGGCGCCAACCAGTCCGAGTGGGTCATCGCCCAGTTCGGGATCATGGCCGCCCGGGGCGTGCCCGCCCCCATCTACGTGACGAACACGGCCGAGCAGATGGCCTACATCGTCAAGCACTCCCGCGCCCGGCTCGCCTTCGTGGGGGACGCCGAGCAGCTGGGCAAGTTCCGCGAGGGGATCGCCGCCGGCTGGATGGAGCTCGAGTCCATCCTGACCCTGAACCCCCTCGAAGACGGGCTGATGACCCTTTCGGGGCTGCGCGCGCTGGGCCGGGAGCAGGACGACGCGGAGCTCGACGCCCGCCTGGACGCCCTGACCGACCAGGAGACGGCCCTGCTCATCTACACCTCCGGCACCACCGGCGTGCCCAAGGCGGTCACCCTCAACCACCGCGGCATGATCCAGTGCGGCGAGGGCGTGGTGACGCACTTCCCGGAGCTCAAGGCGCAGTCCGAGTCGTACCGCAGCGTGTCCTATCTGCCGCTGTGCCACATCGCCGAGCAGGTCTTCACGAACCTGCTGCACATCGTGACCGGCGGCAAGGTCTTCTTCTGCCCCGACCTCAAGGAGATCAAGGACTTCCTGGTCAGCGTGCGCCCCACGATCTTCCTGGGCGTGCCCCGAGTCTGGGAGAAGTTCCAGGCCGTGTTGGAGGGCAAGCTGTCGGCCCAGACCGGCTTCAAGGGTTGGCTGACCGCCTGGGCCCTGCGCACCGAGCTCGCCGCGTTCCGGGAGGAGACCAGCACCGGACGCCCGGCCAGCTCCCTGGGACGCACCCTCGCCAACAAGCTCGTCATCAGCAAGGTGAAGTCCGCCCTGGGCCTGCAGGACCTGGCCGCCTCGGCCACCGGCGCCGCGCCCATCGGCGTCGAGACGCTCGAGTTCTTCGCCTCCTTGGGCATCACGGTCTACGAGGGCTACGGCATGTCCGAGACGACGGGCATCGCCACCTGCCCGGTGGCCGGCAGGCCCCGGTTCGGCACCGTCGGCATCGCCCTGCCCGGCGTCGAGCTGAAGATCGCCGAGGATGGCGAGGTCTTGATGCGCGGCGAGATGATGACCCGCGAGTACCTGCACATGCCCGAGCAGACCGCCGAGCTGCTGGACGCCGACGGGTGGCTGCACAGCGGCGATCTCGGCTCCCTGGACGCGGACGGCTACCTCCAGATCACGGGCCGCAAGAAGGACCTGATCATCACCGCAGGCGGCAAGAACGTCGCTCCCATCGAGCTGGAGTCGTACATCAAGTCGATCCCGGGGGTCGGGCAGGCCGTCGTGGTGGGCGACCGCCAGCCGTACCTGTGCGCCCTGGTCACGCTGGACGCGGAGTCGCTGCACGAGATCGAGACCCGCCTGGGCCTCAGCGGCGATCTCTCGACCCTGGCCGCCCGCCCCGAGGTCAGCGCGTACATCCAGGCCGAGATCGAGACCCGGTGCAACGCGAAGGTGGCGCGCTACCAGACGATCAAGAAGATCGACGTCCTGCTGACCGAGTTCACGGTGGAGACCGGCGAGCTCACGCCCACCATGAAGATCAAGCGCAACGTGGTGAGCGAGAAGTACAGGGACGCCATCGCGGCCTTCTACGTCGGCGGCACGCCCTCCTGAGCCGAGCCGGCGCCCTCCCGTGCCGGTCCCGCGCGATACACTCCCGCCCTCGTGCAGGTCTCCCCCGATTCCATCCGCCTCGAGGAACTGCCGGCCGAGTTCGGCCGGTTCACGCTCGTTTCGCTGCTGGGCGAAGGTGGCATGGGGCGGGTGTTCCGGGCGGTGATGACGGGGCCGTCGGGCTTCCGCAAGGACGTGGCCCTCAAGGTGATCCGCGCCCAGCAGGGTGACGACGGGTCCCGCGGGCTGTCCGCAGAGGCGCGCATCGGCGGGCTCCTCAAGCACCCCAACATCGTGGACGTGTACGACTACGGCGAGACCGGAGGGCACCCCTTCATCTCCATGGAGCTGGTGCACGGGCTCGACCTGCAGGCCGTGCTGGCCCGCGTGCGCCTCGCCCCCGCGCATGTCATCGAGCTGGGCATCGCCATCGCCGAGGGCTTGCACCACGCGCACGAGCTGGCCCCCAACGGCGCTCCGGCGGGGCTCGTGCACCGCGATCTCAAGCCGAGCAACGTGCTCGTGACCCGGGAGGGCCTGGTCAAGGTCATGGACTTCGGCATCGCCAAGGTCGCGGACGCAGGCCAGATCACCGCCACCGGCGTCGCCAAGGGCACCCCTGCGTACATGGCTCCCGAGCAGGCCGCCGCCCAGCCCATGGACCGGCGGGCCGACCTGTGGGCCCTGGGCGCGATCCTGTACGAGATGGCGGCGGGCGAGCCCCTGCTGCAGGGCCGGACCGTCATCGAGATGATGATGCAGCTGCTCAAGCTGCCCGAGCGTCTGGCCGCCCCCGACGCGATGCACGCGGTGGACCGGCTGATCCCGGGCCTCGGCGAGGTCACCGCCCGCTGCCTGCAGGCCGATCCCGACGCCCGCTACCGGGACGCCCTGGGGATCGCCGACGCCCTGCGCGTCCTGGGCAGCACCGTGCCCGCGGCCCCTTCGCTGCGAGCCCTCGTCCGGGACATCATGGCCGGCGGCGACGGCACCGAGCTGCCCGCCCTGGCGACCCGCGCCCACGGCGAGGGGCTGGCCCTGTCCGTCACCCGCGAGCGGATCACCCCCACCAACCTGAGCGCCGATCCCACCAGCTTCGTGGGACGCGGCGAGGATCTGGCCCGGCTCGAGGCGCTGCTCACCGAGGGCGCGGCCCTCACGACCCTGCTGGGCCCCGGCGGCACCGGCAAGACGCGGCTCGCCCGGGAGTTCGCGCTGCGCCACCTGGACAGCTTCCCCGCCGGCGGCGCCTGGTTCGTGCCCCTGGACGAGGCCCGCAGCCTGCAGGGTGTTCTGCACGCCATGGGGATCGCGCTCGACGTGCCCCTGACGCGGGGCGAGCCGGCTGAGCAGATCCAGCGCCTGGGGCGGGCCATCGCCGGCCGCGGCCGCGTGCTCTTCGTGCTCGACAACTTCGAGCAGGTCGCCGCCGAAGCCCCCGCCACCCTGGGCGCGTGGATGGAGGCGGCCCCCCTGGCGCGGTTCGTCGTGACGTCGCGGGAGCTGCTGCGGCTGGACGGGGAGCAGGTGGTGCCCGTCGGGCCCCTGGAGCAGGACGCCGCGGTGGGTCTGTTCCTGGACCGGGCCCGGGCGGCGCGGGAGAGCTTCGTGCTCGCCGAGGCGGACCGGGCCGTGGTGGTGGACATCGTCGAGCGCCTGGATCGGCTGCCCCTGGCCATCGAGCTCGCCGCCGCGCGGGTCGCCGTGCTTCCTCCGCGCAAGCTGCGCGAGCGACTGTCGCAGCGCTTCAAGCTGCTGCGCGGCAAGGGGCGGGGCACCTCGGCGCGCCAGGCCACTCTGCACGGCGCCATCGCCTGGTCCTGGGACCTGCTGGACCCGCCCGAGCGGCAGACGCTGGCCTGGTGCTCGGTGTTCCGGGGCGGGTTCTCCCTCGAGCAGGCCGAGGCGCTGAACGATCTGGAGGCCAGCTTCGACGATCCGCCCTGGGTCCTGGACGTCGTGGAGTCCCTGCGGGACAAGTCCCTGGTGCGGAGCTGGGAGACGGAGTCGGGCGAGCCGCGCTTCGGCATGTACGAGAGCATCCGGGAGTTCGCCCAGGACAAGCTCGACGACCTCGCGCAGCGCGGCCTGGCGGAGCAGCGCCACACCGACGTGACGCTGGAGCACACCGAGGAGATCGTGCTGGCCCTCCTCAACGGAGGCGGGCTGGCCGAGCAGCGGGCCCTGGCCCAGGAGCTCGAGAACCTCGTCGCGGTGTTTGAACGCACCGAGCACACCGATCCCACCAGCGCCGTCCGGGCCGCGGTGGCGGCCGAGCCGCACCTGCGTCGGCAGGGCCCCGCCGCCCTGCACAAGCGCCTGATCGAGCGGGCGGCCCAGCTCGCCGAGGAGGTGCCCCTGGCCCCCCGCCTC
>CALAGR010000010.1 GCA_937891735.1 uncultured Pseudomonadota bacterium | reverse complement strand
GGTCCCGAAGGGCGCCGCGGGGTGCGGAGGCCAACGCCAGCCCCTGCGCCCGGACCTCCGCCCAGTCGCCCGCCTCCCGGGCCCGGCGCAGCAGGGCGTACCGCGCCAGTACGGCGTGTGGTCCCTGCACCGCGGGCCCCAGGGTGGCCACCGCCGGTTCGGGCCGCTGCTGCCGCCGTGCGGCCGCGAAGAGCGTGGTCCAGGCCGCGTCCACCACCGGATCCCCGGTCCTCGGCGGAGGCGAGAAGACCGCGCGCTGCAGGTACCGAAGGCCGGGTTCGGTCTGCAGCAGCGGCTCGTCCAGGATCGGCCGTCCCTCGTTGTCCACCTGCGCGATGGGGATGGAGGGCAGCGCGGGCGGAGGGACGAGCACCCGGTCCGCGTACCTCTCGCTGCCTGCGAGGTTCGCCCACAGGATCCGCGCGAGCTTGACCGTACGCAGCCCCACCGCGGGCCTCGACGGGGGGGAGGGCACCCCGTCGCGCGCCGCCAGCCGCTGCTCGACCTCGGCCACCCGGTACTGGTTCGTGGCGTTGTTCTGCCCGACCAGGACGAGCACCAGGGCGGGGCGCAGCGCATCGATGGTGTCGAGCACGGTCAGCGCCACGTGGGCCGAGTTGGCGCCGGATCGTCCCTTGTTGACCACCTGCACCGGTCGGCCGAGCTGGTCGGGCAGGAGGCGGGCCAGATCGTCCACGAAGCCCTGCCCCGGCGGGGCCTCGGCGCCCGCCACCCAGCTGTCACCCACCGCCAGGATCAGCGTGTCCGCCGTGCCGGCGGAGGGCGGCGCGGCCGCCTCGGGATCCACGAGCAGCGCCCCCACCCGGAGCACCAGCTCGAGCAGGACGAGGCTCGCCAGCGGCACCCACAGCGCGAGCAGCAGGCGCCGGGAACGCATGGCCGGGGGGAGCCTGCCGGTCAGTTCAGTTCAGATCGACGATGACGACGGCCCCGGGGGCGCTCGTCGCCTGGCCGTTGCTGGCGAGCACGAGGTCGCGGTCCGGCGCGCCCACCAGCAGCTCTGCGTACCCGTCGCCGTTCATGTCCGCCACGGCCGCCATGCCCGCGCCGGGACGATCTGCGGCCGCGCCTGCGAGCACCTCGTAGTCCGCGTCGCTCCAGTCACGGGCGGCGCTCAGGCTGGCAGAGCCCAGGAACACCCGGGCCGCGGGGGTGGCGGACAGGTTGGTCGCGTCCTCGGGGGTCAGGTCGCTGCAGGCGAGGTCACCCAGGCCATCGCCGTCCAGATCCACGCCCAGGGCCACCTTGCAGAAGCCCAGCGCTCCGGCGCCCTCAATGGTGTAGGGCAGATCTGCGGTGGTGATCGCCCCCACGAAGCCGGCGGCGCCGCCCGAAGCGATCCAGATGGATCCTTCCGTGCCCGTGCCACCGTCGGGGCCGCTGCCGTAGAAGGCGAGGTCGCCGACGCCGTCGCCGTCGTGGTCCCCAAGGGCCGCCACCGCGATGCCGAAGCCGCTCGAACCCGCCGCCGTGGCGTCGATGATCACGTCCGCCGTGGCAGAGGTCAGGGAGCCGCTCCAGCGGTCCGCCTCACCCCGGTACACCAGGGCCCGCCCGTTGCCCGAGCTGCCCGCTCCCGGAGCGCCCACCACCAGATCGTCGAACCCGTCCGCGTCGATGTCGGTGATCCCGGCGCAGCTGGTGCCGAGCTGCTGGCCTGACGTCGTGCCTTCGACCACGAAGCCGGGGGCGAGGTCCTCGGGGTTGAGGTCGGTGGGCCACACGCCGCCGTGTCCGTAGACCACGTAGACCCGTCCGGCGATCCCGTCCCCCGCGGTGGGAGCCGCGACGGCCAGCTCGGCCCGCCCGTCGCCGTCCAGGTCGCCCACAGGACAGGCCACCTGCCCGACCTCGTCGCCGCCGCCGAAGTAGGTCACGCCGTTCACCAGATCCACGCTGGCGCCGAAGCCGCCGGCGGTGCCGAAGACCACGTAGATCCCGGTGCCCTCGGCCGAGGTGGGCAGCGAGATGTGCTTGAAGCCGATCACCAGGTCGGCGAGGCCGTCGCCGTTGATGTCCCCGGGGCCGTACGCGTTGGTCAGGCGCAGGCCCGTGTTGCCGAAGAAGTCGGTGGCCGCGTCCGTGGTCGCGAACGGCGCCGAGCCGGCCGAGATGGCCGCTCCGGAGAACAGCCACGCGTGGCCGTCGCCCTGGCCCTGGCCGGTGTTGCCGACGAACACGGACTGGTTGTCGAGCAGCACGAAGTCCGCGAGGCCGTCCCCATCCAGGTCGCCGGGCGAGGCCACCTGGCCGCCGCTGCCGAGCCGCTGCAGGCCGACGCCCTGAATCATGGGCAGGGACTCGAAGCCCTCGAACGTGGGCACGTTCAGGGCGGGCAGGACCGTGGCGCTGGCGCTGCCGGTGGTCGAGCTGTCCGTGCCGTCGCTCACCGTCGCCGTGCACACCCACAGCTCGCCGGCGGCCTGATCCGCGGCGTCCACCCGATCCGTGCTGTTGGCGGCGTCGGCGCCGTCCACCGTCCAGCTCCAGTTGGGGGTCAGGGTCTGCTCGGTGTCGGGATCCAGGTCCTCCAGGTTGGTGATCGCGCAGGTGATGTCTGCGTTCTCACGGGCCGGGACGGGGTCGGCGATCACGGTGGGGGCCGACGGCGGCGTGTTGCCGATGGTGACCTGGGCGGTGAACGCGGTCCCCGTGTCGAACGCGTCGCGGGGGGTCAGGCTCAGAGTCCACGTCTCGCCCGCGGCGGTGTTCAGGTTGGACAGCGTCTCGCCCGCCACCGTCTGCCCGTCGGGGCCGGTCCACTGGGCCGCGACGCTCACCGCGTCGCCTTCGGCGTCGGAGTCGTCGAAGGTGAAGGCGAGGTTGTCGCCGGTGACCGGGGCCGGGGGCACGAACGAGATGCTCGTGACTTCCGGGGCCTGGTTGGCGCGGATCTCGACCGAGTCCTGGCACGCCACGGTGGCCAGCGGGGTCAGGGCCATCGCGGTGATGACGTGGGTGCCGGGGGTCAGGGGGGTCTCCAGGCGCGCGCCGGCGGGGCAGCCCGGGTCTTCGATGCAGCCGCCCTCGATGTTGATGCCCGACGCCAGCAGCAGGCCGTCGGGGTAGGCGGATCCGGTCATCTCCAGATCCGACACGAAGTGCACCGCCGGCAGCTGCTCAGCCGTGAAGTCGCCCTTGACGTAGACCAGCAGGTTGAAGCCGTCCGTGGAGCTGATCCGTCCGGGCGTCGGCAGCTCGAAGGTGCAGATCACAGCGGGCACGTCCTCGGTGCAGCCGCTCAGCAGGAGCAGGGGCAGCAGCGTCAGGGGCAGCAGCGAGCGTCGCATCTGAATCTCCGTTTTGTGGTCGCGGATCCTACACGCCTTTGCCGGCGTGGCACTTCTTGTACTTGCGGCCCGACCCGCAGGGGCAGGGATCGTTTCGCCCGACCTTGTCGTCCTGGCGTCGCAGGGTGCCGACCCCGTCGTGCACGTAGCCCGCGGGGGTCTCCGGGGGGAGCACGCCGTCGAGCACCCGGGCCAGCGCCAGCTCGTCCAGCCCCGTGTTGGCGATGGCCGCGCCGAGGGCGGCGAGCCCCTGCAACGGCATCGATCCCATGGCGTCCCGGGCGTCCTGCAGGGTCGGCGCCTCCGGGGTGGTCGATGTGCCGTCGGCGAGCTCCGCGGAGCGGGCGGCCAGCCGCGTCTCGAGCTCGGCGACCTCCTTGTTGCTCCGGATCCGGTCGATCAGCGCCGGGAGCGCGCTGGCCGTCACGGCCTGGCTGAACAGCTCGATCACCCGCTCGGGCTCCACCGACCGGGTGGCTTCGTGGGCGGTGACGCGCTCGCGGCACTCCTCGGGCAGAGCCGCCAGCAGCTCGCGCCGACGGCGCACCGCCGAGTCCACGAACAGGTCCACGTACCCGCTGACCTTGTCCGAGTCCGCCAGGGTCGGCGCCGCCTGGAGGATCGCGGTGAACACCGCCGCGGGCCCCATGATCTTCAGGCAGCCCTCGGCGTGGCGGTTCGCCGCAGCGCTCAGGGTGATCTCGAGATCGTCGAAGCACTCGAGGGTGTTGCCCAACATGCCCACCGTCAGGACGATGCGCGCGGAGAGGGGATCGGCGGGGGTCTCGGACATGGACGGCATCCTACGATCAGCGCAGGAAGTTCAGTCCGCCGGGGTGCAGGTAGCTGGTGAAGCTGGCGTATCCGTAGGACGTCAGGGAGAACCCGACGTCGTCCACGCTCTGGATGTGGTGGGACCCGGCCTCGATGAGCAGGCGGGCCACCGCGAAGTCCGTGTCGCCGACGGCCTCCCACTCGTCCACCGCCAGCCCGTCCAGGAACACCCGCGTGCCCGTCGGCGCGACCACGTTGATGTGGTTCCAGGTGTAGGAGTCCGGGGCCAGGAAGTCGTACTCGGCGCGCCACTGGCTGGTGGGGATCCCCGAGCCGAGGGCCGGATCTCCCTCCTGGGCCCCGAGCGCCTGCTGGCCCAGCATCGCCTGGGTCACATAGATGGGCGCGCCCGCTTCGATGACGAAGTGCTCGTCCGACTCCCACTGCAGGATCTGGCCCCGGTCCACGAACTGGGCGGGCTGCACCTCCGGATCGAACCGCACGAGCGTGCCGTCCTGGGCGGCGATCAGGCGGTAGATGGTGGGCGCGGGGCCGTACTCGCCGGGGAAGGTCGGCGCGCTCATCACCACCGTGGCGCCCCACGTCTCCACCGGGAACATCATCTCTTCGAGGTGATCGCACGCCCACTCGGAGTAGGGCATGAACGTGCAGGCGTGGCCGGCGAAGACCGCCACCGGCGCGGTGGCGCTCACCACGGTCCCCGTCAGGTCCCCCAAGGTGGTGCTGAGGCAGTACGAGGCGCCGTTGGTCACCGCGCTCTGCCCCCCGATGTCCCCGCATGGATCGGTGGACTGCTCGCTCGGCTGGTGGCTGAAGATCTGCAGCACGTCCCCCCGGTCGAGCGACCAGGTGCCCTGGGAGCCCTGGGTCTGGGCGGGGACGTCGCCGCCGGTGGTGTCGGCGCTGAAGGTCACCGTCACCGAGGTGGTGTTCGTGGTGGCCGTGACGGCCATGAAGCCCGGAACCCACTCGTACTGCAGCACCGGCGCGGGCTCCTGCGAGATCCCCCACGAGGGCCAGGTGCTCACGACGTAGTTGGTGGTCAGCACGTGCTCGGGCAGGAGCATCGATGCGTCGTTGGTGTAGCTGAAGATCGAGGGGTCGGCCGGGGACCGGAAGTGCAGCGGGTTGTACTGGTAGGCCGCCACCGGGACGTTGGACCGCACCTCATAGGCGCCGTCCTGCACGGACCGGCTGCTCGTGAAGTCCTTCAGGTCGGGCTTGTAGGGCAGGGAGATGGCGAGGGTCGACTCGGCCGGCACGTCCACGATGTCGTAGGGCAGACCGTCGGTGCGCACGGTGATCTCGGCCGGCACGTCGTTGGGGTTGCCCACCACGATGGCGAAGTCGGCGTCGAAGGCGGGGTCCGTGAGGTTGGCGGTGGGCACGGCCAGGAACCGGCAGCCCAGGTAGGACAGCTGCGACTCGGAGGCCTGGCACGCGTCGAAGCACTGCCCCGCCAGGCACGTCTCGGTGGGCAGACACTCCTGCACGAAGTTGGCGACGCTGCCGTCCGCGCTGCACTGCCAGATGCCGCGGCCCACGCAGTACGCGGTGCCCGAGTCGCAGGCGCTGCACCCGCCGATGTCGTCACACAGGGGGGTCGGCGTGTCGCAGGCGATGCCGGCGCTCCACTCTCCGTCGATGCAGGTCTGAAAGCGGGTGCCGGAGCACCGGGTGGCGCCGTCGTTGCTGCACAGCAGGGCCGGATCGACGGGCGTCGGGGGCTCCGGGGGCGTGGCGAAGCCGCCCTGGTCGCCACCGCAGGCAAGCAGCGTGCAGGCGGACAGGGCCCACAGGAGGGCGAGCGGGAGGGGCGCGCGGTGCACGGTCTACACGTCCAGCGCTTCGACCTGATCCGCGCCCTCCATGATCATGTCGAACCGGCGGGACACGTCCTTGCCCATGAGGTCGGACATCACGGTGTCGGTCTCCCACCACTCCCCGGGGGGGATGCGGACCTGGAGCAGGCTGCGCTGGGACGGATCCATGGTCGTCTCGAACAGGGTCTTGGGCATCATCTCGCCCAGGCCCTTGAAGCGCGTGATCTCGGGCTTCAGGTTCCGGGGCAGGCGGCCCAGGATCCGGTCGCGCTCGTCGTCGCTGCCGGCCCAGAACGTGTCCTTGCCGGCGTTGACGCGGTACAGCGGCGGCTGGGCGAGGTAGACGTGCCCCCGCAGGATCAGCTCCGGCAGGTAGCGGTAGATGAAGGTCAGGAGCAGGGTCGCGATGTGGTGGCCGTCGCTGTCCGCGTCCATCAGCAGGATGATGCGGCCGTAGCGCAGGCGCGACAGGTCGAAGTCCTGGCCGAGTCCGCACCCCAGGGCCTTCACCACGTCGCTCAGCTCCTTGTTGTCGAGCACCTTGCGGGACGTGGCCTGCTCGGCGTTGAGCACCTTGCCCCGCAGCGGCAGGATCGCCTGGGTGCGCCGCGCGCGCCCCTGCTTGGCGGAGCCGCCGGCGGAGTCGCCCTCGACGATGAAGAGCTCGGAGTCCGAGGGGTCGGTGGAGCTGCAGTCGGCGAGCTTGCCCGGCAGGTTCAGGCGGTGCGAAACCGACGCCTTGCGCCGGACCTGCTGGGCCGCCGAGCGCGACGCAGCGCGGGCGCGGGCCGACTGGATGACCCGGGACACGATGGCCTCGGACACCGACGGGTTGGCGTGCATCCACTCTTCGAGGAGCGGCCGGACGACGCCGTCCACCTGCGCGCGCACCCCGGGGTTGTTGAGCCGATCCTTGGTCTGCCCCTGGAACTGCGGCTCCCGGACGAAGGCGCTGACCACCCCGAGCACGCCCTCCCGGATGTCCTCGGTGCCGACCGTCACGCCCCGGGGCAGCAGATCGTGGGTGTCGATGTAGCCGCGCACGGCCTTGGTGAGGGCCTCGCGAAACCCCTGCACGTGCGTGCCGCCGTCCCGGGTGGGGATGGTGTTCACGTACGAGGTCACGAACTCCTGGGGCGCGGACGTCCAGGACAGCGCGAGCTCGATCCGGATGCCGTCCTCCTCGGCCCGCACCACGAACGGCTTGGAGACGATGGGCTCCCAGCCCTTCTCCTTGATGAGCTCGAGCACCAGGTCCTCGACGCCGCCCTCGTGGTGGTACGTGTAGGTCTGCTTGTCGAGCTCGTCCTTGAACACCATGCGCAGCCCCCCGTTGAGGTAGGCCTTGGTGTCCAGGCGTCGCGCGATCACCTCCGGGTCGAAGCGGGTCTCGGGGAAGATGCCGGGATCGGGCTGGAAGAAGATCGAGGTGCCGGTGCCCCGGGCCTCCCCCACGTTCTCCAGCTCGCCGACGGTGCGCCCCTTGCGGAAGCGCTGGACCCAGGTGCCGTCGGCCCGCTTGACCGTCGCGATCATCTTGCTGCTGAGGAAGTTGACGACGGACGCGCCCACGCCGTGCAGCCCGCCGGACGTCTCGTAGGACTTGTTGTCGAACTTGCCGCCCGAATACAGCGTCGTGAGGATCAGCTCGAGGGCCGAGCGCCCGCTCTGGGGGTGGATGTCCACGGGGATCCCGCGGCCGTTGTCCGTGACCGTGGCGGACGAGCCGTCCGCGTGCAGGGTCACCGTGATGGTGGTGGCGAAGCCGTTCATGGCTTCATCGACCGAGTTGTCCACGATCTCCCACAGGAGGTGGTGCAGGCCCTCCCGTCCGACGCCGCCGATGTACATGGCGGGGCGCTTGCGCACGTGATCCCGGCCTTCGAGGACCTGGATGTCCTTCGCGCTGTAGGCCTCGCTCACTGCTCGTCCCCTTCGTCGGCGTCCTGGGGCTCGGCGGGGGGCACGTCGTCCGGCGTCCCGTCGTCCTGGGCCAGCTCCATCTCGAGTTCCTCGCCGATGTCATCGAGCTCGGAGTCCAGGTCGTCCTCCGCGTCGGGCCGGAACACGACGGGCTCCCGCGGGACCGCGGTCAGGGTGCCCCGCTTGATGACCTCCAACCCCTTGCCGCCGCGCTGGACCTGCCCGTACTTGCGCTCGGTGACGAGCACGCTGCGTCCGCGGCTGGTGACGACGGCGAGCCCCTCCTTCGCCGAGCCGCGCAAGACGAAGTCGATGACGTGGTCCTTCTTGCCGAGGCTGATGGCGTTGACGCCCTTGCCGCTGCTGCGCAGGACCTTCAGGGACAGGGCGGCGAACACGATGACCCGGCCCTCGTGGGTCGCGAGGCAGACCCGGTCCTCGGGGCTGAACACCGTGCGCACGGCCACCACGGCGTCGCCCCGGGAGCCCAGCGTGCAGAACCGGCGCCCGTTGCGGGTGGAGGGCTCGGAGTGGGCCCCCAGCGGGAACACGAGCCCCTTGCCGGCGCGGGTGATGGCCACGGCCACCGGTCCCAGGGGCTCGAGGCGCGTGGGGCGGCTCTCGTCCCGCAGGGTGTCATCCTCGGGCTCCGCTTCGACGCTGTCCTCGCCGACGCTGTCCTCGCCGACGTCGACGTCGTCCTCGTCCTCGTCCTCGGGGCCGTCGAACCCGGTCGCGCTCTGGGCGGGCTCCGGTTCGACCGCTTCGGGCTCTGCGTCCACCACCACCTCGATGTGGTGCTCGTAGGGCGGCGCGAGGCGCGGATCGTTCGCCACGACCCCCACGATGGTGTCCCCGTCCCCGAACGCGAAGCGCCGCTGGATGGGGTCGCCGTGGCCGGACGTCTGGGGCACGTCGTCCACGCGCATCACGTAGGCGCGGCCCGCCGCGGAGTAGAAGGTCACGGTGCTCAGGGTGGAGCAGCGCAGGGCCCAGCCCACCTCGTCGCCTTCGCGCACCCGGATCGCCTTGAGCTCGCTGAACGCCTTCTGACGCTTCAGCCAGCCCTTGCGGGTGACGATGACCCAGGCGTCTTCGTCCAGGATGTACGCGTCGGGATCGAAGGCGAGCTCCACGCCGGGACCCACGATCCGCGTGCGCCGCTCGTCGCCGTGCTCCGCCGCCACCTCCAGCAGCTCTCCCCGGACCTCGCCCCACAGCAGGTCCGTGTCCGCCAGGATCGCCTGGATCCGGGCCGCCTCCGCCCTCTTCTCCGCGAGTTCCTCCCGGATCTCCAGGATCTCGAGCTTGGCGAGGCGGTACAGCTTCAGCTCGAGGATCGCCTCGGTCTGCTCGGCGTCCAGCCCGAAGCGGGCCATGAGCTTGTTGGCGGCGTCCTTCTTGCCGTCGCTGGCGCGCACGATCCGGATCGCCTCGTCCAGATCGTCGAAGATCAGCTCGTAGCCCTGCAGGATGTGGATCCGCCGCAGGAGCTTGCGCAGGTCGTACTCGAACCGTCGCTGCACCACCGCGTAGCGGAAGTCCAGGAACTCGCGCAGCACCGTGCGCAGCCCCACCTGGGCCGGCGCGCCCACCTCGGGGTTGTCCGTGGGCAGCAGCACCGTCATGTTGACGTGCACGTTGATCTGCAGATCGGTGTTCTTGAACAGGTACGCCATGGCGACGCCCGGAGCCGCCCCCCGCTTGAGCTCCAGGGTGATGCGGATGTCGTCGGTGGACTCGTCCCGCACGTCGATCAGCTGGGGCAGCAGGCCCTCGCGCACGAGGTCGCCGATCTTCTCGATGAGGGTCGCCTTGTTCCGCCCGTAGGGGATGGACGTGACGATGATGTACCGGTGCCGACCCTGCTTCTCCTCGTGCCAGGTGGCCCGCAGCCGGATCGGGCCGCGCCCCGTGGTGTAGACCTCCAGCAGTTCCTCTTTGCTGTTGAGGATCTCGCCCCCCATGGGAAAGTCCGGGCCCTCGATGTGCTCCAGCAGGCCGGGCGTGGTCAGCTCGCGGTCATCGATCAGCGCGACCGCGGCCCGGCACACCTCCCGCAGGTTGTGGGGCGGGATGTTGGTGGCCATGCCCACCGCGATGCCGGTGCAGCCGTTGACCAGGAGCTGGGGCAGGCGCGCGGGCAGCACCACGGGCTCGGTGCTCGTGCCGTCGTAGGTGGCGCGGAAGGGCACCGTCTCACGGTCGATCTCGCGGACCATCTCGAGGGCGAGGGCCCGGAGCCGCGACTCCGTGTACCGCATGGCGGCCGGCGGGTCGCCGTCCAGGGAGCCGAAGTTGCCGTGGCCCTCCACCAGCGGCGCGCGCAGGGAGAAGGACTGCGCCAGCCGCACCATGGCGTCGTAGATGCTCTGGTCGCCGTGGGGGTGGTAGCTGGCCATCACCGCGCCGACGACGGCTGCGCTCTTGCGGAACCGGGCCTGGGGGGTCAGGCGCAGGTTCGCGTACATCGCGTACAGGATGCGGCGCTGCACGGGCTTGAGGCCATCGCGTACGTCGGGAAGGGCCCGCGCGGTGATGACGGACAGCGCGTAGTTCAGATACCGTTCCCGCGCCGCACGAGCCAGGGACACCGTCCCGGGCGGATCGGGAGGCTCCCCAGCGTCTGGGGGGTCGCCCGGAGCTTCGGGCGGCGGACCGTCGTCCTGGATCGCCACAGGGGCTTCTTCGTTCGCGTCCTCCTCGTCGGAGGGTTCGGGCTCCGGCGGGCTCGCCTCGACCGGGGGCGCCTCCGCCGGGGGCGCAGCGGGCTGTGTCGCCAGCTCCTCCACCTCCGAGGGTTCCTCGGCGGGGGGGACCGACGGAGCGGGGCTGCCCGGCCGCGGTGGTTGGCCGGGCCCGAAGAGAGAGATCTGCATGAAACGGAGTGGCTTCCTGAAGCCGGTTCCTAGCACACCGAGGCCCCGATGACACCCACCACATTGGGCTCCGCATGCCGGCTGGCGGCGGTCGCGACCGCCCTGCTCGTGTTCGGCGCCGCTGGTCCAGCGGTCGCCCAGCAGGCCCTGGCCCTGACCCCCGTGGTGAGCGGGACCCCCGCCGGTGACCACGCCGAGGTGGTCGTGCTGTGCCCGGACATCGCGGTGCGCCCCGAGGTGTTCATCTCGCGCGGGCGCGGCGGGCTGGGTCTCAAGCTCGCCCAGTCGGGGTTTCGGGTCTACCTGGTGGACCCCTGGACCACCCCGGCGGCGTCCGATGACGGGTTCGACGGCGTGGTCGCGCAGGTGTGGCCGGTCATCGCCGAGAAGGTCAAGCAGATCGCTGACGGGGCTCCGGTCACGTTCATCGGCCACGGGCTGTGCGGGTTGCTGCCCATGGCCGCGTCCGCCGCGCCCCGGGGAACCGCGGTTCCGATGCGGTGGGTCGCCCTGGGCAGCCGGTTCGACTGGCGCATCGGCGCCCCGGCGTGGGCCGACTGGCTGGACGCGTGGGCCACGGATGAGCGGCCGCTGCCCAATGTGACCAAACGGGCGCTGCTGACCGGCCTTCGGGCCCCCCTGGGGGGGCGGGCGAGCTCGGTGCCGCCGACGCTGTCGCAGGACGAGGACATCACCGAGGTGATGTTCCGCTTCTACACAATGAGCATCTACAGGGAGCCCCCGAAGGCCGTCATCAAGGACGTGCAGCGCTGGCTCGCGAGCGGCTCCATGTCGTCCCGGCAGGGGTGGGTGGACTACGGGCAGGGGCTGCAGACCGTGTCCGGCGCGGCGCTGATCCTGTCCGGCATGGCCGATCCCGTCGCTCCTCCCGAAGACGCGCTGTACGCGCTGGACCTGCTCGGCGACCGGGTGCCCGTCCAGTACCGCCTGCTGTCCCGGGCCAGCGGGCACTCCGAGGAGTACGGACACCTGGGCATGCTGCTGTCGCGTCACGCCGCCTGGGACGTGGACCGGGTGGTGCTCGCGTGGCTGCGCGGCGCCTCGAGGCTCCCGTGAGGCGCTGGGTCGTCCTGCTCACGCTCCTGGTGGCCGGCTCCGGCTGCGTGGGGGCGCGCATCAAGAAGCCCGAGACCCTGCCCCGGTTCGACCGCCACGTGCTCACGGACGACGGCTGGAAGGTGGCGCTGTTCCGGGTGCCGCCAGCCGGGCATGACGGCGAGCCGCACCACGGCACGCCGGTCCTCATGGCTCACGGCACCGCGGTGAACCGCCACAACTTCTCCCACACGGGCAGCGACCTCGCGGGGTACCTGGCGGCGCAGGGCTTCGATGTGTGGCTGCTGGAGTACCGCGGGGACCGGACGAGCGTGCCGCCGAGCCCCCAGGACTGGCAGCGCGGGGCCTGGACCGTGGACGACTTCGCGGAGCACGACGTGCCTGCGGCCCTGGACGTCATCCAGGCCGAGACCGGCCGGGACGACGTGCTGTGGGTGGGGCACAGCCTCGGTGGGCTGCTCGGCTACATCGTGGCCCAGGGCCCCCAGGCCGCTCGGATCAAGGGGATGGTGGCCATCGGCGCGCCGGGCACCTTCAGCCACCCCAACGACATGGCCTTGCGGGTGATGCGCCTGCGGGGGCTCGCCCCGAAGCGGGGTCAGCTCGCGCTGCGGCCCCTGAGCAAGCTGGCGAAGGGCGCGCTGCGCATGACCCCCGACGCGCCGCTGTTCCACATGATCTTCAACGCCGACAACTTCGACGTCGGCGCCGCGGCGGGCTTCGTCAAGCCGGCCATGGAGAACGTCGGGGCCGGGGTCGTGGCGCAGTACATCCGCTGGACCGAGCAGGGGCGGCTCGTCAGCGCCGACGGCAGCCGGGACTACACCGCCGGGCTGGCGCGGGTGACGGCTCCCACTCTGTTCGTGGCGGGCCGGGTGGACCACGTCGTGCCTCCCTGGACCGTGCGCTACGCCTACGACCACGTCGCCTCGCCCGACAGGACTTGGATGGTGATGGGGCAAGGGTGGGGCCACCGGCACGACTACGGCCACGGCGATCTGCTCGTGGGGGATTGGGTCTTCGAGGAGCTGTTCCCGGTGGTCGGGGACTGGCTGCTGCGGCACGCGGTGACCCCCACCGCGGCTCCGGTCACCCCCGAGCTGGTGCCCGCGCCGGCGGCGCCGGACCCCGAGGAGGCCGCGGAGTAGCCGAGCCGGGCGGACGCGGTCTACCGGTCAGCGGCCGGGGGGTCCCGACGGGTCCTGCAAGCGGGCGGGCGGGCCGCGCTTGGGCCGGCTCGTGGCCGGAACGAGCAGTCCATCGAGCATCAACGCGTCGCCCGCGGTCCGCACGAGCCGCAGCGGACCGCGCACCCCGGTCAGGGAGCCCGGGCCCAGCACCGGGGGCGGGCTCATGGGCGCCGCGAGGCTCGCCAGGGCGGCCCGGGTGAGGCCATCGACGAGGTGCTCCGGCACCTCCTCCCGGCCGCGCCCCTCGGTCACCGTGAGCCGCTGCGGGGGATGCCATCCCAGAAACCCCAGGGCCACGCCGGGCTTCACCTCGGCGTCCACCGCGACGAAGCTGCACCGATCCAGCCGCCGCGCGATGAACGGCACCCGCAGATCCCGCTCGCCGCTCACGGGCAGCCCGGCCCGGACCTGCCACCCGGGGGGCGGCGCGGGCCAGGTGGGAAGGGCCTCGGTGGCGCCGCCAGGCCCTCGGGGCGGCAGGGGCAGCCAGCCCCCCGCGGCGAGCCCCTGCATCAAGGACATGCTGGCGCTGATGGTCACGTCGTCAGCCAGACCCGGTCGCCGCGCGGACGCCTCGTTGGCCAGGGGGGCGGCGTCGATGCCCGTCGCCAGCTGCAGGATCAGCACCCCCTTGCCGGCCGACACACCCACCACCTGCAAGGGCAGGAAGCCGCCTTGCCGAAACCAGCCCAGCACATCGAGGGCGGGGGCCGCCAGCCACTCCTGCTGGCGCGCCGCGATCAGCGCGGCCAGGGTGCGCTCGCCCGCGTCGTCCAGCCCCGGCACCCGGGCCTCGGCGGGGCCGTCGGGAACCAGCTTCACCTCGACCCCGGGGCCCTTGGCCCTCGCCTCGGGGTGCACGGGGATCCTGACGGTGCCGGGGTGCTGCGCGCCGTCCCGAGTCACCTGGACCGACACCACCGCGGTCAGGCCGTCGGACCGTTCCAGCGCCAGCCCCGTCCAGGTCACCCCGTCGGGCTCCCCCGCCCGCACCGAGCCGCCCTCGGCGAAGGCCTGATCGAGGCGCACCGTCAGGGCCGGCAGCGAGACCTGGATCTCCAGCTGGGGCGCCGCATCCGCCGGGATGTTTCGGAGGGGTGGCACCTCGAAGCGCGGCTCCAGACCCCGACACGGGTCGCAGCCGGTCGCACCGAGCAGGATCAAGAAGAGGGGGAGCAGCCGTCGCATGCCGTGATCCAACACCTTTTTGACGGAACCTGCACGGCGCGGGGCTGTCCATGTCCCCGAAGACCATCGTCCGAGGAGTCCCCATGTCGCCCTCCCGCCTGCTGCTCGCCGCCGCCCTCGCCATCTCCCTGCCCGCCACCGCGGGCGCCGCCGAGCGCAACGGCGTGTCCATGGAGGTGCGCCTGGATGGACGTCCCCTGACCGAGCTCCGCTCCGGCTCCCGGACCTACGTCGAGGCCAGGAAGGGCCGCAACTACACCATCACCTTGAAGAACAGCACCGGTCGTCGCGTGGCGGTGGCCCTCGCCGTGGACGGGCTCAACAGCATCGACGCGAAGCACACCGCCGCCGTCGATGGGAAGAAGTGGGTGCTCGGCCCCTACGAGACTGCGACCATCCAGGGCTGGCAGGTGGACGGCGAGCACGCGCGCAAGTTCGTGTTCACCAGCGAAGAGAAGAGCTATGGCGCCTGGATCGGGCAGACGAGCAACCTCGGCGTGATCTCGGCGGTGTTCTACGGCGAGCGGCCCGGACCGGTCTGCTGCCACCCGGCGCCCTACGAGCCCTACGGCCGCTACGAGGGCGGCGACGACGCCGACGGCCTGGCGGACATGGAGGCGGACGAGCGCCCCAGGTCGGAGAAGTCCGGCGCTCGACGCGGCGACGCCCCGGCCGGGTCGCGCCCCAACGCCGAGCCGGCCCGGGACCGCAG
>CALAGR010000009.1 GCA_937891735.1 uncultured Pseudomonadota bacterium | reverse complement strand
TCGCCCTCGTGCGCGCGGGGGAGCGCCGGTCGGACGACGCACGGGAGCTGCTCGCTTCGGCCCTGGAGCTGGCGCGCCGGGAGCGGGACGCGGAGCTCGAAGCGGAGGCGCTGCGGGGGCAGGGCATCGTCGCGGCGGATTCGCGAGACCTCGCCGGGGGCCTGGAGATGCTCCGGGCGGCGCTGGCGATCCGCCGTCGGCTCGGGGATCGCCGGAGCGAGGCGATGGATCTGGCCAACATCGCCATCGTGCTGCGGCGGCTGGGCCGGCTGCAGGAGTCGGCCGAGGCGGGCCAGGAGGCCGCGGCGGCGCACCGCGAGGTCGGCAACCCCTTGAGCCTGGGCAGCACGCTGCTGGGGCTGGCCATGACCCAGCACACCCAGGGCCTCGCGGCCGAGGCCGAGCTCACCTATCGCGCGGCCCTGGAGGTCCAGCGGCGCGTCGGCAACCGGCGGGAGGAGGGCGTGACGGTGGGGAACCGCGGCGTGGCGCTCCAGGATCTGGGCCGGCTGCCCGAGGCGGAGGAGGCACTGCGCGAGGGGGTCGCCATCGCCGCGGAGGTCGGCGCCAGCCAGGTCGAGTGCGTGCACAGCTTCCAGCTCGCCGATGTGCTGCTGGACGCCGGGCACCCGGAGCAGGCGCGGCCCCACCTGGACCGGGCGATGGAGCTGGCCGAGCGCTTCGGGGCGCGGTCGTTCGTCGCTTCCTTCCAGGTCCTCCGGTCGGCGTTGGACCTGAGGGACGGGTGCGTGGAGGCCGCCGCCGAGGCCCTGGACGCGGCGCGTCCGGTGATCGACGAACTCGGGGATGCGGCGGACAAGACGAAGCTCGCCTGCCAGACGGGCTGGCTCGCCCTGGCCCGGGGGGACACGGAGTCGGCCCGCGAGGCGCTCCGGGTCGCCAGGGAGATCGGCGGCGCGCCCGGCGCGAGCGCGCAGCGGGCCATCGATCAGCTCGAAGCGGCGCTCCGCTGAGTCACCGGCGCCTTAGGCGTCGTGGGGTTCGGTCTCTCCCAGGAACTTGCGCAGCGCGGCCCGGCGGTCCTTCTCGGGAGAGTGCTTCAGGGTCGCGAACTCCTGGGCTCGCAGGTCGATGTCGCGGAGCAGCTGCGCCCCCACGGCCGCGGCGATCGTGCCGGCTCGGACCGCCTCGCGCAGGGCGTGGCGCTCCGCGTCCATCAACCGCCCCAGCGTCTCCAGCGTCAGCTCGTCGCGCGCCGTCTCCCCCGCGTGGGCCCGGGCCTCGGTGACGGCCGCGTCGCGCTTGCGTCCGTACCAGGCGCCGATGCGCTCCCGCACGAGCTCTTCGGCCAGCACGTCGTGCTCCAGGGCCTCGAGCTGGTGCAGGGCCTCGGTCGCGGCGAGGGCCCGTCCGCGCTCCAGCTCGTAGGCCCGCTGCTCGACCAGGTCTTCTCCGCCCAGCCCCAGCCGCGCCATCAGCGGCCCCACGGTCAGGCCCTGAACGAACAGCGACAGGCCCACCACTCCGAACACGAGGGCGACCAGCAGGCTCCGGCCCGTGAAGCCCGGGGGGAGGGTCAGGATCAGCACCATCGACAGGGATCCGCGGAGGCCGCCCCACACCAGGACGTGCGACCACCCCTTCGGGATCGGCTGCGCCCAGCGGTTGAGCAGGGGCAGCAGGCCGTACACGGTCGCCGCGCGCGCCGCGATCATGCCCACGAACGCCACCGCCAGCAGCGCCCCGTACGTCACCATGAGCCCCGGCTCCAACTCCAGACCGACGAGCAGGAACACGAACGAGTTCGCGAGGAAGGCCATGACCTCCCAGAAGTCCTCGACCGCCACCCGGGTCGTCACAGACATCCCGTAGGAGCTGCCGAAGGAGCCGACCGTGATGCCCGCCGACACCGTCGCGAGCACCCCGCTGGCGTGGAACGTCTCGGCGACGAGGAAGGAGCTGTAGGCCACCACCAGCGTCAGCACGATCTCGATCAGGTGGTCGTCCACCTGCCGGGTCAGCACCGACGCCGCCGCGCCGACGGCCAGCCCCGTACAGACCCCCGCGCCGACCATCCACAGGAACGTGCGCAGCGCCTCGGAGGTGATCGCGGCCCCCACGAGGGGCTCGCCGCCGCCGATGGCGAAGACCTTGACGATGATCACGAAGACCACCACCGCGACACCATCGTTGAGCAGCGACTCGCCCTCGACGAGCTGATACAGCCGGCTGGGCACGCCGAGCTCCCGGAACAGCGCGAGCACCGAGATCGGATCGGTGGCGGCCAGTACGGAGCCGAAGATCAGCGCCTGGGACCAGCCGAAGTCGGCGGCCAGACCGCTCCGGCCCGCCCCCAGGTACAGGATCACCGCGCAGATCCCCGTGCTGAGCAGGACCCCGGGCCCGGCCAGGAGCAGCACGGGCCAGATGTCGCGTCGCAGGTTGTTGATGCGCAGATGCAGCGCCGCTTCGAACAGCAGGGGCGGCAGGAGCAGGAGCAGCAGCAGGTCGGGGCTCAGCTCCAGGCCGTGCAGGACCTCGAGCTGCACGAAGCCGAGCAGCAGGCCCGCCACGACCAGCGCCAGCGTGTACGGCAGCCGCAGCCGCCGGGCGACCATTCCGACCAGCGCGGCGATGGCCAGCAGCACGAGGACCTGGACTTCGACATGGTGGATCACTCTCGGACTCCTGCGCTCGTCACGTGGACGAGGGGCTTGTAGCCCGCGGGGACAAGGAGATCGACCGCCGCGCGCCCGGGCCGGACCGGTATCATCTCGCCCGGCCCGGCCATGGAAGGCAGGGCATGGGAGCGCAGATGAAGATCAAGAACGTCGTGGTGACCAAGGACGACAAGGAGATCATCCATGGAGCGACGGGCTCCACGGACAACGGCAAGGTCATGCTCGAGGCCGGGCTGCCGCCGGGTCTGAAGAACGGGGACCGGGTCAGGATCAAGGGCGATGACGACTTCGACCGTCTGTGCACCTTCATGGACGAGAAGCCGAGCGGCACGCTCAACTTCAAGATCGACTGACTCAGTCCTCCAGGGCGTCCTCGTCGATCCCCAGCTCCTTGCGGGCGGCCTCCGAGATCATGCGCGGGTGCCACGGCGGATCCCACACCACCGCCAGGTTGACCTCGTCCACGTCGCCGAGCTCGGCGATCTTGTGGCGGATATCCAGGGGGATCTCGCGCGCCGACGGGCACGAATCCGAGGTGAACGTCATCCTGATCTCAACGACCGCACCTTCGACGGCCACGTCGTATACGAGGCCCAGGTCGTAGATGTTGACCGGGATCTCCGGGTCGAAGCACTTGCGCAGCTGTTCGACCACCTGCTCCTGAGTCGCCATCGGTCTTCTCCAGCCCGTCGAGGTCGCGGGCGCCGCAGCATAGTCGCCGTCTGCGGGACTCGCGATACTCTGACTCCCCTGACCACCCGGAGACTCCATGGACGCTGACGATCTCTACTTCGAAGGCCTCGACTGCTTTGCCGAGGAGGACTGGCGCGGAGCCATCGAGAAGTTCGAGGCCGCCGCGGCGCTCGATCCCGACTACGTGGACGCCTACCACGGGATCGCGCGGGCGAGCTTCGAGGGACGGGAGGCGGATCCGGGGCTGCTTGACGTGGCCATCGAGGCCGCGAAGAAGATCGTCGCCCTCGAGCCCGGCGACGTCACCGCGTACGCCACCTTGTCCCAGTGCTACGTCTTCAAGGGGGACAAGGACACGGCCGAGTTCTGGGGGAACAAGGCGCGGGTGGCGGGCTGGAAGGACCAGCTCAAGGACGACAAGCGCCGTCGCGAGGGCAAGGTGGACCCCAAGGAGGACGAGCGGAAGCTCAGCTGATCAGCCGTCGGTGACGAACAGCTGAACCAGCCACCGGTGCTGCAGCGCGCCCTGGCCGTACATGGGCGGGCTCTCGGACGTCGCGTCGAGCCACTGGCCCCGCAGCCGACGGATCCACGTCGCGCCCGTCACGCCGTCGGGCATCTGGCGCAGCAGCGCAGGCTCCACGAGGAAGCTGCCGCTGTCCTCGACCCAGCACTCGATGCTCCACACCTCACCGGTGGCCTGGTCCGCGAAGTCCAGCCCGATGCCCAGGCCCTCCTGGGCGCCCGGCGTCCACTGGAATGGCAGTCCGGCGTCCGGGTTGATGGCCAGGGACTGGGCCCCTTCGGTCAGGGCCGGTCGCCCGACGGCAAACGGGGCCTGGGTGGGGATCAGCCCGTCCAGACCGAGCTCGGGCACGTCGTCGCCGCCGGGTACGTAGATGCTCAGCAGCTGGTCCGGCGGGAACGCGGACGGCTGGCCGCTCTGGGACGTGGCCCAGTAGTACTGATCGCCGTTCTGCTCGACCTGGTCCAGAGCGTACGACCAGTTGTCGCCCGGTAGCCAGAGGTCCGCGAACGGCCCCGCGTCGAGGGTCACGAAGTCGCCGCCGCGTCCCTGGGAGTCCGGCGTCGTCGCCGCGCACCCGTAGTCCCCGCCCCGCGGCACGGACTGCTCGGGCGGCGCGCTGGCGGGCTGGGGCTGGTCGGGATTCACGAAGAAATACCCCACGCCCTGGCTGTATCGCCCTTCGGGGTGCTGGATCACCCCCAGCACCGTGAACACCCCGACGGCGTCGCCGAACTCCGAGGTGTCGTCGTCGTCCCCAACGGTGTCGTCGTCATCCCCAACGGTGTCGTCGTCGTCCCCAACGGTGTCGTCGTCGTCCCCGACGATGTCGTCGTCGTCGAGGCGGAAGGCGTCGCCGCCCAGGGTGATGGTCCCGCGGCAACCTAGGAGGCCCGCGAGGAGGAGGAGGAAGATGCAGGGTCGGAGCATGCCGACAGTCTAGCTCCCGCGACCACCGCGCCGATGCCCTTGCTGCGGTCGACCGCCACGTGCCATCCTCGACGCCCGAGGGTTCCCGAGGAGGTCACCGTGCTGCGTCAGAGCTGGATCGTTTCCCTGAGTCTGTTGTTTGCGTTGTGGGCCCTGGGGGGCTGCGTCGCGCGAGACGACGACGACACCACCGAAGACGACGACGACGTCACCGCCGACGACGACGACAGCGGCGACGACGACGACACCACGGGGGACGACGACGACTCGACCAACGATCCGCCGGTGTTCCTTGACTCGTTCGACTTCCGGCTCGTGCAGCTGGAGAACGCCGTCACCGGCCAGTACGACGTGATCCAGGGCCAGATGGACATCTTCGTGTCCAACACCGTGTTCCTGGCCGAGCTGACCACGACCGAGGGCCAGGAGTGGACCTGGCAGGGGCCCCTGGTCCTGAACGAGAGCCGGTTCGAGGTCACGGGCCAGATGGAGCTGCCGGGCGTGCCGGAGTTCTGGATCACGATCGAGGGGAACTTCCTCGCCGGCGTCAACCGCGTCGCGTCCCAGAACTGCCTCACCGGCCTCGGCAACGACAACGAGACGCTGAACCAGGGCGACATCGGCATCCAGTTCGCCTGGTATGGCTGCCAGAGCGACGCCCCCGCCGCGGCGGTGGATCGCACCGGCTCCTACACCGTGGCGGTCACCACCCACGCCGACAACTGCGGCGGGTCCTGGACCACGCCGAGCTGGCAGGAGAACTGGGCCTTCGATGGCCGGATCCTCGTGGTCACCCGCGGCTCCTACACGGGGTACGGCATCGTCTCCGACGACGGCCAGGTCTTCCGGTTCACCATGCTGGAGTCGCAGCTGCCAGGCCGGTCGCTCAAGGTCGTGGGCGACTTCACCGCGCCCACCGGCAAGGAGGAGGCCATCGCCACCGGCTACTGCTCGGACAACACCACCGGGATCCTCGGGGGTGTGCTGGATCTCGACTACCCCTGATCGCTGGCCGCGGAAGACCTGCGTGACGCCCGATCTCTTCGTCAGCGGCGTCGTCGCTCCCTGCGACGCACTGAAGTGCGCCTCGCTCGTCTCCTCCTGGCTTCCTCGACCTCGAACGCCACTCAAGTCCTCGGCTGGCCGCGATGAGTCGCTGGCCGCGATGAGCCGCTGGCCGCGATGAGCCGCTGGATCAGGGGCCTGAGGCGGCGCGGCTGCGCAGGATCCGTTGCCCGGTGGACACCGCGCCCAGGGGATCGACCGCCCCGTCGGGCCAGGTGATCGTCAGGGACACCACGGAGGCCTCGCCCAGACCGAAGTGCAGGGTCAGGTCGTGCCCTGATCCCACCGAGCCGCCGATCCGGACCTCCTGGAGGTGCTGGCGCCCCTTGCTGTCCACGAGCAGGGCCCGCGCGCCGACGGCGTCCATGTTGACCCCCTGCCCACCGAACAGCCGGAGCTGCAGCCACGCGTTGTCTTCGCCGCTCCCGAGGTTGCGGTACAGCCGATGGCCGGCGATGTCGCAGCCCTCGACGAAGTCCATGCGGCCGTCTGCGTCGTAGTCCGCGGTGGCGGTCCCGTAGCAGATCATGGGGCTGCGGGGCTCGAGCACCGCTGAGGCATCGACGAACATGCCCTCGCAGTCCGACGTCCTGAGGTGGTCGTGGGGATCGCGGGAGCTGGGCCCGACGGCCTCGAACAGATCCAGGCAGCCGTCGTTCTGCAGGTCGAACCAGTGCAGGCCCCAGCCCTCCTCCTCCCCGACCGTGACCGCGGTGCCCGTGTCTGCGGCGAGGCTCGCGTCGATGAAGCTGCCCCCGAACTGCTCGAACAGGCGCGGTGGTGCGCTGTCGCTGACCAGCACGTCGAAGTCGAGGTCCTGGTCGTAGTCGGCGACCGCGATCCCCATCCCATCCATGTGCAGGCCGAAGCCGGACTCCTCCCCGATCTCGGCGAAGCACCATCCGCCGCAGCCGGGCCCGTCGTTGCGGAAGTGGGCGTTGCGGTTCAGGGGTCCGCCGACGGGGGGCGGACCGGGGTAGCCCTTGTCGTTGGCCACGAGCAGATCCGGGTCGCCGTCGTTGTCCAGGTCCGACCAGGTCGCCGCGTAGCCCGCTCCGCTCATCTCCAGCGTCGGCAGGAGGCCGCTGACGTCGGTGAACGTGCCGTCTCCCTCGTTGTGGAAGAACGAGTCGTCGCTGAACGTGCTGACCTGGCCGGTCACGGGGTCGACGCAGTCCCCGCAGATCCACGCCACCACGTACGCGTCCAGGAACCCGTCGCCGTCGTAGTCGGCCCACGCGGCGCTCTGGCTCATGCCGTCCGCCGCGTCGAGGCCGGATGCGACGGACACGTCCTCGAAGCCGGAGCCGGTGTTGCGCAGCAGGACGTCCGCCCCGAGCCGCAGGAGGTGCAGATCGCGCAGGCCGTCGTTGTCGTAGTCCACGAACGTGGCTCCGCCCACGAGGTCGATCTCCGGCAGCTCCCAGTCCTTCGACGCGATGAACGTGCCGCCCGGCTGACCCAGGTACAGGATCGCAAGGGTCGCCGGATCCGCCGTGACGAGGTCCAGGACGCCGTCGCCGTCGGCGTCGCCCCACGCCTGGGCCGTGCCCAGATACTCCGACACCAGGTCGATGGGGCGGGAGATGCCCGCGCACTCCGACACCTCGGCCAGCGTCACCCCGTCCTCGGTGGGGACCGCCGGACACACCGGTGGCACCGGCTCCGGCGTCGGCTCCTCGGTCAGATCGTCGTCGTCGTCGTCGCCCGAGATCGCCGAAGGCTCCGGGTCGCACACCGCACAGGACGCGAGGGCGTAGGGCGGCGCCTCCGTATCCACCTGGGCCGGGGACGGCGCGGCGCCGTCGGTGGGCGCACAGGCGACGAGGAGCAGCAGGGGCAGCGAGGCGAGGTAGCGCACGCCGAAGTCTAGCCACGGTGCAGGTCGCCGCCACCGCCACCGGCGCGGAGATCCGGCCCGCGGCCTACTCGTCGAAGTTCTCGTAGAAGAACGGATCCAGCTTCTTCGACCCCGGCTCGGGTTCCACCGGGGGCCCCGGGTTGGGGAGCGTCTGGGGACCGAGGATGGTCTTGAGCTTCGGGCTGGTCGTCCCGTCCAGGGACTTCTCGACGACCGGCGGCGGGGCCGGCGCGGGGGGCTCCGGCTCGCGGGCGCTCGCGGGCACGTCGAAGTTCGAGGAGGTGGCGTCTTCGAAGACCACGTCCATGGACCCGAGCGAGTCGTCCTGGGGCCTCAGGCTCGGCTGGGCCACCGTCGTCGACGGCAGGTCCCGGCCTGCTGCGGCCCGCGTCTTTCTCCGCTTCTTCTTGCGCTTCTTGGGCGGCGAAACGACCACCGGCGCGCCGCCGAAGAGCCGGCGCACGAACCCCCCCACCGCCGCGAAGAACCCGTGGCTGTCGGTCTGCTCCTCGTCGTCGTAGGTCTCGGTGGCGTGCGCGGGGAGCGCCACCTCGCCGGGGTGCGACTCGGCGTGGCGCGCGGCGGCCTTCATCTCGAAGACGATGTCCTCGAGCTGCCTCGCCGCCTCCTCGCAGTCGGGGAAGCGGTCGCCTGGATCGCGCGCCCACATCCGGGCCAGGATCGGGGCCAGGGCGGGGTGCAGCTCCTTGAGCTCCCCCAGCTGCTCCTGGACCTCGGCCCGTGCGACGCGCTGCATGATGCGGATGAGGTTGTTGTCGATGAAGAGCTGCTTGCCGGTCAGCAGCTCATACAACACCGTGCCGGCGGCGAACTGGTCGGCCCGCCCGTCGAGCGGCTTGCCCGTGACCTGCTCGGGGGCCATGTAGATCGGCGTGCCCCGGACCTGGCCGACCGTCGTGATGTTTGCCGAGGCGATCTTGGCTGTGGCGATCCCGAAGTCCATCACCTTCACCAGCCCGTGCTGGGACAGCATGATGTTCCCGGGCTTCAGATCCCGGTGCACGATGCCCATCACCTCGCCCTCATGGGACTGCAGGTTGTGGGCGTAGCTCAGCCCCTTGAGGACCTGGACCATCACCTCGAGGGCCAGCATCAGCGGCAGACCGCGTCCCTCGGCGTCCTCGTTGTGGTCCATGAGCTCGCCGAGGGTCTCGCCCTCCACGAACTCGAGCGCCAGGAACGAGCGGCCGTCGGCCTCGTTGAACTCCAGCGTCTGCACGATGTTGGGATGCTGGAGCATCGACCCGATCATCGCCTCGCGGCTCATCAGGGCGACGAACTTCTTGTCCTTGGCGAACTCGGGGCGAACGACCTTGAGCGCGACCTTCCGCTTGAAGCCGATCCCGGTCTCCAGCTCCGCCAGGTAGACGCGGGCCATCGCGCCCTCGCCGAGCTCCTTGATGAGGCGGTATCGACCGATCTGCTCGTCCATCAGACGGTGATCGTGCAACGGCGCTCAGCTTCCGTCCACCCCGGTCGGGGGCGTTGCGGACGGGGACGCAGCGCTAGTCGTCGATGATCCAGACCTCATCGTCGTCGTCGGGCGGCTTGGGCGCGGCGGGCTTCCGGCGCTTGATGCGCTTCTCGGCCCCGCCGGCACCACCGCCGCCGCCTGTGCCGCCTCCGCCGCGGGCCCCGC
>CALAGR010000008.1 GCA_937891735.1 uncultured Pseudomonadota bacterium | reverse complement strand
GCACAGGGCGCAGGGGTCGCTCATGGGATCTCCAGGCAGGCCCCGGAGTGTAGGGATCGCGGTCCCGTCAGTCCGCGTGAGCATGGCGCAGCGGGCGCCGGGACGCCTGGCGCAGGCGGCCTGGAGTGGCGCGCGGTCGGCCCCCGACGAACCAGGTGGGTAGACCTGCGGCACCTGCCTCGACTTCGTTCGCCGCCAGGGGTGGCTTTGGCGCCTCCACGGGTGGCTTTGGCCGCATGTCGGACCCAGCGGCGAACCAGCGGGGGACAGGTCCGGCACCCACCCCCGGCTGGTTCGCGGATCGCGCCCCGAGAGGCGAACCAGCGGGGGGGAGATGCCGCAGGTCCCCCCCGCTGGTTCGCCCCGCTCGGGGCTGCCTCGCCCCGGCGCGGTCACCGCACCCGGTCCGCCCTCAGCCCCGCTGGCTGGCCCGCTCGGCCGCCCTCTCCCGGACCACGGTCGGACCGCCGTTGATGTAGTCGTGCAGGAAGTGGATCTCCGCCGTGTGCTCCCGCACCTGCTGCTTGACGCAGTCGCCGATGGAGATCACGCCCACCAGCTCGCCGTCCTCCAGGACCGGGAGGTGGCGGAACCGGTGGCTGGTCATCAGCTCCATGCAGCGGTCGATCGTCTCGTTGGGATCCACGGTGACGACGGGCCTGGACATGATCGTCTCCACGGGGGTGGCTCGACTGGAGCGGTCCTTCAGGACGACCTCTCGCAGGTAGTCGCGCTCGGTCACGATGCCCACCACCTCGTCCTCTTCGGTCACCACCAGGGCCCCCACGCCATGCTCGGCGATCACCGCGATGGCGTCGTAGACCAGGGTGTGTGGCGTCGTGGTCAGGACCGCCCTCTGGGCCTTTCGGGCCAGGATTCTCTTTACTGTCCCCATGTCGTTCTCCTCCTGTGGACCCGGTCTTCCCGGGCGCTGGCTCCGCTCCGCGGGAAACCGAGCGAGATTGCACGCCATCCGAGGGCATCTGCCCGCGTGTGGGCCCCCCTGACCTCACTCAGGGAACGCCCCATGGGGTTGTGCAGGGGTCGTGCCACTCCGGCGCTCGCCGGGAGGGGTGGGCCCGTGACGAACCAGGTGGATGGGCATGCGGCACCTGCCCCGACCTCGTTCGCCGGCAGGGGTGACTTTGGCCCCTCCAGGGGCGGCTTTGGCCGGTCGTCGGTCCCAGCGGCGAACCGGCGGGGGAGAGGCCCGGCACCCACCCCCGGCTGGTTCGCGGATCGGGCCCCCGCCCCCCCCTTTACCTCCCCTTACAAACGCAGACACCCCTCCCGTATCTCGACCGGCCTCCCCGGGCCATCCTCTACTCAGTCGTCCCCCTCCGGGGCCGCACCACGCTGACGACAGAGGGAGATCGCCGTGTCCCAGAACCCGACCACCAAGCTCAAGCAGCGCTACGAGCGCCCCAGCATCAGCCGCCACCGGGCGGGCTTCATGAACAAGATGAGCGCCAGCGCCGCGTACCAACCGAAGGACTCCATTGATGGTGTGCCCGTCGAGGAGCTGGTCGAAGCCCACGGCTCCCCCTTGTTTGTCTACAGCCAGCGCACCATGGAGGATCGCTACCGGCAGCTGCACGACGCCCTGTCCCGCCGCTGGCCGAGGGTGCAGCTCGCCTGGTCGTACAAGACCTGCTACCTCGATGCCGTCTGCAAGGTCTTCCACGCCGAGGGCGCGTGGGCCGAGGTGGTCTCGGGCATGGAGTTCCGCAAGGCCCGTCGCAACGGGATCCCCGCCGCGCAGATCGTCTTCAACGGCCCCCGCAAGACCGCCGACGAGCTGCGCGAGGCCTTCGCCGGCGGCTCCATCGTCAACATCGACCACTTCGACGAGCTCGCCCTGTGCGAGCAGGTGGCCGCCGAGCTCGACATGAAGCCGAAGGTGGGGATCCGCCTGAACATGTCCGTCGGCGCCGGGGTGCCCGTCTGGGGCCGCTTCGGCTTCGCCCTGGAGACGGGCCAGGCCTGGGACGCCGTGCGCCGCCTGGTCGGGGGCGGCCGCCTGCAGCTGGCGGGCCTGCACAGCCACGTCGGCACCTTCGTGCTGGACTCCGGCTCCTACAAGATCGCCGCGGGCAAGGTCGCCGGGTTCGCCAACCGGCTGCGCAAGGAGCTGGGCATCACGGTGGAGTACATCGATCTCGGCGGCGGCTTCGCCAGCAAGGCCCGGCTGCACAGCCAGTACCTGCCCGGCGAGCAGGTCAGCCCCAGCTTCGACCAGTACGCCGAGGCGATCACCGACGGGCTGTCCGCCCTGGACCTGCCCCACGACGAGACGCCGCTGCTGATCCTGGAGACCGGCCGCGCCCTGGTGGATGACGCGGGCACGATGATCAGCACCGTGTTCGCCAACAAGCGCCTGCCCGACGGACGGCGCGCGACGGTCCTGGACGCCGGGGTCAACGTGCTCTTCACGTCCTTCTGGTACCGGCACGACATCACGCCCTGCACCGAGCCCCGGGGCGTGCCCGAGCCGACCGTCCTGTACGGCCCGCTGTGCATGAACATCGACGTGGTCTGCGAGAACATGATGCTGCCCCCGCTGGAGGTCGGGAGCCGGGTGCTCGTCAGCCCCGTCGGCGCCTACAACGTCACGCAGTCCATGCAGTTCATCCAGCTCCGCCCCGCCGTCGTCCTCATCAGCCCCGCCGGAGAGGTGGCCGAGATCCGGCGCACCGAGACCCTCGAGGACCTGGTGATGGGAGAATCCGTCCCTGCGTGGCTCGAGTAGCTCCCATGATCGGCTTCGTCCCCGCGTCCGAGGCTGCCGCGGTGTTCGACACCACCCCGTCCAGTCGGCCCCCCAGCCGGCTGCGACGGGGCGTCGAGACCGTCCTGGCCAGCTACTCCCAGGTCCTGTTCGCCCGCCGCCCGGCGGTGGGAGCCCTCGTGATGGCCGCCACCTTCGTCGTGCCCGAGGTGGGCGCCATCGGCCTGCTCGGCGTCGTGCTGGCCTCGGGTCTGGCCCTCGCCCTGGGGCTGGACAAGGAGTCGGTGCGCACCGGCGTGCTCGGCTACAACGCCCTGCTGGTGTTCCTGCTGGTGGGCGCCCTGCTCGACCGCTCCCCCGCCTTCTGGGGCCTGTCCGCGGTGCTCGCCCTCGCCGTGGTCCTGGTGCACGTGGCCCTGTCCGGGGCGATGGGCTACCACTTCCGCCTGCCCGTCCTGTCGCTGCCCTTCGTGATCGTGGGCTGGCTGGCCCTGCTCGCGGTGCCCTACATCCGCGGCATGGCGATGGTCCCCAAGGCCCCGGCCCTGGCGATGGCCGCCCTGCCCGGCCCGGCGCTGCTCGACACCTTCCTGCGCAGCCTGGGGGCCATCTTCTTCCAGCCCCACTGGACCGCCGGAGCGCTGGTGCTGCTGGCCCTGCTGCTGTGGTCGCGGATCGCGGTGGTGCACGCCCTGGTGGGGTTCGCGGTGGCCGTGTTCGCCGACCAGTACCTCTTCTCGTTCCCCGCCGACTTCGTGCACCAGTACATCGGCTTCAACTTCATCATGACCGCGGTGGCGCTGGGCGGGATCTACTACGTACCCGGTCCCGCATCGATGGCCCTGGCGGCCACCGGGTCCCTCGCCTGCGGCCTCGTCAGCGTGGGCCTCATCAACCTGCTGCAGCCCGTGGGCCTGCCCGTCCTGGCCCTGCCCTTCAACGCCACCGTGCTCCTCATCCTGTACGCCCTGGGCCAGCGCACGCTGGAAGCCCAGCCCCGCAAGGTGGACTTCCTCGCCGGCTCCCCCGAGGACAACCTCAACCACTACCGCACCCGCGTGCTGCGGTTCCGCACGGGCCTGCCGATCCGGCTGCGCCTGCCCGTGCGGGGAACCTGGGTGGTGACCCAGGGCCACGACGGCGAGCACACCCACAAAGGGGCGTGGCGCCACGGCCTGGACTTCGAGGTGGCGGACCGGCTCGGGGAGCGGCACCGCAACACCGGACAGGCCCTGACCGACTGGCTCTGCTACCGCCTGCCGGTCCTGGCGCCCGGCGCCGGCACGGTCGTCAAGATCGTCGATGGCCTCCCCGACATGCCCGTGGGCACGATCGACGAGACCTCCAACTGGGGCAACGTCGTCGTCATCCAGCACGGGCTGGGGATCTTCTCGCTGCTCGCTCACCTGTCGCCGGGGGCCATGGAGGTGGTGCAGGGCCAGGTGGTCGCCGCGGGCCAGCCCATCGGCAAGGTCGGCAGCTCCGGGCGCTCACCGGTGCCGCACCTTCACGTGCAGCTGCAGGCCACGCCGACGGTCGGCGATCCCACGATCCCCATCGAGTTCCACGACGTCGTGGTCAGCACCGAGCAGGGCCCGCTGCTCCAGAGCTGCCGCGTGCCCGAGCAGGGCGACCGCCTGCACAACCTGGTGCGCAAGCCCGAGGTGGCCTCGCTCCTCGACCTGCCCCCCGGCGGCCGGGTGCGGGTGCGGGTGGAGTGCGACGGGCGGACCCACGAGGAGGAGATCATCAGCGACATCGATCTGCTCGGCGCCCGCTCGCTCTGGTCCCCCGATCAGGACGCGCGCCTGTGGTTCGCGGCGAGCGGCGAGAGCTTCGTGGCGTTCGACCACGTCGGTCCCCGGGACGGAGCCCTGTTCGCCATGTACGTGGCCCTGGCCAAGGTGCCCCTGACGGAGCCCGGCGCCCTGCGCTGGACCGACCACCTCAACCCGCGACGCCTCGCCAGCAACCCCCTGGCGTGGGTGCGTGATGCGCTCGCGGCCGTGCTGCCGCCGGCGGACCAGCCGGTGGAGTACCGCTCCGAGAAGCGCGGTGGGCACTTGCTGATCACCGGCGTGGGCGAACCCCAGCGCCCGTGGCAACGTGCGGTGCGGACCGAAGCGAAGCTGCGGCTGGGCGTGGGCCTGGAGCGCGTGCGGGTCAGGATCGGGGACCGCGAGCTCACCGTCACCCCGCTGGAGTCGGGCCCATGACCGACGACAAGCGGTCCACCAGCGCCTGGATCATCGTCATCGTCCTCATGGGCGCCGTCTCCGCGCCCGCCCGCCCGGCCGGGGCCCAGGACGATCCCGCGTCCCTGCCCGCCGCCGTCACCCAGGCCCTGGCCGAGCTGCAGGCGTACCCGCAGGACTACGGCGCAGCCCGCCGGCTGGGCGAGGTGGCCGCCACCTGGGGGGCGTGGGAGCAGTCCTTGCAGGGTTGGACCCAGGCCGAGGCCCTGTCCGGCGCCTCCTGGGAGACGGCCATGGGCAAGGTCACGCCGCTGCTTCAGCTGGGCCGCGTCACCCAGGCCCGGGCGGCGGCCCGGGAGGCCACCGTGCTGGCCCCCGAGTCCAGCGACGCGTGGCGCCTGCTGGCCTGGTCCCGCCGCCAGAGCACCCGCTGGCAGACGGGCACCTGGGCCCGTCTGGGCGCCGCGTCCGCCTACCGGACCGCGCTGCGCCTGGACCCCGGCGACGCCTCGGCGGCCTGCGGTCTGGCCTGGACGATCCTGGGGATGGGGGACCGGGTGCGCGCCTCCCAGGCGTTCACGGCCCTGCTCGCCCAGGACGCGGACGTGGCCTGCGCGGGTCCCGGGGTGGAGGCCGCGGCGCCCCGCTGGCGCACGGGGGGCGCCTTCTGGCTGTCCGGCTACGCGTACTCCAACAGCACGCGCTCCGCGGGCGTCGGCGGCGTGCTCCAGGGCTGGGTGTCGCTGGGGGATCTGGTGACCCTGGAGCTGACGGGGCGGCTCCTCGCCATCCAGAGCACGGTGGACGCGACCAAGGTGACAGGCACCCAGGGCGAGCTCTGGGGACGGCTGGGGGTGGCCCACGCCGGGCACGGCGTCGAGGCCCTGGTGGGCCTGCTGGATCGGAGCAGCCGCGACGTCACCGAGACTGTGTTGGGGGGCCGCGCCTGGGCGACCGTGGGCGTCACCCTGCGGGCCGAGGCGGCGATCAGCACGTTCGACGATGGGCGAGCGGCGCTCATCGGCGCCGGGATCCGCGTGCCGGTGTTCTCGCTCCTCAGCGTGGATGCGGCGGTGCAGTTCACCCGCTGGTTCCCGGAGACCGAGGCCACCACGGACGTCGGCGCCATGCTGCAGGGCAGCGTCCTGCTGACCCCCACGGATCGGCTGGACATCACCCTGACCGGCCGCGGGGGCGTGGGTTGGGCGCCGATCCGCTTCGACGAGCCCGCCATCTGGAACACCGCCGAGCGCCAGCTCGGGGGCGCCGCGCTGACCGTGTCCGGGCGCCTGACCCCGTGGCTCAGCTTGAGGGGCGGCTACGAAGCCGTCGCCCTGGGCGCCGCCGCCAACACCACCTCGTCCGGCACGAGCTGGACCCACGTCTTCACCATCGGCGTCACCGTCGACACCTCCGGGAGCATCAAACGATGAAACAAGCCCTGCTGATTGTCCTGTTCGCCCTCTTGGTCCCCCAGACCGCCCTCGCTGGCGGCAGCACGGTCACCGAGCTGTACCAACAGTCCTTTTCGCTGGAGACCTCGGGGGACTACGCCGGCGCCCTGGCCCGCATGGACGAGGTCGCGGTGGCGGCGTCCACCGACTACCTGCTGCACCTGCGCCGGGGCTGGCTGCTGTACCTCAACGGGCGCTACACCGACTCGGTCACCGCCTACCGGGACGCGATCAGCTTGCAGCCCCGGTCCGCGGAGGCCATGGCAGGCCTGACCCTGCCGTTGATGGCCCTGCGCCTGTGGGCCGAGACCGAGGCCGCCTGCGAGGCTCTGCTGGCGGTGGCCCCCGGCAACTACACGGGCCTGTCCCGGCTGGCGTGGGTGCTGTTCAGCGCGGGGCGCTACAGCGAGGCCGAGGCCGCCTACCGCGCCGTGCTCATCCAGTACCCGTCCGACAACGACATGCGGGCCGGGCTGGGCTGGTCGATGCTCCGGCAGGGCAAGGCGGCCGAGGCCGAGCAGGCGTTCAAGACCGTGCTCCTCACCGTGCCCGGCCACGTGTCCGCCGGGCAGGGCATGGCGGCCCTGAAGTAGGCTGCGGCGCATGAGCGAAGGCAAGATCCTGCTGGTCGAAGACGACGCCCGCCTGGCGACGCTGGTCTGTGAGTACCTGCGGCACTCGGGCTACGAGGTCATCCACGAGAGCCGGGGCGACCGCGCCGTGGACCGCGTGCTGGCCGTGGATCCGGACCTCGTGATCCTGGACCTGATGCTGCCAGGGGAGGACGGGCTGTCGATCTGCCGGCGCCTGCGCCCCCAGTGGTCGGGGCCCATCCTCATGCTGACGGCCATGGGGGACGAGGTGGACCAGGTGCTGGGCCTGGAGATGGGGGCCGACGACTACGTGGCCAAGCCCGCGTCCCCTCGCCTGCTGCTCGCCCGGATCCGCGCCCTGATGCGCCGCAAGCAGCCCGCGGCCGACGACCGGAGTCGGGTCGTGGTGGGCTCGCTGGTGGTGGACCTGGCCGCCCGGGAGGCCCGGATCGACGAGGTGATCGTGGATCTGACGTCCTCGGAGTTCGACCTGCTCTGGGTCCTGGCAGGCAAGGCGGGCAAGCCCGTCACCCGGGAGGATCTGGTCAAGGAGCTGCGGGGCATCGCCTACGACGGGCTCGACCGCTCCATCGACGTGCGGGTGAGCCAGCTCCGGCGCAAGCTCGCCGCCGATCCCCGGCACGCCGACCGGATCAAGACGGTTCGGGGCGTCGGCTACCAGTTCGTCCCGGAGCCCTGAGCGCCCCCATGCGCGGCTTGTTCCTGCGCGTCTATGCGGCGCTGGTCCTCGTGCTGCTCGCGAGCGTGGCCGCGGTGGCCCTGCTGATGCCTCCGCCCGAGGCGGACCTGGATCACCAGGTGTTCGGCATGGCGGGGGTGTGGCCCGACGAGGTCGCCGCCCAGCTCGGGGATCCCGCCCTGGATCGGCAGGCGGTCCTGGCGGAGCTGGAGGCCCGTCTGGGCAGCCCCGTGGTGCTGCTGCCCGAAGAGGCGGTCGTGGGATCCCTGGGAGACAGCGCCCGCCGGGCCCTGGCCTCGGGTGAGCCGGTGGTGCAGATCCGCGACGCCGGTCCGGCCATCTACCTGCCGATCATCGGCATGCCCATGGTCGCCGAGCTCCGTCCGGGGCCTCCGCCGCCGGAGCTGTTCCGAGGGCCCCGGGGGATCGCCCTCGCGCTGCTGCTCCTGCTCGGCCTCAGCGGCGCCGTCTACCTGATGGTGCGGCCCCTGGAGAGCCAGCTGTCCGCCATCTCGGCCACCGCCGAGCGCCTGGGGGGCGGGGAGCTGGGGGCCCGGGTGGACATCGAGCGGCAGGACGCCGCGGGGCGCCTCGCGGGCTCGTTCAACTCCATGGCGGAGCGCGTGCAGACCATGGTGGAGGGGCGCAAGACGCTGCTGCACGGCGTGTCCCACGAGCTGCGCACGCCCCTGGCCCGCCTGCGGTTCGCGCTGGAGCTGATCGAGATGGCCCCCACGGCGGAGGACCGCACCCGGCGCCTCCAGGAGGCCGAGGGCGACATCGAGGAGCTCGACGGGCTCGTGGGGGAGCTGCTGCAGTTCAGCCGGCTGGAGGGTGAGGGCGCCGACGGCAACAAGGAGCCCACCTCGGTGGAGCCGCTGCTGTCGCTCCTGGTGGAGGACGGGCAGCGCCTGCGCGCAGACGTCGTCGTGACCTTTCACTTCGAGGGGGATCTGGGGGTGGTGGACCTGGACCGCAAGCTCTTCCAGCGGGCCATCGGAAACCTCGTCAACAACGCCGTGCGCTACGCCGACGGCGTGGTCCGGCTGAGCGCGGTGCGCGGACCGGGACGGTTGCAGGTGTGCGTGGACGACGACGGACCGGGCGTGCCCGAGGCGATGTGGGAGGCGATCTTCGACCCCTTCGTGCGCCTGGACGCGGCGCGCTCCCGAGACACCGGCGGCACCGGCCTGGGCCTCGCCATCGCCAGCGGCTGCGCCCGGGTGCATCGCGGCACGATCCAGGTGAGCCGCAGCGATCTGGGCGGCGCGCGGTTCTGCTGGACGATGCCCCTGAGGTCCTGAGGTAGCCTCCCCCGAAGGAGAGCTGATGCAGGGCATGGTCTGTCTGGTCACGGGGGCGAACGTGGGCGTGGGGCTGGAGACGGCCCGCGGCCTCGCCCAGCGCGGCGCCACCGTCGTGCTCGCCTGCCGCGACCGCGCCAAGGCCCAGGCCGCGGCGGAGGACATCCGGGCGAGCACCGGCAACCAGGCCGTCGAGGTGCTCGATCTGGACCTCGCCTCCCTCGCGTCGGTCCGGGCGGCGGCGGACCGGTTCCTGGCGCAGCACGACCGCCTGGACGTGCTCGTGAACAACGCCGGGCTGATCCTGTCCGGCCGGTCCGAGACCGTCGATGGCTTCGAGACGCAGCTCGGCGTAAACCACCTGGGGCACTTCCTGCTCACCAACCTGCTCCTGGACGTGCTGACCCGCCGCGCCCCGGCCCGGGTGGTGACCCTGTCGTCCGCCGGCCACGCCCTCAGCCTCGGGCTGGACTTCGACGACCTGATGTACACCCGCCGCCGCTACTGGGACGTGCGCGTGTACTGCGACTCGAAGCTCGCCAACGTGCTGTTCACGAAGGAGCTGGCCCGGCGCCTGGACGGCACGGGGGTGGTGGCCCACGCCGTGCACCCCGGGGTGGTGCGGAGCAGCTTCGCGGGGGACGGCGACACCACGGGGATCTTCAAGTGGGGCGCGAAGCTGACCTCCTGGGCGTCCCTGTCGCCGGCCCGGGGCGCGCGCACGTCGCTGCACGTGGCCACCAGCGAAGAGGCCGGGACCTGCACCGGCGCCTACTGGGCCAGCGCCCGGCGAACCACCCCCAGCCGACGCGCTCGGGACGCGGAGGCGGCACAGACGCTGTGGACGATCAGCGCGGCGCTGGTGGGGCTGTAGCGGGCCCGACTTCGGCCATACAGCGACGGGCGCGCTGGTCTAGGGTCTCGCCATGCACACTCACCGCCCTGGCCTGGTTCTCCTCCTCCTCTCCCTGCTCGTCGCGGGCTGCCCGTCCGCCGAACCGACCGTCTGCCCGGACGACGACGACGCCACCGTCGACAGGGACGACGATGACTCGGGCGACGACGACTCGGGCGACGACGACGACTCCGCGGTCGGCAACCGGCCCCCGGGCTTCGCGAGCGTGCAGATCGACTCCCCCGGCTCGGTCACCCCCGACGATCCCTTCACCTGCCTGCTGGTCGAGGCCGCGGTCGATCCCGACGGCGACCGCGTGACCTACTTCTTCGAGTGGCTGGTGGACGACGTGCTCCAGCCCGACATCACCGCCCAGCAGATCACCCCCGGGCTCACGACGGACGGCGAGAACTGGAAGTGCCGCGTCACCCCCACGGACGGCCTCCTGGACGGGCCGGCGTCGATCGTGGAGGTGGACATCGGCGAGGGTGGGACCAACGAGCCGCCGTCGGCGCCGGTGGTGGAGGTGCAGCCCGCCGAGCCCGGACCCGACGACGCGCTGGCCTGCATCATCGTGTCGCCCTCCATCGATCCCGAAGGCGAGCTGCTCAACTACGGGTTCCGGTGGAACCAGAACGGCAGCCCGGCCCTGGACAACCAGGGTGAGGTGAACCCGAGCCTGACGTCGCCGGGCGAGGTCTGGGAGTGCGTGGTCACCCCGGACGACGGCTACCAGTTCGGCCCCCCGGGCAGCGACTCGGTCACGATCGGCAACTGACCAGCACCCCCACGTGATCCGACGGCGGCTGGCCGTCCGGGGTCACGGGCTGCCGACCGACGCAGCGCAGCCCGCTGAAGGCGACGCCCGCTCCCCAGATCCGGTCGAAGCGCGCGCCCCGGGATCGGGACCCTTTGCCGTGTCCCCAGGTCCAGCGCTCGGACGCCTTGCCCCCGCACGCTTCCCACGCGTCGCACGACACCGGGAGCTGCGCGGCCTCCTCGGCCCGCAGGTTGGTGTCCCCCCCGAAGAGCGCGGGACCGGCGTGGTTCGCCAGCCGCTCCAGCACGACGCGGGCCTGCTGCATCCGCAGGGCAGAGCCGGCGCGCAGGCTCTCCAGGTGGGCGGTCAGGAGGAGCCAGGATTCGCCGTCGCGCTCCGCCGTGACCTCCACCAGCTCGCGCCCCTGATCGCTCGTCAGCTTGTGGACCTGGTGGCCGGTGACGACGAACGGCGGGCGCACCGCGATCACCTCGAAGTACTCCCGCGGCCGGGGCGCCAGCGGCAGGATCGTGTACCCCGCGGCGGTCAGGTGGGGCCGCAGGTGGGCGTGCCAGGTGCGCTCCACAACCTCCTGCAGCAGCAGCACGTCCGGCGGCGGCGGCGGGCGTCCTCCCTGCAGGACCTCTTCGGGGGTGCCCCCGAGCAGCGCGATGAACATCGCCGCTTCGGTCCGCACGTCGAGGTGCTCGTCCGAGAGCCCGAACAGGTTCCAGGTCAGCACGCGCACGCTCATCGTCGCCTCCACGCGCGCACCAGGGCCACGCCGATGCCCAGCCACGTCAGGGCCGCCAGGGCCAGCGCGGGGCCGAGCCCCGGGGGCCAGTACCGGAAGGTGTGCGGGCCCGCCGTCAGCTGCGCGGACACGAGGCCCCGCCAGGGCTGGGTGGCCTCCCCGTCCACGGTCCAGCCGGGGTACCAGGTCTGGTTCAGCACCACCTGCCCGGCCCGGGGCACCGCCACCGCGCTGCGGGATCCCATCACCACCACCGGGACCGGACCGCCGTCGGACAGGTACGCCTCCCCGCGGTAGCCGGGCTCGTCGCGGCTCAACAGCCCCTCGGGCAGCCGGTCCGGCGGCGCCGCGATGCGCACGTCCACCCGCCCCAGGTTGGCCTGGATCGACTCGAAGCCCGGCAGGTCCCCCCCGCGGGTCTGGGCGAACTCCCCCTCCGTGGCGGTGGGTGCGGGCTGCACGGAGTGGATGTCCTGGCGGGAGTGCGGCAGCGCGGCCACGAGCCACACCCCGGTGCCCGCGAGCATCAACACCGCGCCGATCCGCCCCGCCCGGGCGTACAGGCGGTCGGCGAGGTGGCCCATCCCGAAGCCCAGGAAGAGCGTCCAGAGCAGCGAGTACCGCTCGACCTTGCCGAGCAGATCGAAGCCCGGAAGGCGGTTGAGCCCCTCGAGCAGGTTGACCGGCGTGGCGTCGGCCCACCCCAGGCTCCAGAAGAACAGCCCCAGCAGCCCCCAGCGGGGGTGCCGCCAGCCCGCCAGGGACAGGCCCAGCAAGCCGGCCGCCACGGGGAAGCCGCTGAAGAAGACGTTCTGGCCCTCGTGCCCCGCGGGCCGATCCACCGCGCCCCGGAGCACGTCCCAGGCGTGGCCGAGGTCGTAGCCCGCGTTCAGGGCGGGGTTGGCGAGGCGCGCCGTGAGGCGCTCGCTGACCCCCACCAGCTCGCCCGCCGCGAGGACCTTGGGGCCGATCAGCAGCGCCGCCACGAGCCCCGTCGCCAGCAGCGGCAGGAGCGCGTCCTCGGGCTCCAGCAGACCCCGGGCCGGCCGCTGGAGCAGCACCGCGATGAGGAACGCCGCCGCCAGGGGCCAGAACAGCGCGGCGTTGGCGGGTCCGTCCGCGACCGTCAGCAGCAGCCCGTTGGCGATCAGCACCGGCGCGAACCAGCGCAGCCGGTCCTCGTCCAGGGAGCGCAGCACCGCGTCCAGCACGAGCCACACCACCCCGAAGAAGAAGACGTAGTGGGCGCCGTACAGAAGGGGCATCGCCAGCGCCGCGCCCGCCAGCGCCCACCGCCCCCGCCGCTGCGCGACCCAGGCCAGGGGCCGCCAGCACAGCCCCAGGAACATCTGGTGTCCCCAGGCCACGAACTCCGGCAGGAAGCTCGACGCGATGAGGGCGAGGCTCCCGAAGTGCGCCGCCAGGGGCGACAGGCCGATCTCGCGGCCCGCCCACCACGCGCCCCACACCAGCAGCCACCACTGCAACATCAGCAGGATCTTCATGGCCGGCACGCTGCCCATCGCCAGCACCAGCACGAAGCCCGGGAACAGCGCCGGGTTCTCCGGGTTGCCCAGAAGGGGCACCCCGCCGCTGATCCAGGGCGCCCAGGTGGGCACGATCCCGTCGAGGACCTGGCGGCGGCTCGCCTCCCAGGAGGACAGCTGCCAGTCCCAGTCCTCGTTGACGGCGTGGGCGATCTCGGCGTCAAGGGGCGCGTTGAACGGCGCCGGGAAGAGCCAGGCGGTCAGCGCGCACAGGAGCAGCCCCACCAGCAGGGCGGCGGCGCGGGCGGCGCGGGAGGGACGCTCGGGGTGGTTCATGGCCCGGGCGTCTTCAGAGCCAGTCGATGGTCAGCGTCCAGGCCACCGCCGCGCCCGCCGGACACGCGATGTGGGCGACCATGCTGCCGGCCGCCGCGGACGTGGTGGCGGTGACGGGCCCGGGGCCGGTCTCGGCGACGCTGACCGAGCCGGTCACGTACAGATCGAGATCGCTGGCGCCCACCCAGTCCAGCGCGAACGACACCGGCCCCCCGCAGCCGAACGTCACCACGAACCAGTCCTCGTTGGCCCCGGCGCCGCAGGTGATCGACCCGTCGAGCACGACGTCGCCGTCCCCGGCCAGCACCAGGTTGGTCTGCGAGGGCCCGTCGTTGGGCTCGCCCTCGGCGGCGTAGATGGTGGTGCCGATGCAGGAGCTCTGCTGATCCGCGCCGTTGCAGTCCTCGTCCAGGCCGTTGCCGGGCAGGTCCGTGGCGCCGGGGTGGATCGCCGGATCGCTGTCGTCGCAGTCGCCCGGTCGCCCCGACTCCCCCGGATCGGCGCAGTCGGCGTCGGCGGTGACGACGGTCGAGGCGCCGCCCCAGCCGTCCCCGTCCCCGTCGGCCCAGCAGTACAGGACCTGGTTTGGATCCGTGTGACAGTCCTCGTCCACGATCCCGTTGCAGTTGACGTCCTGGCCGTCGCAGTCGTCCCAGATCCCCGGCTCGATCTGCGCGTCGCCGTCGTCGCAGTCATCGTCCGCGGTGCCCAGCTCGCCGTCGGGACCGCACAGGGAGGTGCCGTCGCCGTCCACGTCGAACCCGTCGTCCACCAGGGCGTTGCAGTTGTTGTCGATGCCGTCGCACAGCTCGGTGGCGCTGGGGAACCGCAGCGGATCCGCGTCGTCGCAGTCGTCGTCGGGGGTGTCGAACTCCAGATCCGGCCCACACCGGGTGGTGCCGTCGCCGTCGGCGTCGAACCCGTTGTCGATCACCCCGTCGCAGTCGTTGTCCGCGCCGTCGCAGTACTCGTTGAAGAACGGCGCGTTGTCGGGATCGGCGTCGTCGCAGTCCTGGCCCGCGGGGGAGCCGTCGCCGTCCACGTCGATCACGGGCACGGGATCCACGACGTCGGGGTCCTCGGCCACGTCGAACCCGCCGTCGGCGCACGAGGCCCCGAGCAGGACGGGCAGGAGCAGGAGGCAGAGGCGCGCGCGCAGGAACATTGCGTCAGCATAGGGCTCTTGGGCCAGGCGGGCTCAGCCCCTGCGGCGACGCACCCACCCCGCCAGGGCCGCGAACGCCGCCACCGCCAGCGGCGCAGCGGTGGGCTCGACGGCCGAGCAGGCGCAGCCCCGGTTGCCGCAGCGGTGGTTGTCGTACAGCTCCACCCCCTCGGGCGTGATCCAGGCCGACCGGCTCACCGTGCCCGTGTCCGTCGGAAGGCTCACCACCACGCAGGCCCGGGCGGCGTCCCAGTTGTCGAGCTCGCTCCCCTCCAGGATCCACTGGGCGATCCCGGTGCTGTCCGACGAAGCGCCTTCGGACTGGCTGCGCACCGACCCGGCGCCGATCACGCTCCAGACCAGGGGGGCCTGCTGGATCAGGTCGTCGCTGGAGTCCGTCACCACCGCCCGGAGCCACGCGATGCTCATGGACCCGGCGTCGGGCTCCGGCTCCTGCCGCGCCCGCTCCAGGACCCCCAGCGCGATGGACGCGGTGTCCAGCGCCTCGACGGGGAGCACGGACACCGAAAGGAGCGTGTCGCCCACGTCGTCGAACACCTGCCCCGCGCCGTCCGGTGTCAGACGCACCACGGCGCTGGTGTCGTCCACCCGGATCGAGCCGTCCGACGTCAGCGCCGACGGCGCCCACTGCACGGCGCCCCCGTCCGCGTCGGCGAGGCGCAGGTCCAGGTCCAGGGACGTCCCCTGCCACATCCGCACCGGATCGCCGACGGGCTGCACCGGCAGATCCCCGTACAGATCCATGTCGGGCGGGTCGAGGCTGCCCGCCACCCACTCGGTGTAGATGTCCACGAGGGTGGCCGAGGTGGCGCGGGTCACGTCCCACCGCATGCGGTCGCTGGTGCCGTCGGCGAGCACCGAGGTCACCTCCGCGGTGCCCACCTCCCACGCCCGCAGCACCACCGCCTCGCTGTCGCCGGTGGCGGACACGACCGCAGGGTCGTCGCTGGTCCAGGTGACCGCGATGTCCTCCTCGTCGATGATGGTGACCTCCCACTCGCTGGAGCGCTGCACCGGCAGATCCGGCTTTCCGATGCAGGATCGGTAGCTGATCCGGTAGTCCAGCCCGTCGAACACCTGGCAGGGGCAGCCGGCGAACAGCGGGGCCATCAGCGCGGCCGCCGACCAACAAACGAATCGATCCATCATTCCTCCACCCGATGCCTGCTTGCGCTGGCCCGATCTTCGCAGGACCCTGCTCGCGGAGGCCCCAATGCGCACACTCATTTCCACCGTCCTCATCTCCCTTCTTACCCCAGCCGCGGCGTTGGCTTGCGGTGGTCTGTTCTGCGACGGGGGCACCCCCATCCCCGTCGAGCAGTCCGGTGAACGGATCCTGTTCGAGGTCGATCCCGACAACCGCACCGTGACGACCACCGTGGACATCCAGTACGGCGGTGACCCCCAGTCCTTCTCCTGGCTGCTGCCCATCCCGATCAGCGACGCCATGCCCGTGCCGGACCTCGCGCTCACCCCGCCGGACGTGCTGCGGATCCTCGAGCTCGCCACGGTCCCCACGGTGATCCCGCCCCAGACGAAGTGCAGCGCCCAGACCCCGGGGATGGGGGGCGACCGCTTCCTGGCCCCCCAGGACTCTGCCAACTTCGGCGACGACGACGACGGCGGCGTGGACGTCACCGACCTGCCCACCGTCGGACCCTTCGACAACGAGCTGATCCAGGCGGGAGACGCCCAGGCGCTCATCGACTGGCTCAACACCAACGGGTACCTCGTCACGCCGGCCATGGAGCCGTCCATCGCCGACTACGTGTCCGACGGCCTCGCCTTCCTGGGCGTCAAGCTCGTCGCGGGCGCCGACGTCGCCGAGATCGCGCCCCTGTCCGTCACGTGGCCGGGCACCGAGCCCATGATCCCGCTCCGTCTGACCTCGATCGCCGCCGAGCCCGAGATGGGCCTGCTGGTCTTCGTGCTGGGGGACAGCAACTACGAGTCCATCAACTGGATGAGCATGGAGATCGACATTGATCGCCTGCAGGCCAACCCCATGTCAGGGCAGAACAACTACCACTCGCTGCTGTCGCTGCAGCTGGACGAGGTGGGCGGGCAGGGCTTCGTCACCGAGATGTCGGCCAACTCCACCAGCGTGTCGAACCTCACGGCAGGGATCTCCCAGTTCGCGGCCGGCAGCGGCTCCCAGGAGGACTTCGACGAGTCCCAGCAGGCCCTGACCGCCATGCTCGGGCGGCGCGACTTCCTCACCCGCTTCCACGGCCGCGCCCACCCCGAGGAGATGGTGTCCGATCCGCTGTTCGGGCCCTCCGCGGCGTCCCTGGTGAGCGGCGTGCTCGACCTGTCCGAGCGCCCCCGCATCGAGGCCTGCGGGCCCAACGCGAACACGGCGATGATCCCCTGCGGGTCCACCTACTGCGGCGTGGGCGGCTTCTGCGCCACCACGGACGCCGGCATCGAGGGCTGCGGCTGCGAGGTCGGCTTCGTGGCCCGCGAGGTCATGCTCGCCCCCCTGCCCGGGCAGGCCGAGGTCCCCAGCATCGTCTGTCAGGACCGCACCTGGGACTTCCTGACCGCCGACCTGGGCGCCGACGCGCCGGACCCGTGCGCCTTCGCCAACTGCGGCGAGTTCGGTGAGTGCGTGTCGGTCAACGGCTTCGCCACCTGCTCCTGCGACGAGGGCTTCGCGGCCGTGCCCAACGCGGGCTCGCCCGTGTGTTCGGCCATCGTCAAGGCCTACGACACCGCCCAGATCGGCAACTGGGGCGCCTGCGAGGGCGGCTGCAGCGCCGCCAACGAGGAGCCCACGGCCTTCCTGGCGCTGCTCCTGGGCGCCTTCGGGCTCGCGTTGCGCCGCCGCATGTAGGAAGCTGGCCCCGACTGGGGGGGCCTGATGCATCGTTTCCGTCTGTGGGTCGTGGTTGCTGTCCTGGCGTTTTCGGGCGCGGGCTGTCCGAGCGAACCGGATGAGTACGAGCCGGTGCCAGCGCCGGACGACGACGACGACGTGAGCTTTCGGTTCACGGGGCAGGTGGTCGACTGGTCCACGGACGAGGCGATCTCCGGCATGGACGTCAGCGTCGGACAGGCGGTGGACACGACCGACCTCCAGGGTCGGTACTCCATCGAGATCCCGGACAGCGCGCCCCAGCAGGTGGACTTCTACGAGTCGCCGACCTCCGTGACCACCTACGCCGACTGCGAGCGCGAGCACGACCACGAGGTGTACTCCTCCAACTCCCGGCGCGGGGGCGACGAGGTGGACATCCGGGTGCGACTCGACGGCTTCACGGACGCGGGCACGATCTCGGGCAGCTGGGCGCGCAGGATCGGCAGCTCGACGTGGCTGGAGTCCGTGACCGCCGTGGCCCCCCAGCAAGACGACGACGGCAGCTGGTTCATCACCCTGCGCACCGAGCCGGCCCAGGCCTGGTGGCTCGCGCTCTCCGAGCTCGACGTGGGCGTGATCGTGTGGGGCATGGGCTCGGGTGGGGTGATCGGGGAGGTCGAAGACGAGGTGTTGGAGCTGACGCTGTCCACCGACGATCTCGTGCCGGGCACCTGGGACGGCGCGGTCGATCCGGTCGTCACCAGCGTGACCGCGCGTCAGGTCGTGGGATCGGTGACCGAGTGGACCCCGCTGTATGTGCCGATCCTGGACAGCGTGGCCACCGGGCAGCCCGCCGATCTGTGGGTCGTGGACACCGGGAGTCCCCTGGATCTGCAGATCGGCGTGCAGCGGTCGGACCAGTCCGGCTGCGACTGGCACAGCCAGACCTTCGATGTGTCGCTGCCGAGCCCCGACGAGCCCGTGCACGTGCCGGACCTGTTCGACATTCCGCGGATCTTCTCGGCCACCCCGGGGGAGGTGTGGACCTACCGGCCGGAGCTCGCCTGGACCGGGCTCCCCGACGATCCCCAGGGCAGCACGAGCGGCTACTTCTATGTGTTTCCGCCCAACGGGTCGGCGTACACGTCCTGGACGCTGTATCCCGATCCGATCTGCAGCCCCGAGACCGCGACCTGGCCGGTCCAGCTGGACACCGTGCAGGCCGAGAGCACGGGGTGGGTGTTCGCCTCGTACTACGGCGGGGACCGGCGGGCCTCCTGCAGCAGCATGATCGAGTGGATGCCCCTGTAGGACTCACCCTGATCGGGTCACAGGACCCTGATCAAGCCGCTGGGCAGTGTCCGCTCTGTCAGGTATGAGTGTTCTGTCTACTCCAGACCGACTCTGGAGTCAGGGCCATCCGCCGGGTTGCGCATTCATGGTCATCAGCTTCGACTCCTTGTTTTCAGAGAACGCTTCGCTTCCGGACGAGCCGGCGGCGCGCGCCGCGGTCGCCCGGCTGGTCCTGTCGGTCGTTCACGACAGCAACGGCTTCCTCGCCACCGCCGTGCTCCGGTCCGCCTCGGTCCGCCGGTCGTTGGCCCAGCTGCGCGCGGCCAAGGACCTCTCCCAGGCGGAGCGCCTCGCCCTGCACGACCGCATCGACGCAGGACAGGCCCACATCGACGAGGCGCTCGCGGGCCTCCGCTCGTTTCTGGACGAGCTGGCCGCGGCCTCCTGGGAGCTCGAGCCCACCATCCCCTCACCGGAGGGCTGAGCGATGAGATCGAGACGACGAAGCGTGCTCGTTGTCGACGACGAGCAGGCATTCCGAGAGGCCCTGGTGGAGCTGCTCGGCGACCTCGGGTACGAGGCCCACGAGGCGGCCGACGCGCAGGCGGCGGTCCAGAGCCTCGCCTACGAGGACTTCGACGTCGCCCTGGTGGATCTGCGCATGCCCGTCCTGGACGGCCACCTTCTGCTCCAGGAGCTGGCCCGGCGCGGTCTGCGCGTGCCGGTGATCGCCATGAGCGGCACGGGGACCCCGGAGGACGTGATCGCCTTGAAGAGGGAAGGTGCGGCCGAGTTCCTCCGCAAGCCGTTCAGCGGCGACGACCTCGAAGCGACCCTCGCCCGGGTGTTGGACCGGACGCCGCCCAGGGCACGCAGCAGCCTGCGGTTCACCGGGCCGGCCCCCCCGGAGCGCGAGCCCACCGTGGCGGTCTCCCGCTTCCGTCGAGCCCAGCCCCTTGCACCCGTCGCCGTCCCCGGGAGGGGGCAGAAGCAGGCCCCACCCGCCGTCCGCGATCTGGCCGCGGAGATCACCAGGATCCTGGATGGAGGCAACTACCAGCTGCCCGCCATCGCCCGCATCGCCAACGACGTCCAGCGCCTGATGACCGAGCCCATGCCCAGGGTGAGCGACATCGTCGAGGTGGTCTCCAAGGACCCGACGGTGACCGTCGCGCTGCTTCGCACCGCAAACAGCAGCATGTTCCGCGGGGGCACACCGGTCACCAACGTGCGGACCGCCTGCCTGCGTCTGGGCAACAAGCGCGTGCTCGCCCTGGCCCAGACTGCCATCGTGCACGGGCTCTTCGAGGTTCCCGCCGGTCCCTTGCGCGACGTGCTCGGGGCGATGTGGAAGAACGTGGTCATCACGGCCTGCACCGCCCGGGCGCTCGCGGTGCGCCTGAACCTCGACGAGCCAGAGGATGTCTACGTCGCCGCGATGCTTCACAACCTGGGGGAGCTGGTCATCGTGCGCCTGCTGGCGGGGCTCGAGCTGGAGGACCGCTCCGCCCCGGCGCTCCTCGAGCGCACCGGCGCGCTGCTCGCGAGCTCCCACGAACAGGTCGGACGGCGGCTGCTGTCCGAGTGGGGCATGCAGGGGGCGGCGATAGAGCTCGCCGGAGCCCACCACCACCCCCCGCGCGCGCCCCAGTCCCGGGTCGCCAGAACGCTGCGGCTCGTCGTGTTCGCGGCGTGGATGGGGACCTGTCGCGCCGGGTACACCTACCTGCCGGGGCAGGAGGATCCTGACATGGAGCCCACCCTTCGCCAGCTGGGCATCGAACCCGCAGAGCTCGATGAGCTCGTCGAGAACGCGGCCAGAGCTGTGGATTCCAGTGCGGACACCCATGCCTGAGTACACCCCCCACACGAAGGACCTCTCTACGGAGCAGGCGGCGGCGCTGATGGCGGTGCACGCCCGCTCCGTTCTGCGCTGGGTCAAGGCAGGTCGGCTGCCGGCCTACCAGACCGGCGGCGGGCGCTGGCGGATCCGGCCGACGGCGCTGGCGAGCTTCATGGTCGCCCAGGGGATGTCCGCTCCGGCGTTCCTCACCGCCAGCGCCGCGCGGATCGTCGTGGTGGATGACGACGAGCCGCTCGTCGCCGCGCTCGTCGCGACGCTCGCCGAGCTGGCCCCCCACGCCGATGTCCGAGCAGCCCACGACGGGCTGTCGGCCGGGCTGCTCCTCGCCAGCTTCCGCCCCCACCTCCTCCTGCTCGACCTCGTCATGCCGGGCCTCGACGGCTTCGAGGTGCTCCGCCAGCTACGCACGTTCCCCGACCTCGACGGCACCTCGGTGGTGGTGCTCAGCGGGATGCTCAGCCCCGACGCCCGGCGACGGCTCCTCGACCTCGGCGCCGTCCGCTGCCTGGACAAGCCCCCACGGCAGGCGGATCTCATGAAGGCGCTCGTCGACTTCCTGCCCGGCGTGGCCCAGTCGGTCGTGCGAGCCCAGAGTCACGAGCCTGCACCCGGGCCGCGACAGAGCGGACCGCGATGAGCGCCCGCACGACGGTCCCTTCGCACGCCCCCGTCGAGGTCCCGGCCCGGCAGTCCCGCAGCCGGGTCCTCGTGGTGGACGACGAGCCGCAGATCCTCGCCGTGCTCACCGAGATCATCTCCGAGCACCACGACGTGGCGGGCGCAGGATCGGTGGACGAGGCCGTGGCGCTCCTGGCCGAGCCCTTCGACGTGATCCTGTGCGACCTGTCCATGCCGGTCCGAAGCGGCATGGATCTGTACGACTGGGTGCGCGAGCACCGCCCGGAGCTGTCCGAGCGGGTGGTCTTCATGACCGGCGGCGTCTTCACCCCCGAGGCGCGGACGTTCCTCGCGGGCCTGGGTCGGGGCTACCTGAAGAAGCCCTTCGAGGAGGAGGACGTCCTGGCCACAGTCGCCCGGGTCGTAGAGAGGACGCCATCCCTGTAGTGTCACTCCCCACGGACGGGGGAGCCCGATGACTCATCTCCAGCGTGACCACGGCGACATCTGCATCGTAGGCATCGGCGCCTCCGCCGGAGGGCTGGCGGCGCTGGAGGCGTTCTTCACGGCGCTGTCGCCCGAGACGCAGCAGGCGGTGGCCATCGTGGTGGTCCAGCACCTCGCCCCCGGACACAAGAGCATCCTGTCCGAGCTGATCGGGCGGCACACAGCGATGAGCGTCGAGGAGGCCACGGACGGCGCGCGGGTCGAGCCCGGCTGCGTCTACGTCATCCCGCCCAACTCCGACCTGACCATCGTGCACGGCGTGCTGCGGATCGCGACCCCGAGCAGGGGGGGCCGTCCCCGACTGGCCATCGACGCGTTCTTCCGCTCCCTGGCCCAGGATCAGGGAGAGCGGTGCATCGGCGTGATCCTGTCGGGCACCGGCAGCGACGGCTCCCTGGGCGCCCGCGCCATCAAGGACGCCGGCGGCGTGCTCATGGTCCAGGATCCCGAGTCCACCGAGTTCGACGGCATGCCGCGCAGCGCGATCGCCACGGGCCTGGTTGACTGGGTGCTGGCCCCCGAGGACATGCCGGCGCAGCTCGCGTCCTGGCTCGAGCAGCCCCTCCGAGGCGGCAGCTCCCCCTCGGGCGTCCGAACCAGTCTCCTCGAGGTGCTCGACGAGGTGTGCGACGTCCTGCTTGACGGGACCGGGCACGACTTCTCCAGCTACAAGACCAACACGGTCGTGCGCCGGGTGCAGCGCCGGATGGCCGTGCACCGGCTGGAGGAGCCCGCCGACTACCTGCACCTGCTGCGGCAGGAGCCCGCCGAGGTCGATGCGCTGTTCCAGGATCTGCTGATCGGGGTCACCAGGTTCTTCCGGGACCCCGACGCCTTCGCCGCCCTGGAGCGGCTCGTCATCCCCCGGCTGTGCGAGGCCATCCCTCGGCGCACCCGCGAGGAGCCCACCGGCGACACCCTCAAGATCTGGATCGCCGGCTGCTCCACGGGCGAGGAGGCCTACTCCCTGGGCATGCTGGTGACGGAGCACCTGGCGCTCCTCAAGCGCCGGGTCGATGTGCAGATCTTCGCCACGGACATCGACAGGCGGGCGATCGAGCAGGCCCGCCGGGGGGTCTTCGCGGCGAGCATCGCCGACGACGTCTCGCCCGAGCGCCTGGACCGCTTCTTCACGCAGGACGCGGACACGGGCGAGTTCCGGGTGTGCAGGAGCCTGCGGGATCTGATCATCTTCTCCGAGCAGGATCTGATCCGGGACCCGCCGTTCTCCAGGCTGGACCTGATCAGCTGCCGCAACGTGCTCATCTACCTCAACGCGGAGACGCAAGCACGGCTCATCTCGGTGTTCCACTACGCCCTGAGGCCCCACGGCGTGCTCTTCCTGGGCGCTTCGGAGACCGTGGGGAAGTCCAAGTCGCTGTTCTCGGTGCTCGATCAGGCGAGCAAGATCCACGAGCGGATGCCCGACCTGCCCGGGACGGCGATGAGTCCGCTGCGCGACTACCGGGCCCCCCGCCCCCGCGGCGGAGGGAGGCGCCCAACCGCCCGTCCGCCCGGAGCCACCGCGGGGGTCGATGATCTCCAGGGCCTCGCTGAAGCGGCGCTGCTCCAGCACTACGCGCAGGTCGGCGTGCTCGTGGACGGGCGTGGCGAGATCCTGCACCTGTACGGGCGCGCTGGCAGGTATCTGGAGCCGGCGCCGGGAGACGCGAGCCTCAACGTCCTCGCGATGGCCCGGAACGGGCTGCGCCGCGCCGTCACCAGCGCCCTGCACCGGGCCGTGACCCATGGGGAGGTCGCGTCGCGCCCCCGCCAGCGGCTGCGCGCCGAGGGCCGGGACATCACCGTCGGCGTCACTGTCAGGCCCGTCCTCGACGCCTCGGGCGAGGCCCGGAGGGACCTCTTCCTCGTCGTGTTCGAGGAGGAGCCGGCCGCTCCCGAGCCCGCGCCCGCGGCGATCCCGGAGGGCGCCGGGGAGCTGCCGACGGATCCCCGGTTGACCGAGCTGGAGCGCGATCTGCGGGCCAAGGAGGAGTACCTCGAGGCCGCCCTCGAGGAGCTGCAGACCTCCAACGACGATCTCCGCTCCGCCCTCGAGGAGATGCAGTCCATGAACGAAGAGCTCCAGTCCACCAACGAGGAGCTCGAGACGTCCCAGGAGGAGATGCAGTCGGTCAACGAGGAGCTGGCGACGGTCAACGCCGAGCTGCAGGCCAAGGCGACGGACAGCGCCCGCGCCAACAACGACCTGAACAACCTGATGGCCGGCACGGGCATCGCGACGCTCTTCGTGGATCACAAGATGCTGATCCGGCGCTACACGCCCACCGCCACCCAGCTGATCAACCTGATCCCCGGCGACGTCGGGCGGCCCGTCGGGCACGTGGTGTCCAACCTCGTCAGCTACGACCGCCTGGTGCAAGACACCCAGAGCGTCCTGGACACGCTGGTCCCGGTGGAGGCGGAGGTGCAGACCGGGAACGGAGCCTGGTACCTGATGCGCATCCGGCCCTACCGGACCCTGGACAACGTGATCGAAGGCGCGGTGATCACCTTCGTGGACATCTCCCGCGCCAAGGCGGAGGAACTCGCCGCGCGCGACGCCGAGGGCCTCGCCCAGAGCATCGTGGCCAGCGTCCGGGAGCCGCTGCTCGTCCTCGACGGAGGAATGCGGATCCAGCTGGCCAACGCCGCCTTCCACCGCACGTTTCAGACGACCCGGGAGCAGATCGAGGGCCGCGACCTCTTCGCGCTCAACGATGGACGGTGGGACACCCCGGCCCTGCGCGGTCTGCTCGAGGACATCCTCCCGCAGCACGGCAGCTTCGAAGACCACGACGTGACCCTGTCGTCGGGCGCCGCCGGGACGCGCACGTTCCGCCTCAACGCCCGGACCGTGCGGCGGGAGCGCACCCGTGACGAGCTCATCCTGCTGGCGTTCGAGCACCTGGACGGCCCGGGGCTACGACCAGGGCGCGACGCGACCGACGAAGAGGCGCCCCGATGATCACCGAGGACCAGCGCTCCCGGTCCGTCCGAAGGGCGGCCGGAGCGCAGGCGCCCCCTACGCCGTAGGCACGCCCCGACGGCGGCGGTCCGCGGGACGCCAGTGCTCGACGAGGTCCCGGGGGTGCACGGCGTCGTTGAAGGCGACCTGGTGCATGGTGTCGAAGTCGGTCACGCCCTTGGTGCGCGCGTAGATCGTCTTGCGGTTGTGCCCCAGGAAGTACAGCCGGAACGGGAACATCGACTTCACCACGACCATGTCCGCGCGCCACGGATCCAGCCCCAGGTCGCTGTAAAAGGCGGGCTTCATGGCCATGGCGGGGCCCGACGTGACCACGAGCTTCACGTGGCCCAGATCCAGGGCGATGGTCCGACCGAGTCCGCCTCCATCCCGCGAGGCGAGCATGGTCCCGTCGATGCGCAGGGGCGTGTTCACCTCCGGATGCAGCTTGCCGCCGACGTGCACGCTGACCCGCTCGCCCACCGGATGGCCGAACAGCGCGTCCACCACCTCCGCGTCCCGCACCGGCACGAAGCAGGTCAGGCCCTGGCCCTGCTCGAGGATGCTGGCGAGCAGCCGCGTGTTCTCGCCGGCCGCCCCGCACCCCACGATGTCCGAGGCGTCGCACACGCACACGGTGCCCAGCATGCGCTGCAGGCGCGCCTGGCGGACCATCGCCACGACCTCGTGGCCCTCGGGGAAGGTTGGGGGCTGCTCGTGGCGCACGGACCAGAGCAGGTCTGCGAGTTCCTCGGCGAGCCGCTCGGCGAGCGCGGGGTCGTTGTCCGTGACCACGTGGGACGCCCAGCCGAGATCCGGCGAGTCGTTCCACAGGTGCGCGTTGAACAGCGACACGTACAGCACCCTCGGATCCCGCTCGGCCCGCTTCATCCAACGGTAGATGGGCCGCATGGTGGGCAGGAAGTCGATGGTGGTGCCGCCCCCGCAGATGAGGGGCAGGCTGCGCCATGCGCTCGTCGGCGCGACCTCACCGAGCAGCGCGGCAACCAGGATCGATCCGCACCGAAAGCCCACCCGCACGTGGTCGCGGTGGGGGTTGGTGCGGTAGCCGCAGAGCACGTCCACGTTGTCCACGAAGCGGCCGTGGAGCTGCGCGTGCAGATCCAGGCTCACCGCGATCTTCACGTCCGGCCCCACCACCGCGCGCACGGCGTCCACGAGGTCCGCCTCGGGATCGTCGCTGCCCTGGGCCATCATGGCGCCGTGCATGGAGAGGAACACGCCGTCCACTGGTCCCGCAGCCTTCAGCATCGCCGTGAGCTTGTCCCGCAGGGTCGAGAAGCAGGTCACGGACAGGGGTCCGCCGGGGATGGCCCAGGCGCCGAACAGGGGCACGGCCTCGATTTGCCCGCGGCCCAGCTTGGAGACGGCGCGCCGGAACCCGCTCAGCTCGGCGTTCTTGATCCAGTCCACCACCTCCTGCCCCTTCGGTCCGCATCGGTGGTGCAGATCGGCGCCCTCGTGGAAGTGGCAGCGCTCGAAGTCCAGCAGCTCGGTGAGCACGGGGGAGAAGGCGTTGCTCTCCTGGGCGACGCGGGCGTAGGCGATGCGCAGCATCAGGAGCGTCCCTTCGGGCGCAGGCCGTCAAGCCGGTCCAGGACGCTCATCGCCTGATCTCCGTACTTGCTGATCAGCTTCATCACGACCCCGTCGTCTTCGCCCTCCCCGAGCTTGCTCAGGTCCGGCACCTCCCCCGAGGGGCTGTACATGGCCTCCATGACCTTGCCGATGGAGTGCCGCACGAGGCCGCGGATCGGGACCTTGGCCATCATCCCGTACATGGCCGCTTCGCCCTCGTCGGCCAGCTCGGGGTGGGCCTGCACGTGGGCCGCGCACTCCGCCAGATCGGCGAGGTAGGCGTCCACCGAGGCGGCGTTGTTGGCGTTGACGGTCAGGTGGATGCTGGCGGGGTTCTGCTGACGGTCGCAGCCCCAGCCCCGCTCCGCCATCAGATCGGCGATGGCGTACACGCTCACGTCGCCGGCGGCGGCCCAGGTCACCGCGGTCATGTGGAACTCACCCATCAGGCGCAGCTGCGGGATGGCCTCGATGCCCGCCCGCAGGCGCTTGGTGGTGTCCAGCGCCTGGGCCGCGAGCTCCAGGTAGCCCGACTCGCCCATGGCCATCATCGTCGCCCAGGCCGCGGCGATGGGGCCGCCGGCGCGGGTGCCGGCCATGGACGGCGAGGCGTAGATCCCGCCGGGCCAGTCCGTGCTGATGAAGAACTGGTGCTTGAGGTAGGACATGTCCCTGTAGATGACGACGGAGGCGCCCTTGGATGCGTAGCCGTACTTGTGCAGGTCCGCGGAGATGGACGTGACGCCCGGCACCCGGAAGTCCCACAGCGGCAGCGGGTGCCCGAGCTTCTCCAGCCACGGGAGCATGAAGCCGCCGAAGCAGGCGTCCACGTGGAACGGGATCTTCTTCTTCAGGGCGATCTGGCCGAGTTCCTCGATGGGATCGATGGTCACGTAGGGGTACTGGGGGGCCGAGGCGGCGAGCAGGATCGTGTTGCGGTCGATGGCCTTGCCCATCGCCTCGACGTCCGCCCGGGTGTCGGGCCCGATGTCCACGTAGCGCGCCTTCACCCCGAAGTAGTGGGCGGCCTTGTCCACGGCCACGTGGATCGTGCGGGGCAGGACCATGTTGGGGCGGCGGATCCAGGGCCGCAGGGCGCGGGCGCGGTCCCGGGCGGCCTTGACCGCCATCAGCAGGGACTCGGTGCCGCCGGACGTCATGGTGCCCACGGCGTCGTCGCCGCCGTTGAGCATGCCCGCGGCCATCTGCACGACCTCGGTCTCCATGCGCTTGAGGCTCTTGAACGCCATGGGGTTCAGGCCGTTCTCGGAGAAGTACGTGTTGTGGGCCTTCTTGAGGAAGGCGCTGTGCTCCTCGCCGGTGTAGTACACGAGGCTCCAGGTCCGGCCGGCCTTGTAGTCGGCGTCGTCCGCGCGGAAGCCGCCCATCTCCTCGAGGACATCGGCGTGGCTGCGGCCTTGCAGGGGGATCGACTTGCGGCTCATCGGTGTTCTCCTCGGGGCCTCGGCCCTTGGCAGGCCGCTACAATACGAGTAAAAGCTCGCATTTCCTACTCGCGTTCGGAGACAGGCGTGCAGAAACCGCAAGACAGCGTGATCCTTCGCAAAATACCGACGCAGCCCCGGTCCATCGCGATGGTTGCGGCCCTGGTGGAGGCGACCGCTCGCGTTTTACGGACCGAGGGGGCGGAGGCGGTGAGCACCAACCGGATCGCGGCCGTGGCCGGGGTGTCGGTGGGATCGCTGTACCAGTACTTCCCGGGGCGAGACGCGCTGATCTACGCGGTGTTGGAGCGGCAGGAGCGGGCCCAGCTCGTGTTGATGAGCGAGGCGCTGCAGCCGCCCCTGGACGGGCCGCTGCGGGACCTGGTCAGGCGGGTGGTGGGCACGCTGATCCGATTTCATCGGGACGATCCGAAGCTGACACGGGTGCTGCTGGAGCAGCGGCGGCGCCTGATCGCGCTCAAACCCCTACCGGAGCTGGAGCAGGCCTTCGGGGCGATCATCGTGGCGGCGCTGCAGGCCCGGGCCGACGCGCTGCGGGAGATGCCGCTGGAGATCGCCGCCTTCATCATCCAGCGCACGGTGGACGCGCTGGCGTTCGAGACGGTGGTGCGGCGCTCCGAGCTGCTGGAGGACCCGCGGTTCGAGGACGAGATCGTGGAGCTGATCCTGCGGTACGTGGGGGCCACGCCCCAGGGCTGAGGCTCCGCGCGCCGCGCTCAGCGCTCGGACATCTCCTGGCGGGTGCGCTGGAGCTCGTCCTCCAGGACCCGGAAGGCGCTGAGGACGTCGGGGTCGAAGTGGGTGCCGTCGCCCTCGTGCAGCATCGCGCAGGTCTGCTCGTGGCTGAAGGCGTCGCGGTAGCAGCGGCCCGAGGTCAGCGCGTCGTAGACGTCCGCGACGGCCACGATCCGCGCCGCCAGGGGGATCGCCTCGCCCACCAGCCCGTCCGGGTAGCCCCCGCCGTCCCACCGCTCGTGGTGGGAGCGCGCCACGTCCACGCCCATGCGCAGGAACTGGTTGTCCGGGTGGCGCTCCAGCACCGCGGCGAGCGTGTTGGCCCCCAACGCGCAGTGCTCCTGCATCTCGGCGAACTCGGCGGCGTCGAGCTGGCCCGGCTTGAGGAGCACCGCGTCCCGAACCGCCACCTTGCCCAGATCGTGCAGCGACGCGGTCTGGTACAGGGTGTCGATGAACTCCGGCGTGAGGTGTCCCGCCGCGAGCCCCATGCCCGCCATCTGCTCGGCCAGCCGCTGCGCGAACGTCTGCACCCGCTCGACGTGGTGGCCGGTGTCGTCGTCGCGCGCCTCGGCGAGCTTGGCCAGCGCGAAGATCGTCGCCAGCTGGGATCCGGTGGTCGCCTTGACCTGCTCGGCCACGCGCCGCTCCAGGTCGGTGTTGTGGGACTCCAGGGCCAGCTGCAGCCGCCTGAGGTGCAGGTGCGTCGTCGTCCGGGCGAGCAGTTCCTCCTCGTTGAAGGGCTTGGACACGTAGTCCACCCCGCCGACCCGGAACGCCTCGATCTTCTCCTCGAAGCCCTGCAGCCCGCTCATGAAGACCACCGGGATGTCACGCAGGCGGGCGTTCTGCTTCATCTGGCGGCAGACGTCGAAGCCGGACAGGCCGGGCATGCGGATGTCCATGAGGATCAGATCCGGCGGATCGGCCAGGGCCGCTTCGATCGCCAGACGGCCGTCGGGGACCGGCCGGGGCACGAGGCCCGCGGCCCGAAGCAGCCGGACGAGCACGCGGAGGTTCTCCGGGGCGTCGTCCACGATCAGCACGCTGCTGCCGCTCACGTCAGAAGGCATCGGATTCCTCCCCGGCCTCGCCCAGGAGCCCCTGGATGCCGTCGTAGTCGAACAGATCGGCCATGCGGCGGAGTCGGGCCGCCAGCTCGGGCTGCCCGTCCCGCAGCCCTTCGACCAGCTCGACCAGGTCGTCGTAGCGGGCCGACACCACGGCCCGTCGGAGCCGGCGCCGCAGCTCCACGGGGAGCTCCAGGGGCGCGGCGGGCTCCGCGGGGCCCTCGGCTGGCAGCGGCGCGGGCAACGCCCACCTGCTCGGCACCATCTCGCTGTCCAGCACCTCCCGGACCTTGGCCTCCAGGTCCCTCGCAGCGAACGGCTTGCCCAGGAAGTGGGTGCCTTCGTCCAGGCGGCCGTGGTGCACGATGGCGTTGTCGGTGTAGCCGGACATGAACAGCACCCGGGTGTCGGGCCGCACGTCGACGATCCGCTCCGCCAGCGCCTTGCCGTTCATGTCCGGCATGACGACGTCGGTCAAGAGGAGGTGGATCGCGGCTTCATGGCCCGCGCTGACCCGCAGCGCGTCCGCCCCGCAGTCCGCCACGAGGACGGTGTAGCCCGCGTCCCGGAGCACCCGCGCGGCGATGTTGCGCACCGCCCGCTCGTCCTCCACCAGCAGGATCGTCTCGGTGCCGGCGACGCGGACCGGAGGCCACGACGCGCCGGACGGCACCGGGGGGGTCAGCGACTCGTCGTGCGGAAGGTAGATCTTGAAGGTGGTGCCGAGGCCCGGCTCGCTGTAGACCCAGATGTTGCCGCCGCTCTGCTTGACGATGCCGTGGACCATCGACAGGCCCAGGCCCGTGCCCTTGCCCTTGGCCTTGGTGGTGAAGAAGGGCTCGAACAGCCTGGTCCGGGTCGCCTCGTCCATGCCGTGGCCCGTGTCCGAGACCGCCAGCAGCACGTAGGGACCGGGCACCACCGCGGGGTGCTGGGCCGCATACTCCGCGCCCAGCTCGACGTTGGCGGTCTCGATGGTCAGCCGGCCTCCCTGGGGCATGGCGTCGCAGGCGTTGACGACGAGGTTCATGAGCACCTGCTCGATCTGCCCCGGGTCGGCCAGCACGAGGCCCAGATCGGGCTTCAGGCGCAGCACCAGCTCGATGCCCTCGCCGATGAGCCGGTGGAGCATCCCCTCCATCCCGGTCGCCGTCTCGTTCAAGTCGAGCACCTCCGGTTCGAGGATCTGCTTGCGGCTGAACGCGAGCAGCTGCCGGGTGAGTCCCGCGGCGCGGTCGGCGGCGCTCATCACCTCGCGCAGGTCCTGCTCGAGCCGCTGGTCATCGCCCACGCGCTTGAGGGCGAAGCGCGTGTACCCCTTGATGACCGTCAGCAGGTTGTTGAAGTCGTGGGCGACGCCTCCCGCGCGGCTGCCGATGGCCTCCAGCTTCTGCGAGACCGCGAGCTGCTGCTGGAGCTCGGCGCGCTCCGCCTCCAACCGCTGCTGCTCGGTGGCGTCCTCGCCGTAGGCGTTTGCGTACCCGGCGCCCGGGATGGGCACGATGTCGAACACGTAGGTCCGGCCGAAGCAGCTCACCTCGGTCGCCCGTCGCTCCCCGGTGGCCGTCACGTCGGAGACGAGGGCGACCCAGTCGGGCGGCGCGAGGAGGCCGGGCGCGCAACCCCAGAGCCGCAGGATCGGCGCCGCGGCCGGGTTGGCGTACTGGAGCGTGCCGTCGGGCTCGAACCGGAGGACCGGGTGCGGGTTCTCCTCGGGGAACCGCGAGACGGCCTGCACCCGCGCCTCGGCCTGCCTCCGGGCCAGGGCGACGCCGATGTTGCCGCCCAGGGCCTCGAGGAACTCGATCTTCTCCGGGTTGGGGCCGAACAGGTCCTTTCGCCGGTCGTTGAGCTGCAGCAGCCCCAGGACCTCCCCTCCGGCCCGCAGCGGGACCAGGGCCATCGACTCGTAGCCCTGGCGGATGCACCGGTTGGAGGTCTCCACCCCCGGAGCCGGTCCGGGCATGGAGGCGAGGAGCTCCGTCGCGCTGTTGGTCCAGAAGCTGCCGGCCTTGGTGAAGAACGGGAGCTCCGCCCGGGTCAGACCCGCGAGCACGGCCCCGCACGTGCACGGCAGGACGGAGCTGCCCGGCTGCTGGCCAGGCAGCTCCCCACCGTCCGCGCGGCCACAGAGCAGGCGCTTCTTTCGGACGAGGCCCTCGGAGAATCCGTCCGTCTGGAAGTACGGGAACTCCTCGCCGACCTTGAGCCGGATGCCCACCGCGTCGAAGCCCGTGCCCCGCCTGATCGCCGCCACGACGTCCCGAACGACATCCGTGTCGTCCGCCTGCTCGTTCAGGATCGCCAGCACCTGCCGGGCCAGCAGCTGCCGATCGAGCGCTCGCGCCCGCTCCCCCAGCTCCACCTCCAGCGCCGCCGTGCGCTGGGCGATCCGGTCCTCCAGCTGCGCGTTCTGTTGGAGCGCGTCCTCGTAGGTCGACAGGAGCACGTCCAGGAGCTGAAGGCGATCCTGGCTGAAGCGGTAGGGCTGCCCCCGGAACTGGACCGGGAGCCCGACGTGCACGCCGGGCGTGTTGCGCAGCTCCCGGGTGGCCAGCACGCTCCGGATCCGACCGAGCAGGTGGTCCGGATCGAAGGGCTTGCGCACGAAGTTGTCGGCCCCCGCCTCGAGGCCCCGGAGCACGTCCCGGGGATCCGAGAGCGAGGTGAGCAGGATGACCGTCAGGTGCCGCAGGGTGGCGTCGGCGCGCAGGGCCCGACACAGGGCGTAGCCGTCCATCTCCGGCATATCAAAGTCCGAGATGACGACATCGAACCGCTGGGCCAGGGCCGCAGCCAGCGCCTCCTTCCCGTCGCCCGCGCTCACCACGTCGTACCCCGCCTCTTCGAGGAGGAGCACCAGGGCGTCCGGCTGGGTGGGGCTGTCCTGGACGACGAGCACCCGCGTCGCTGGTCGTGGCTTCGTCATGCTGCGCCTCCGCGCCGTTGCCTCTTCATCATTCGTGTCTCACGGTCGCCAGCGTCCGCTCCAACAGGACCGGGTCGAGGGGCTTGGCGAGCAGCAGCAGCGGCGCGAACCCCATCGCCTGGGTCATCAGGTCGCCGCTCGGGTCCCCCGTCACGATCACCACCGGCAGGTCCGGATGGGTGCTGCGGAGCTGTTCGAGGACCTCCGGCCCGGTCAAGACGGGCATGTGGAGGTCCAGGAGGATCAGGTCTGGCTGGACGCTGGCGACCAGGTTCAGGCCTTCGGCCCCTGTGGGGGCGAAGTGGGCCCGGCAACCCATCTCCTCCAGGGTGTCTGTCAGCGCATGACCGAACGCGACGTCGTCGTCGATGATCAGGACCGTGAAGACGCTGCCGCCTGCCTGCTGCTCCTCGGTCCAGCGGAGCAGCGCGTCCTTCCGGAAGCGCCAGTCCTTGCCGACCTTGAAGGCGGGCAGGCCGCCGCTCCGAGCCAGCTTGCGCACGGTCTGCTCGTGCACTCCGAGGAAGGCGGCGGCGGCCCGGATGTTCAGCGCGGAGTCGGTCGTCATGTCCCACCCTCCCTGCGAGCGCCCTTGGGGCGGGTCACGGGCCTGGACCCTACATGCTTCAACGTGAGTCAACATGCGCGATCCTGCGTTGAGATGATTCTCTCTGAGCACACAGCGGAGGACGGACCGAACCGAGGCGGTGCCTCCTTGGGCCGGGTCCAGGCACCATGGGCCCATGGCCCGGCGCCCCGACGACACCATCACCCTGCGCGGACGCCCGCTGGACGCGAGCGCGCTGCTGCACGACCGCGGGATCACCCTCAGCTCGACCCTGCAGGCCGTGGCCGCCGTGCGCCGCCCCGTCCCCGAGGGCGATCCCGTGTCCCTCGGACGCTTTCAGACCCTGGGCGAGATCGGCCGCGGAGGCATGGGACGCGTGCTCGAAGCGAGCGATCCCGAGCTCGGCCGCACCGTCGCCGTCAAGGTCCTCATCGATCCCGACACCGTCAGCGACGAGCAGCTCGCCAGGTTCGCCGCCGAGGCCCGCATCACCTCCCAGCTCGAGCACCCCAACATCGTGCCGGTGTACGACATGGGCGCGACGGCGGAGGGGCTCCTGTATTTCGTGATGAAGAAGGTGGTCGGCCGCTCGCTGCGGGAGATCATCGACTCCCTGGCCGAGGTCGATCCCGAGAGCACCCGGATCTGGACCCTGCGCCGCCTGCTGACCACCTTCGTGGCCGTGTGCAACGGCGTCGCGTTCGCCAACGACCGGGGGGTGCTGCACCGGGACATCAAGCCCGACAACATCATGCTCGGCCAGTACGGCGAGGTCCTCCTCATGGACTGGGGCGTGGCTCGCATCATCGGCTCCCCCGCCAGGCCCCTGCACGAGCCCCAGGACACCTCCTTCGGATCCGTGCCGGTGACCCTGGACGGCGTCACCGTGGGCACGCCGGGCTACATGAGCCCCGAGCAGGCCCGCGCCGACCTCGCCTCCCTGGACGCGCCGAGCGACGTGTTCAGCCTGGGCGCGGTGCTGTACGAGCTGCTCACGCTGACCTCCGCCTTTCGGGGCGACAGCGTCTACGCGACCCTGTTCGCGGCGATGTGCGGCGCCCCCCAGGACCCGCGGGACCGCGCCCCGGAGCGGCGCGTCCCGGACGAGCTGGCCGAGATCTGCCTGTGCGCCCTGGCCCACGAGCCCGGGGACCGCTACCCCAACGCCGCCGCCCTCGCCGCGGCCATCGAGGAGTTCCTGGAGGGCAGCAAGCGCCGGGAGGCCGCCGCAGCCCACCTCGCCGAGGCCGAGGCCGCCTGGGATCGCTACCGCGCCGCCTTGCAGGAGGCGGAGCGCCTCGAGGTGGAGCGCCGGCGCCTCGAGCACACCGTGGAGCCCTGGCGGCCCATCGAGCAGAAGCGCGAGCTGCTCGCCGTGTGGGAGCGCATCGGTGCCCTGGGTCCGGCGAGCGCGGACGCCTTCAGCGAGCTCATCGCAGGGTGTGAAGCGGCGCTGTCCCGCGATCCCGGCAACCCCGCGGCCCGCGAGCTGCTCGCCCGGGCCCACTACGCCCGCTTCGAGGAGGCCGAGTCCGCCGGCGACACGGCGGATCAGGCCTACTTCCGTCGCCGGGTGCTCGCGCACGACGACGACGGGCGCTTCGCGGCGTTGATCAGCGGCGTCGGCGCGATCAGCCTCCGGACGGATCCGCCGGGCGCCCAGGTGACCTGCGCCCGCTTCGACCGCCGCGGCCTCCTCTGGACGCTGGTGGACCAGCGCGATCTGGGCGCCACGCCCCTGATCCAGGCGCCCCTGGACCCCGGCTCCTGGCTCCTGGAGGTGCGCGCCCCCGGCCGGGCCCCGATGCGCTATCCGGTGCACCTGCCCCGAGGCCACCACTGGGACAGCGGCGAGCGCCCCGTCCCGCTGCTGGCCACCGCCGACCTCGCCCCCCACGAGCGCTACGTGCCCGCCGGCCCGTTCGGCTGCGGCGGCGATCCGGACGCGCCCGACAGCCTGCCGGCCTCGGATCCGTGGCTGCCGGGCTTCGTCGTCGAAGAGCTGCCCGTGACCGTCGAACGCTGGTGCGCCTTCGTCAACGCCGTGCACCTGCAGGATCCCGAAGAGGCGTGGAGCCGCGTGCCGCGGGTCGAGTCGGGCATGAAGACCGCCGACAAGGGCCACTACTGGGAGCGCGCGCCGCGAGGAGCCCCCTACGTGGTGCCCGAGGTGGACCGGGACGGCGACCGCTGGGACCCCGCCTGGCCGGTGTTCGGGATCTCCTGGGCCGACGCCGCCGCCTTCGCCGCCTGGCACGCCAGCGTCACCGGACAACCCTGGCGCCTGCTGCCCGAGCAGTGGTGGGAGAAGGCCGCCCGCGGCGTGGACCGGCGGGCCTACCCCTGGGGGGACCGGTTCGACGCGTCGCTGTGCAAGATGAAGGAGAGCCGCGCCGGCGCCCCGCGCCCCGAGCCCGTCGCGGCCTTCCCGGGAGACGTGTCCATCTACGGCGTGCGCGACACCGCCGGCGGCGTGCGGGACTGGTGCGCCGAGGAGCAGGTGGACGCCGACCCGAATCGACGGGTGGTGCGCGGCGGGGCCTGGGGCTCGGCGCCTGCGTTCTGCCGCTCGGCGTGGCGCGGCGAGCTGAGCGCCTGGGCGGTGTCGGCCTACGTCGGCCTGCGGCTCTGCCGGCCGATCTAGATCCGGAGGCTGGCACGGGGGTTGCTAACCCGAAGGGGCATGAGAACCCCTCCTTCTCCGGCCCCCAGCAGATCCCCTGACCAACCGACGGACCCCGAGCTCTGGGGACCCGATCCGGAGGTCGCGCGCACGCTGCACCTCAAGCGCGGCCCGCCCCGGTGGCCGTGGCTGCTGGCCCTCGGGGTCGCGGTGGCAGCGACCATCGCCGTCGTGGTGGGCGCCAACCGCGTCGATGCCCCCGGCCGTTGGGACTACGAGACCGGCGAAGCGGTGCGGGGCTCGCTCACCGTGCGCGTGACCGCGGTGGGCCGGGTCAAGCCCCTCAACGCCGTGCAGGTCAGCTCCGAGCTGTCCGGGATCGTGCAGGCGGTGCTCGTGGACCTGGATCAACGGGTCGAGGCCGGGGACATCCTGGCCCGCCTGGATGCCTCGGTCCTGCAGGCCCAGGGGCGGCAGGCCGACGCGGCCGTGAGCGCGGCGCAGGCCGGCGTGGTTCAAGGGCAGGTGAGCCTGGACGCAGCCAAACGGGAGCTCGCGCGCAGCGAGTCCATCGCCCGGGACGGAGCCCTGCCCGCCGCGGAGCTGGAGCGCGCCGGCACCGCCGTCGATGCGGCCCGGGCGGCTGTCGCCATGGGGGAGGCCCAGCTCGCCCAGGCCCAGGCTGCGGCGAGGGTCATCCGCACCCAGCTCCGCAAGACGGTCATCCGCAGCCCCATGGACGGCGTGATCCTCGAGCGCAACGTCGAGCCCGGGCAGGCCGTGGTGTCCGCCCTGCAGGTCCAGACGCTGTTCGTCGTCGCCGACGATCTGGACCAGATGGAGGTGGAGGTGGACATCGATGAAGCGGACATCGGACGCCTCGCCCCGGGCCAGACCGCCGAGTTCAGCGTGGCCGCCCACCCCGACCGGGTCTTCCAGGCCACGGTCCGTCAGGTGCACCTGTCCCCGAAGCCCAGCCTGGGCGTCGTGACCTACCTCGCCGAGCTGGACGCTGCCAACCCCGATGGGGCCCTTCGCCCGGGCCTCACCGCGACCGCCCACATCGACACGGCCACCTTGCAGGACGTCCTGCTGCTCCCCAACCGCGCCCTGCGCTGGAGCCCCCAGGAGGCCGACTCGCTGGACCCGCCCAAGCCCCGAGAGGGCCGCCGGGTGGCGCGCGTGTGGGTGCTGCAGGATGGCGAGCCCGCGCCCCGCGAGGTGCTCCCGGGGGCATCGGACGGCCAGCGCACCGTGATCGAACCCGGCGACGTGGAGCCCGGCGTGGACGTGATCGTGGGGGCCAAGGACCGCCGCGCGGCGCGCAAGCCATGAGCCCCGACGCCTGGAGCGGGCCCCTGGTGCGGCTCCAGGGAGTCACGCGGACCTACGGAGAGGGCCGCGCCGCGGTCCGGGCCCTGGACGGCGTGGATCTCGAGGTCTCCCAGGGCGACTTCCTGGCCCTCATGGGGCCGTCGGGATCGGGCAAGTCCACCTGCTTGAACGTGATCGGCTGCCTCGACGAGCCCAGCTCCGGCAGCTACCAGTTCCGGGGGGTGGAGGTCGCGGGGTTGACCCGGCGGCAGCGCGCCCTGCTGCGGCGGCACTGGCTCGGCTTCGTCTTCCAGAGCTTCAACCTGCTCGACCGGCTCACCGCCGTCGAGAACGTCGAGCTGCCCCTCACCTACCGCGGAGTGGCCCGCCGCGAGCGGCGCCGGCAGGCGTTGGCGGCGTTGGAGGAGGTGGGGCTGGAGCCCCGGGCGAGCCACCGTCCCAACGAGCTCTCCGGCGGGGAGCTGCAGCGGGTGGCGCTCGCCAGGGCCCTGGTCACCGCCCCGGCCCTGCTGCTGGCGGACGAGCCCACGGGCAACCTCGACAGCCGGCGCAGCCACGGGATCGCCGCGCTCCTGCAGAGGCTGAACCGAGACCGGGGCATCACCATCCTGCTCGTCACCCACGAGCCCGACATCGCGGCGTACGCCCGGGCCATCGTGCGCTTCGTGGACGGCCGGGTGACCCACATCGAAGAGACCCGGGAGGCCGCATCATGATCGGCGCCACCGTCGCCATGGCGATCAAGCAGCTGGCTCGCAACCGCGTGCGCACCGCGCTGACGTCTCTCGGGATCCTGATCGGCGTGGCCGCGGTGATCGCCATGGTCAGCATCGGGCAGGCCGCGACGGCGGCCGTGGAGGGCGACCTCGCGTCGCTGGGAGATGCGCTCCTGTTCGTCGCCCCGGGCAACCCCGATGGTCCTCCTCGCCCCGCGGCGGGCTTCCAGATGGCGGACGTGGAGGCGATCGAGGGGGTCCCGCAGGTCGTGTCCGTGGCCCCCACCGCGAGCTCCACCGCGTTGATCACCAACGGCGACAACAGCCGCGCGTCGCTGGTGTTCGGCGTCACCGCCAGCTACTTCGAGGTGACCGACCGCGCGCTGTCCGCCGGCCGTCTGTTCGAGGACGGCGAGCTCGTCTCCGGCGCGGACGTCTGCATCGTCGGACCGACCGTGGCCGACGAGCTGTTCGGCGCCCAGGACCCCCTCGACCAGACCCTGAGGGTCGCCACCGTCGCCTGCATCGTCATCGGCGTGACCGAGGCCGAGGGAACCAACACGTTCGGCCAGGACCGGGACGACTTCGTGCTGATGCCCTTGAAGGCCTACCAGCGGCGGGTCCAGGGCAACCGGGACGTCGGCATGATCCTCATCCTCGCCGACGAGGGGGCGAGCCCCGACCGCGTCAAGGCGGACCTGGAGGCGCTGCTGCGCCAGCGCCGGCACATCTCCGAGGGGGCCAGCGACGACTTCGTGGTCCGGGACATGGCGAGCCTCGCGGCGATGCTGGGCAACATCTCCATGATCCTGACGGGCTTCCTGGCCTCGATCGCGGCGGTCTCGCTGCTGGTGGGCGGCATCGGGATCATGAACATCATGCTGGTGTCGGTCACCGAACGAACCCAGGAGATCGGGATCCGCCTCGCCGTCGGCGCGATGGGGCGGGACGTGCTGTTCCAGTTCCTGGTGGAGGCCGTGGTCCTGTCGGCCCTGGGGGGCGTGCTCGGGATCGGCCTGGGGATCCTGGGGAGCTGGGGGGCCTCGAAGGCCCTGGACATCCCCCTGGTCATCGACCCCGCCGTGGTGGCGGGCGCGTTCCTCTTCTCGGCGCTGATCGGGGTCGTGTTCGGGTTCTTCCCCGCGCGGCGGGCGGCGCGCATGCGCCCCATCGACGCCCTGCGCCACGCCTGAGCCTGCGTCTCCTACGGGTCCCGGGCAGGCAGGGCCAGGGGCGGATCGCCGCTCGGGGGGCCATCGTCGTTGACGTCCCAGCCGTCGTCCCAGCCTTCCTCGGGCTGCCAGGCCGCCGGATCCGCGGCCTCGTACTCCGGCTCGGGCACCCAGTAGCCCTCCTGCCACGTCTGGCCGTCGAACCAGCCCGGGATCCAGACCTGCCCCGGCTTCTGTTCGATGGGCTCCCAGTACCCGGCATGAAAGGTCCCGTCCTCGTCGAAGGCCGACGAGACCCAGCGGAAGCCGATCCGGTGCTCGGGACGCCAGAACCCGTCGGCCCACTCCTCGCCGTCCCACACCCCCGGCTCCCACACGTACCCGCCGGGAGGCTCGGACGTCGGCGCCCAGTAGCCGCGCTGGTAGTACCCGTCGGGCCAGTACTCTCCGCCCAGCCACACCCAGCCGGGGCGGGTCTGGATGCGCCAGTAGCCCTCGAACCAGGCGTCGTGGATCCAGAACCCGGGCACCCAGACATAGGCCGCGCCGGCGTAGACAGGGGCGGTGCGGACCGGCCGCCAGTGCCCGGGGATCCAGGTGCCGGCCAGGTGGTAGCCGGGGATCCAGGTCCAGCCCGGCCGGGTTGGCGGGATCCACGCGGGGCTCCAGGCGTACACCTCGAAGTCGAACCACCGGACCGCGCTGGTCGCGTGCACCCAGCGGTACCAGGGGTGCACCCACCAGTGGGTGTACCAGGGCCGATACCAGCGCACGACGGGCCGGGGGGCCTCGTGGTGCAGCCGCACGGTGCTGGCGCGAGGCCGCGCGAACCGATGATCGCTGGAGCGGTGCAGGGTCCGGACCGACCGCGACGTGGTGGACGGCCGCGGCGACGTCGTGGACGGCCGCGGCGACGTCGTGGACGGCCGGCGCACGCGCGCCGCCTCGTAGCTGGTCCGCCTCTCCCGCGGGGTCGAGCCAGCCTGCACCGTCGGCCTGCTCTCGGGCCGACTCTCCGTCGCGGTGCGGGAGGTCCGACTCTCCGTCGGGGTGCGGGAGGTCCGACTCTCCGTCGGGCTGCGGGTCGTCGGGGACCGGGTCGGGGACCGGTCACTCCGCTCGGTCCGCGATTCGGGGATCGCCCGGCCCCGGGACTCCTCGTCCCCCTCCGAGTCCCGCTTCCTGGTCGTCTTCGACTTCGTGGTCCGGGTCGTCCGGGTGCTCGACTTCGTGGTCTTCGACTTCGAGCTCTTGCTGTCGGACTTCGAGCGATCCGCGTGCTCGGCGGGCACATCAGGGCCCGGAGTCGTCTCGGATGCCGCGGGCGTGGGCCACCCCAGGGCGGCAGACAGGATCAGGACGGACAACGAGACGCGGTACGGCATGGTCACCTCCCCCCAGCCAGTCAGCAAGACGCGTACCACCCGCGCTCCCAGCGCTGGAGCGCACTGGCATCGGCTGGGAGCGGACCGAGGCGCCGACGGTCGGCGTGCAGGATCGCTCGCCTGGGTGTGCGTCCCCGCCCGCCGGGCGGCGTGCCCCCCTGCCCGAGCGCACGCGGGGAGCGCGGCACGGTTCTTGCGAACTCCGGGATCCGAACCCCTCACTGCCGGAGAACACATGACCGCTCCCACCTGGATCCTCGTCGCGGACGCCGCGGGTGCACGCATCTTCGCGTGGTCGAGGAGTGATCGCTCGTTCCTGCGAATCGAGGAGATCGACAACCCCCGGGGGCGCCTCCCCGGGAGGGATCTGGTGAGCGATGGGCCGGGCCGCCGCGCGGGCCACCCCATGGAGACAGGCGGGAGCATCACGCAAGCCCAGGACTACCGGGCGCTGGAGGAGAGCGCCTTCGCCCGCAGGCTGGCCGCCCGGATCGAGGAGAGCGCACTCAAGGGAGAGTTCGGGACCCTCGCGGTGGTGGCGCCGCCCGCGTTCCTGGGACGCCTCCGCAAGGCCTGGGGGCCCCACACCGAGCCGCTGGTGGCCGACGAGGTCGCCGGCGAGTTCACGGGCGTGAGCGAGGCCGCGATGGCGGACCGGCTCCACCGGCATCTGAGGTGGCTCGACCCGGAGCCGCCCCCCCGGATCCTGGTCGGCACACCCAGGCCGTAGTCTGATCGAACTCAGGTCGGGCGGCGCTGTAGAGTGCCAATAGACGACCTCCATGACCCGCACCCTCCTCCCCTTCCTCACCGTCCTGCTGGCCCTGCCCGGCTCCGCGGCGGCCGTGTGCCCCTCGGGTGTGCCGATCCAGGGTTCGTTGACCTGCAGCTCGGTCCTCTCCGGCAACCTGAACTACTACGAGGCCAGCGACCTCGACTACTACACGTGCGGAAGCCCCTACGCGCCCCTGAACCAGCTCGGCGCCGAGGAGGCCTGGACCTTCACCTGCCAGGTCAGCGGCTCGGTCACGATGGACATCTCCGGGCTCGCCTGCGACCTGGACATCTACATCCTCGGGTCGTCCTGCAACCCGTCCACGTCGTGCCTCGCGGGCTCCACCGCGGCCAGCACCACCGTCGACGCGGTGTCCTTCTACTGCAGCGCTGGAGTCACCTACTACGTGCTGATCGAAGGCTGGGGCATGGCCTACGGCGGCTGCGGGCCGGGCTCCGGCAGCTACACCCTGTCGTTCGACGTGTCCGCGTCCACGGGCTGCCCGGAGGACTGCTTCGACGGGCTCGACAACGACTTCGACGGAGCCACCGACTGCGACGACAGCGACTGCGGCAACGAGCCCCTGTGCGCCTGCGACGACGACTACGACGGCTACGACGACGTGGCCTGCGGCGGGCCCGACTGCGACGACACGGATCCGCTGATCCACCCCGGCATGCCGGAGATCCCCTACGACGGCATCGACCAGGACTGCGACGGCTCGGATCTGGTGGATGTGGACGGCGACGGCGTGGTGGGCTGGCCCGTGGGCGGCCCGGACTGTGACGACGGCGACGCGAGCACCTGGCCCGGCGCCCCCGAGGTCTGCGACGGCGTGGACAACGACTGCGACGGCACCGTGGACGAAGGCACGGAGTGCTACGACGACGACAACGACGGCTTCACCGAGCTGGGCGGCGACTGCGACGACGGCAACGCGGGCTTCCTGCCCACCGCGGTGGAGGTCTGCGACGGGCAGGACGAAGACTGCGACGGCGTGATCGACGACGGCACCGACTGCTACGACGACGACGGCGATGGCTACACCGAGCAGCAGGGCGACTGCAACGACGGCGACTCCGCCGTGCACCCCGGCCAGCCCGAGATCCCCGCCAACGGCGTGGACGACGACTGCGACGGCGTCACCGACTCGGGGCTGACAGACCTCGACGGCGACGGCTACGACGAGACGGGCGGGGACTGCGACGACTCCAACCCCCTGGTGTTCCCCGGCGCCCCCGAGCTGTGCGACGGCCTCGACAACGACTGCGACGGCGGCCTGGACGAAGGCACGGTGTGCTTCGACGACGACGGCGACGGCGTCACCGAAGAGCAGGGCGACTGCAACGACGCCGATCCCACCGTGTTCCCCGGCGCCCCCGAGGGCCAGGACGGCGTCGACAACGACTGCGACGGAGAGATCGACGAGGGCACGGACGCCACCGACGACGACGGCGACGGCCTCAGCGAGGAGGAGGGCGACTGCGACGACGACGACGCCTCGATCCATCCGGGCGCCGACGAGCAGGCCAACGGCGTGGACGACGACTGCGACGGCGACATCGACGAGGGCATCGACGACGTGGACGGCGACGGCTGGACCGTGGAGCAGGGCGACTGCGACGACACGAACGGCTGGTCGGCGCCCGAGCTCGACGAGGTGTGCGACGGGATCGACAACAACTGCGACGGTGCGGTCGACGAGGGCCTGGACTGCGACGAGGCCACGCCCGACGGCGACGGCGACCGTGGTGCGGGCTGCGCCTGCGACAGCGGCGACGGCGACGGACCCCTGGTGGGCGCGCTCCTGCTGGGGCTGCTCCTGGGGCTGCGACGGCGGCCGCTGCGCTCCTGGCTGCCCTTCGTGGCGCTGTTGGGGGTGGGCTGCACCGTCAACCAGACCGTGTCTGCGGTCCAGCCCGAAGCCGAGCTGGGCCCCGATCTGGTGGACCTGGGGGTGATCGCGGTGGGCCGCGTGGTGCCCTTCGACCTGTGGTTCAGCCACGTCGCGGGCAGCGAGGTGAGCGTCGACGAGGTGCGCATCGAGGGGGATCCGGAGTTCACGTTCGACGGGGATCTGGAGTCCGCCGGGCTGGTGGAGCGGGACGCCGTCCTGGAGCTGCCGTTTCGCTACACGGCGAGCGAGGAGGGCTGGCACGTCGCCACGATCACGGTGAGCAACGACGGCCGCACCTCCGAGCAGTCGGTGACGGTGCGGGCCCACGCGGTGCAGCTTCAGGCCACCTGGATCCCGGCGCTGCTGGACTTCGGCGACGTGGATCCGGGGCAGACCCGCACGGTGTTCACCTTCGTGCTCAACGAGAGCGAGGCGGGCTTCACGCTGCTCAACGCGTCCAGCGGGTTCGCCGCGTTCGACGGCGGCCAGGGCCTGCCCCTGCCGGTGGAGGCGTTCGGCCTGGAGTCGCTGGACGTGCGGTTCACGTCGTTCGACACGGCCCCGGTGGCCACCACGATCACGTTCCTGGCGTCCGAGGCGACGCTGGCGCTGGGGGCGCTGGCGGTGCGAGCCAACGACTGCGTCAACGGCACGCCCTCGGCCTACGACCGCGACGGCGACGGCGTCACCTCGTGTGGCGGGGACTGCGACGACGACGACGCCGACGCGCGGCCCGGCGGCGTGGAGCTGTGCGACGCCATCGACCAGGACTGCGACGGGAATCTGAACAACGGCACCGAGTGCTTCGACGACGACGGCGACGGCTGGACCGAGAACGCCGGCGACTGCAACGACGGCGACGACGCCATGAGCCCTGGCTTGACCGAGATCCTGGGCAACGGCATCGACGACGACTGCGACGGCATCGCCGACCTGGGGGTGGGGGATCTGGACGGCGACGGGTACGCCGACGTGGCGGGCGACTGCGACGACGGCGAGCCGAGCGTGTACCCCGGCGCCCCCGAGGTGTGCGACCTGTTCGACAACGACTGCGACGGCGCCGTCAACGAGGGCACGGAGTGCTTCGACGACGACGGCGACGGGCAGACCGAGGCCACCGGTGACTGCGACGACAGCAACGCCACGGTCTACACGGGCGCCCCCGAAGCCGCGGACTACATCGACAACGACTGCGACGGCGACATCGACGAGGGCACGGCCAACGGCGACGACGACGGCGACGGCTACACGGAGACGGGGGGCGACTGCGACGACGCCAACCCCGCCGTCAACCCGTCACGGCTGGAGATCCAGGGCAACGGCGTCGACGACGACTGCGACGGCGTCGCCAACTGACGCGCGGTGGGGTGGCGGCCGCGGTGGGGTGACGAACGAGCTGGGGAGTCGCCCTGGGCTCAGTTGCCCCCGGACGGATACGGGGCGCTGGCGTACTCGGCGGCGATGTCGTCGGTCACCTCGCCGGCGCGGATGATGGCCCGGTAGGCATCGACGCTGCGGCCACCCTGGCGGGGCAGCGCGGGATCGGTGAAGTCCACGCCGTACAGCCCGAAGCGCTGCTCGAAGCCGTGGGCCCACTCGAAGTTGTCGGTCAGGCTCCAGTGGTAGTAGCCGCGCACATCGACGCCGCGGTCGAGCGCCCGGGCCAGCTCGGACAGGTGCTCCACCAGGAAGCGCGGCCGGTCGTCGTCCTGGGAGTCGCCGATGCCGTTCTCGGTGATGTACATGGGCAGGTCGTAGCGATCAAAGGCGTCCAGCACCTCGCCGAAGCCGGCGGGATCGATGGCGAAGCCCAGCTCGCTCGACGGCAGCGACGGGTCGTAGTCGGCCACGTCGATGGTGGGAACGCCCCCGAGCGACCCGCCGCCGGTGCCGGTGACGAGGATCGGGCCGTAGTAGTTGATGCCGATCCAGTCGATGGTGCCGGCCAGCTCGGGGTAGGAGCCCTCGTCGATGGGGATGTTGCCCGCCGCGGGGGAGGTGAACTCGCCGTCGAAGTCCAGGTCCACGTTGCCGTCGATGAGGGCCACGTGGGTGGCGTGGTTGTAGATCCAGTCCAGCTTCGCGGCGGCCGTCACGTCGAGCTCGCTGCCCGGATCCATCGGCCGGATGACGTTGGTGGACGCGGCCGCGCCGCACAGGGCGGGCTGGCCGTCGCCATCCGCGTCCGACGTGTCGAGCTCCCGGATGGCGTGGCAGGCCGCGGCGTGGGCGAACAGGTAGTTGATGTGCGCGCGGCGGGCCCGGTTCAAGTCGAGCAGACCGCCGGGCGGGAAGGCGCCGCCACCGCAGCCGCCGGTGAAGTAGCCGCCCAGCATCACGCTGAAGGTCTCGTTGAGGATGGGGTACAGGTCCACGTAGGGCGCCACGGCGGGCAGGATCTTCCGCACGAACTCCTCGAACTCCTCGACGAAGCGGGACTGCATGCCTTCGTCGGCCTCGGCCACGAGCAGGTCGATCTCGTCGCCGTCGCCCGAGGGGTTCTGGATCCACGTGGGCACGACCCAATGGTGCAGGGTCAACATGGGCGAGAGGCCCGCGGCCCGGGCCGCCTGCAGGACGAGGACGTAGTGCTCGATCTCGGCCTCGTTCCAGACGTCGTCCTCGGGCTCGATGCGGGCCCAGTCGATGCCCAGCCGGTAGGCCGTGTTGCCCAGGCTCGCGGCCAGGGCGAAGTCCTGTTCGTAGTTCGTATAGAAGCCGCTGCCCTCGGGGTTGGTCTGCCCATCCAGCACACAGCCCCGCTCGGTCCAGACGGTCCAGTTGGAGCGCACGCCAAACGCGTCATCGGGGTTCGGATCGAAGTCCCCTTCCGCCTGCCAGGACGCGCTCGCGGTGCCCCACAGGAAGCCCTCGGGGAAGTCGAGGCGGGCGGGATCCGGGGTGTCGTCGTCACCGACCGGCTCGGTGGGGCAGCCGAGACCCGGCAGGGCGCAAAGAGCGAGGAGCAGACAGAAGCGATTCATGCCCCCTGAGTGCCATGGGCCGGGGGAGAGCGCAATGGCACGATGGGTGCGCATGCGTCGTTCCTCCCCCCTGGTCCTGCTGACCGCGCTGCTCGTGGGCTGCGTGGCCGCCTCGACGCCGGTGGATCCTGACAACCCGGGCCCCTATCTGTACGACGTGGCGTTCCGGCGGGCGGTCCTGGAGCGGGACCTGCTCACCGTGGACAACGGCTACGCCCAGCGACGGCTGGCGCGGTACGCGATCCCCGAGCAGGGTTGGGAGATCCTGCCGACGCGGGATCCGGCGTCCCGACCCCTGACCGACGAAGACCGGGACCGGCTGGCGGCGGGGGAGCCCCTCGAGCTCGGCGATCTGGAGTCGCTGCTGCCTGCCGACCTGCCGACCGACCGCAGCGAGTGGGAGCGGCTGGGCGAGCGGGTCATCGCCGAGTACCCGATCCGCGCCGATCCGCGGTACGAGGCCCTCGCGGCGACCCCCGGGGCCCTGGAACAGGCCGGCTTCCTGCGGCGGCCCGACGACGGCTGGGTGGGGCTGCGGGTCTTCGAGGACGACGACGGCACGGCGCGGGTCGGCCCGACGTGCGGCCAGTGCCACTGCACCTACAACGAGTGGGGCGAGCTGAACCCCACGCTCGGCAACAAGGCGATGGACGTCGGCAACGGCCCGGGCCTGGCGGACGTGCTGACCGACGGGCTGGACAACCCCTTCGCCATCCCGGACCTGGGCGGCCTGCGGGACATGCCGTACCTGCAGCAGAACGCCAACTGGATCAACACGGAGCCGAGCACGCTGGCGATTCGGTGCGAGACGCTGTTCATCACGTCGAACCAGGAGCGCAGCCGGATCCCCCGCCCGCTGGTGTGGGCGATCACGGCCTGGATCCGGGCGCAGGACTTTCCAGAGCCGGTCTCGGAGGGCGGCGCCGACGCGGACGCTGGGCGAGCGGTGTTCGATGCCGCGGGCTGCGCGGCCTGCCACGCGCCGCCCAACTTCACCTCGGATCGGCTGGTCACGGTGGAGGAACTCGGCACGAACCTGGCGGCGCGCCTGAGTCCGATGCGACGCACGGGGTACGCGCGGATCCCGAGCCTGCGGGGCGTGGCCCGCACGGGTCCGTACCTGCACAACGGGGAGATCACGAGCCTCGAGGAGCTGTTCGACCCCAAGCGCGGTGAGCCCGGACACACCTGGGGGCTGGAGCTCGATGCGGAGGAACGCCGGCAGCTGATCGCATACCTGCGCTCGATCTGAGCTGACCGGCGACCACGCCACGGCCACGCCGACGTGCGCTCTTCGACCGGGAATGCGCCCCAACCCGCCCAGCTCTCAAAGCTCACCCCGGTTCAGTGGGCCGCCGGGCCTGGTTCTCGCACTGATCACGGTTGGAACGAGGGTGCGTGAACGCCGGGTGTGCGGCGAAGTCCCGCCCCTGGCGCAACACCGAGGGTGCGTCCAGGCCCGGCCCGCCCCGCGATGTCACGGTTTGCCACACCGGCTCACTTCGGGCCCCAAGCGCCCTCCCCCGTGGCATCGTCCCGCCTCCGAATCGCGACCCCGGAGATGTCATGCCCCGCTTTGTCTTCCTCGCCTTCCTCGCCCTCTGCATCACCGGCTGCCCCAGCGGCCGAACCGACGACGACGACGCGACGGAGATCCCCGACGACGACGACACCACCGCCGACGACGACGACACCACCGCCGACGACGACGACGATGACACCACCGCCGACGACGACGACTCCGGTGACGACGACGACTCCGCCGCGACGGACGCCGACGGCGACGGATCCCCCGCCGGCACGGACTGCGACGACGCCGATCCGAACAACTTTCCAGGCAACCAGGAGGTCTGCGACGGGCAGGACAACGACTGCGAGCCGGCCACCACCGTCGTAGACGTGGCCTTCACCATGCCCGACGGAGACGAGCTCGCGACCCTGGCCGACCTGTTCGTGGGCAACGTGTGGCGCGTGGACGGCGACGTGGTGCTGACCAGCTTCGAGCAGCGCCTCGACGCGGTGGACGGCCAGGGGCTGCAGTGGCTGATCTACGAGAGCTCCAGCCCCACCACCGGCTACGCCCAGGTCGCCTCCGTGTCCACGGTCGTCGCCACCGCCGACGCCGGGGTGACGATGTTCCACTCCTCGGGGGATCTCGACATCACCCTGACCGCCGGCAACTACTACGCCCTGGGCGTGTATGCCCTGGGCGAGAGCCAGTACGAGGCCACCTTCGGCGTCGCCGCCATCACCCCCACCGCCTTCGGGGCGGTCCTCGGCGGCATCGCGGGCCAGGGCGACGGACTGCCGCCAGCCCCCGAGCTGCTGTTCGACAGCCTCGCCTCGCGCCACCCCCAGCGCATCAGCATCCAGTCCGACGCGGACTCCGACGGCGACGGGCAGGCCGCCTGCGCCGGTGACTGCAACGACGGCGAGGCCACGGCCCTGCTCGGCGGCACCGAGGTCGCCTGCGACTTCGTCGACAACGACTGCGACTCCACCACCCCCGACTGCGTGGGGGGCCTCATCATCAACGAGCTGTTCGTGGACGCGTTCGGCAGCGACACCGACCAGGAGTGGTTCGAGGTGCACAACGCCTCGGGCGCGACGGTGAACCTGCACGGCTGGCTGCTCCGGGACGACGACGGCGAGGACGAGTACATCGACGACGCGCTGACCCTGGCCCACAACGCCCAGGCGGTCTTCGCGGACGAGGCCGACAGCACCCTCAACGGCGGCGTGACGGTCGATGTGGCCTACGGGGGCGCCATCGCCCTGAGCAACGGCGGCGACGAGCTGCGCCTCATCTCGCCTCTCGGCGAAGAGGTGGACGGCGTGGTGTGGGACGACGTGTCCTTCGTCATCCAGGAGGGCGCGGCCCTGAACCTGGACCCCACGGCCCTGGACGCCACGTCCAACGACGACGGGTCCAACTGGTGCCCCTCCCTGGCCCCGCCCTTCAGCGGCAACTCCACCGGCACCCCGGGCGCCCCCAACGCGAGCTGCACGCTGCCCCCCAGCGGCGCGGCGTTCGGCGACCTCGTGATCACCGAGGTGCTGCGGGATCCGGCGGGCGACGACGCCGACAAGGAGTGGTTCGAGGTCGAGAACACCACCGGCACCGCGATCAGCCTGCTCGGGTGGAGCTTCTCGGACGACGGCGCCGACGGGTTCCTGGTCACCCAGGCCGTGGTGGTGCCCGCCAACGGGCGCCTCGTGCTCGGCGAGACCACCGTCGCCGCCGACAACGGCGGCGCCCCGGTGTCCTACGGCTACGGCGGCAACATGACCATGGGCAACGGCGAGGACGAGCTGGTGGTCAGCTCGCCCGAAGGCCTCGAGGTGGACCGCGTGGCCTGGGACAACGGCACGCTGTTCCCCGATCCCGCGGGCGCCACCATGAGCCTGCAGCCGGGCACCGACGCCACGGGCAACGACACGGGCAGCAGCTGGTGTGCGTCCAGCGCGCCGACCTACGGCACGAACGGCGACCTCGGCTCGCCGGGCGGCGTCAACCCCGGCTGCCCGCAGTAGGCCGCACCACCCAGGCCAGCACCACCCAGGCCAGCACCACTCAGGCCACCAGCACGCAGCCCACCGAGACCCCCACCGCGCACAGCAGGTCGCGACGGGTCCGCTCGCGGCCCTGGAGCATGGACAACAGGGTCGCGAACACCACGCTCGCGTTGCGCAGCGCGGTCAGGCGCCCCGCGCCGTGCCCCTCCAGCAGGGTCAGGAAGATCAGGAACGAAGAGGCGCACAGCACGCCGCCCAGCACGATCCGGCCTCCGTCGGCCCGGGCCGTCGTGCGCAGGCGCGTCACCGCGCCGCGCCCCAGCATCGCCACCTGGCCCGGGATGGACAGGCCCACCGAGGCCACGAACAGCGAATACGGGTCGATCCCCGAGCCGAGGGCCTGCTTGTACAGGAGCGGATACAGCGCGATGGCGAGGCCGCACACCGCGGCGAGGGCCACCCCGCTGCGCGACGGCGCGCCCCGCACCAGGGCGAACAGGCCCGCCACGAGCAGCAGCACCCCCAGGACGTCGGCGGGATCGAACGCCTCTGCGAACAACACCACGGACAGCGGCACCACCACGAGCAGCCCCAGCCCCCGGGACAACCCGTACGCCGTGCCCAGGGGCAGCCGCTCAAGGGCCAGGGCCAGCGTGGCGAAGTAGATCACCTCGATCCCCGCGCAGGGCAGCACCCACTCCCAGGCCGTCGCCGCGAAGTCCAGGCGGCCCACCCAGAGCCCCGCGGTGGCGGCCACCCCCACCGACACCAGCCCCAGCAGCGCGGCGGCGGCGCCCTTGTCCGACGCATCCTTGAGGAGCGCGTTCCAGGCCGCGTGCAGCAGCGCCGACAGCAGGATCGCGGCGAGCGCGAGGGACGGGATCGAGGGAGCCAAGGGCCGCGGAGGATATCCCAGATTCGACCGACGCAAGACCCATAGGTGGTTTGCCGGATGGGCTCCTGGAGGCTGCGGACGCAGGGTGCTCCCATCGAACCCACCGGAGTCCCATGACCGATCATCCGCCACCCCCGAGCGACCAGGAACCCGAGGAGGTCCTCGTGTGGGACCTGCCCACGCGGGTCTTCCACTGGACGCTCGTGGTGGCCGTGAGCGCGGCGCTGGTCACCGGGTTCTTCCTGCTGCCCCAGGCCCTGGATCCCCACCTCACCGCGGGCGGGATCGTGGCGCTCCTCGTCCTGTTCCGCGTCCTCTGGGCGTTCCTGGGATCCGGCCCCAGCAGGCTGTCCGCCGCGCTGTTCTCTCCCCGGCGGATCCTGGACCGGCTGCGGGGCCGGGACCACGCCCGCTACCTCGGGCACAACCCCCTGGCCGGCCTGGTGCTCGCGCTGGTCGTGGTGGCGCTCGGCGCCCTGGTGGTGACCGGGCTGATCGTCCTGGGCGGCGAGGAGCAGCGGGGGCCCCTGCGGGCCTGGCTGCCGTGGTCGGTGGGCAGCTCCGGCAAGGAGGTGCACGAGTTCCTCGCGTGGGCGCTGGTGGCGGGGATCGTCCTGCATCTGGCGGGGCTCCTGCACGAAGGGCGCACCCGCCGCGAGCCCCTCGCCCGCTCGATGATCACCGGGCGCCGCCGCGCCAACCCCTCGGGGATCCTCCCCGCGCCGGCCCGGGCCCGCACCCCGCTGGCCCTGCTCCTGCTCGCGGCCCTCTCCCTGAGCGTCGGCCTGGGCGCCCGCGAGCTCGCCCAGCTCCCCCCCAGCGGGTGGCGGTCGCTGGAGTCCGAGCCCGCCTACGCCGCCTTCGAGGCCGAGTGCGGGACCTGCCACACGCTGTACCACCCGAGCCTGCTGCCAGCGGCCTCCTGGACCCTGATGATGGCCACCCTCGATGAGCACTTCGGCGAGGACGCCTCCCTGTCCCAGAGCAAGGCCGAGCCGATCACCTCGCTGCTCGCCGACAACGCCAACGCCACGTGGGACACGGAGGCCGCCAACCGGCTCCGCACGCCGCCGGTCCCCCCACCCCTGGCGGTGACCGAGCTCCCCTGGTGGAAGCACCGCCACGCCGCCGTGCTCGAGGAGGCGGAGCGCACCCCCTCCCTCGGCTCCCCAGGCAACTGCGAGGCCTGTCACCCCGACGCGGTCGCGGGCCGCTTCGCCGGTGAGCTCATCCATCCCCCCGTCCCGGAGACCCCACGATGAAGATCCCGACCCTGTTCGTCCTGATCCTGCTGCTCGGCCAGGTCCCCGCCGAGGCCTCGGCCCCTGCGCGCCAGGCGATCCTCGCCGGGCTGGAGGCCGCCGCGAAGCAGGCGGATCCTGGCTTCACCGGCTTCTCGGCCAAGCGGGGCGAGACCCTGTTCTTGACCGAGTGGGGCCAGGGCAAGGAAGACACCCCCGCTTGCACGACCTGCCACGGCCGGGACCCCACCGCGTCCGGGCGCACCCGGGCGGGCAAGGCCATCGACCCCATCGCGCTGTCCGGCACGCCCCGCCGCTTCAGCGATCCCGAGGAGGTGGACAAGTGGTTCGGCCGCAACTGCCGGAGCGTGCTGGGGCGGGAGTGCAGCCCGCTGGAGAAGGGCGACTTCATCACTTTCATGAGCGGCCAGTGAGCCGCAAGGAGACCGAGATGATCACCAGAAGCATGTTGACCCTGGCCAGCGTCCTGCTGAGCCTGTGCCTGGCGGGCGGGGCCGCCGCTGACGGGCCGGAGCGGGTGCCCCCCGTGAAGGACCCGGTGGTGTTGAAGGAGTGCGGTGGCTGCCACATGGCCTTCCAGCCGGCGTTCCTGCCCGCGGCCAGCTGGCGGGCGATGATGAAGGGCCTGTCCGGGCACTTCGGGGAGGACGCGTCCCTGCCCCCCGACAAGGTCAAGCAGATCGAGGCCTACCTCGTGCGCGGGGCCGGGCGGGACACCACGGACGGCGCGCCCCTGCGCATCACCGAGCTGCGGTGGTGGAAGCGCGAGCACGACGCGAGCGAGGTCCCGCCAGACCGCTGGAAGGACCCCAAGGTGGCCTCGAAGGCCAACTGCCCCGCCTGCCACCTCGCCGCCGACCAGGGGAACTACGAGGAGGAGGGCGAGCGCCACGAAGGAGAGCGAAAGAAGCACCACGAGGAGGACGGGGACGACGACTGACATCTGGTCACCAGGCACCGGGATGTAGCCTGCGGGCCGGACGCGTGGCTCGTTCCATGCAGCCCGATCCGCGGTGAACCGAAGGGAGACTCTGTTGCACACCGGCCTCACGGTCGCGGACGCGGCCCAACGGCTCGCCCGCGACGGGCCGAACACGCTGCCGGACGCGACCCGGCGCGACACCCTGCACGTCATCATCGAGGTGCTGAGGGAGCCGATGTTCCTGCTGCTCGTCGCGTGCGGCGGTCTGTACCTCCTGCTGGGCGATCCTCGGGAAGCGCTGATGCTGCTGGGCTTCGTCGTGATGATCATCGGAATCACCGTCGTGCAGGAGCGGCGCACGGAGCGATCCCTGGAGGCCCTGCGCGATCTGTCCCAGCCCCGGGCCGTGGTCGTTCGAGACGGCGCGCGCCAGACGATCCCCAGCGCGGAGATCGTGCGGGGAGACCTCGTCGTCCTCAGCGAGGGCCAGCGTGTGCCGGCGGACGGGGTGCTGCGCGACGGGACCAGCGTGTCCGTGGACGAGAGCCTGCTCACCGGCGAGTCGGTGGCGGTGCGGAAGCGTCCCGAGGCTGGCGACCTGCCCCCCGCCCGCCCGGGAGGCGACGACACGCCCTGCCTCTTCGCGGGCACCCTGGTGGTCCGGGGCCAGGGCCTGGCCGAGGTCACGGCGACGGGCCCGGCCACCGAGATGGGCCGCATCGGCGCCGCCCTGGCCACGCTGTCTCCGGGGCGGAGCGCGCTGCAGGACGAGACCCGGCGCATCGTCAGGATCGCCGCGACCGCCGCCGCCTTCCTCTCCGTGGGGGTCGCTGTCGTGTACGGCGTGAGCCGCTCAGAGTGGGTCCAGGGCCTGTTGAGCGGCCTCGCCACGGCCATGGCGCTGCTCCCGGAGGAGTTCCCGGTGGTCCTGACCGTGTTCCTGGCCCTGGGCGCACACCGGATCTCCCGCGTGGGCGTGCTGACCCGCCGCATGTCCGTCATCGAGACGCTGGGCGCCACCACCGTGCTGTGCACCGACAAGACCGGCACGCTGACTGAGAACCGGATGCTCGTGCGCGCGCTGTGGACGCCGGAGCGCGGCGAGGTGCTCGACGACAGCCCCGAGACCCTGGAGGAGGCGCTGCACGGGGTCCTCGAACACGCCATCCTGGCGAGCCACGTGACGCCCACCGATCCGATGGAGGTGGCGCTGCACGCCCTGGGGCGCTCGGCGCTGCGCCAGACCGAGCACCTGCACCCCGACTGGGATCTCAGGCACGAGTACCCGCTGTCCTCGGATCTGCTGGCGATGACCCTGGCGTGGAAGACCGCGGAGGGCGCCCCGGTGCAGGAGGTGTCCGCGAAGGGATCACCCGAGGCGATCTTCGACCTGTGTCACCTCGACGAACCCACCGCGCGCCGGCTCTCGGCGGAGGTGGACGCCTTCGCCCTCCGGGGCTGGCGGGTGCTCGGCGTCGCCCACTCCAGGCACGACGACCCGGCCCTGCCCGCCATCCAGCACGACTTCGCCTTCGATCTGGCGGGGCTCGTGGCGTTCGAGGATCCGCTGCGTCCGGGCGTGTCCGACGCCATCGCCCGGTGCCACGGCGCGGGGGTGCGCGTGCTGATGATCACCGGGGACTACCCGACCACCGCGGCGAGCATCGCCCGCTCTGCCGGGCTCCCCGACTCCGAGCCCATCACCGGCTCCGAGCTGACCGGCCTGAACGACACGGACCTGCTGGCCCGGCTGCGAGGGACCCACGTGGCCGCGCGCATCCTCCCCGAGGACAAGCTCCGCATCGTGCAGGTCCTGCAAGGTGGCGGCGAGATCGTGGCCATGACCGGCGACGGCGTGAACGACGCACCGGCCCTGACGGCCGCTCACATCGGCGTGGCCATGGGCCGTCGGGGCACCGAGGTGGCCCGCGAGGCCGCGGCGCTGGTGCTCCTGGAGGACGACTTCGACAGCCTCGTCGGCGCGATGGCCCAGGGGCGGCGGATCTTCGACAACCTCCGCAAGTCGATGGCCTACATCATCGCCATCCACGTGCCCGTCGCGGGCCTCGTGTTCATCCCCGCCGTCGCCGGGTGGCCCGCGGTCCTTCTTCCGGTCCACATCGTGCTCCTGGAGCTGGTCATCGACCCGGCCTGCTCGCTGGTCTTCGAAGCGGAGCCCGAGGAGGAGGACCTCATGCGGCGTCCTCCCCGTCCGCGGGACGCGCGCATGGTGAGCGGCTCCGTGTTCGCGCTCGCGGTGGTGCAGGGGCTGAGCGTGCTGGCCGTGACGCTGGCCGTGTTCCTGTGGGGCAGCTCGCTCCACGCGTCCGAGCCCGACGCCGCCCGGAGCCTCGCCTTCGCCACGCTGATGGTGGCCAACGTCGGCTTGATCCTCGCCAACCGCTCCGGTCGCCTCAGCGCGTTCGCCCTGCTTCGCCGTCCCAACGCCGTGTTCCCCTGGGTCGCGGGGGGCGCCCTCGTGGTGACCGCGGCGCTGACGTACCTGCCCGGCCTCAACGCGCTGCTGCACTTCGTGCCGGTGCCGCTGCCCGAGCTGGGCGTCGCGGTGGCCGCGGGTGTGGGGGCCCTGCTGGCCGTGGAGCTGGTCAAGGCCGCGTTCGGGAAAGACTGAACGCACGATCAGTGATACCGTCGGGGGGCGAGGCTCCTGAATGCGCCCCCTACGACTGCTGCTGCTCGCGGACTCCCACATCGGCTTCGACAGCGCCGCCCAGCCCCGGGTCAAGCGTCGCCGTCGGGGGCCCGACTTCCTGGCCAACCTGAGCGCCGCCCTGGAGCCCGCCCTGCGGGGCGACGTGGATCTGGTGGTGCACGGCGGGGACTACTTCCACCGCCCCGGCGTGCCCGACGCCGTCGTTCGGGACGGCTACCGCCCCCTGCTCGCGGTGGCCGACGCGGGGATCCCGGTGTTCGTGGTGCCCGGCAACCACGAGCGCAGCGCGATGCCCCTCCCCTTGCTGCTCGTGCACCCCCAAGTGCACGTCTTCGACCGTCCGCGGGCGTTCAGCCTGGACCTCGCGGGGGTCCGGGTGCAGATGGTGGGCTTTCCGTGCGTGCGCAACGTGGCGGAGTGGGGGCTGGCGCGGCTGTTCGCGGACGTGCGGATCGACCACGCCGCGCAGGTCCGGGTGCTCTGCATGCACCAGGCGTTCTGCGGGGCCCAGGTGGGAGCCCAGGACTACACCTTCCGGTTCGGGGCCGACGTGGTGCCGTCCCACGAGCTGCCCACGGGGTTCGCGGCGGTCCTGTCGGGCCACATCCACCGGGGTCAGGTCCTGCGGGAGGACCTGACCGGAGCACCCCTGCCCTGCCCCGTGATCTACCCCGGGTCCATCGAGCGCACCTCCTACGCCGAGCGGGACGAGACCAAGGGCTACGCGATCCTGCAGATCGAGCCGGGGGCCAGCGGCGGGGTCGTGAGGGACGTCCAGCTCGTTCCGTTGCCCACGCGCCCCATGATCGCGGTGCCCGTCAACGTGCGGGGCCTGTCCGGCGACGCCCTCGCGGCGCGGCTGCGTCAGCGGTTCGCCGAGGTGCCCAGCGACGCCATCGTGCGCCTGGAGGTGCGCGGCACGCCAGAGCCCGAGGCCCGCGGGGTGCTGACCGCGGCTCAGCTGCGGGACCTCGCGCCAGAGACCATGAACGTGGACATGCCCCGGGGCCGCACCATGGTCGGCATGCACGCCATCGACTGAGACCTCGCGGCCTACCTCAGGGCGAGCAGGAAGGGCTTCTCGCCGTCCTCGCCGCGGTCGATGACCGGCTGGCCCACCGTCGGCTCGATCCACCAGATGATGCTCGTCTGCGAGCTCTTCAAGCTGATCGTGTGCACCCAGTCGCCGCGCTCGTTCTGGCTCATCCAGATGGACTGCCAGTTGCCGTTGGGCTTGCGCCAGTGCAGGACGGGATCCTCGATGTCGTCTCGGGCGGAGAAGCTGACGATCGTGCGCTTGCCCTCCCGCTCCACCTCGATGTTCACGGGCATCTCGTCGGTGTAGGGGTCGAGCAGGTCCACGGCGCGGGGGTCAGCGGCCTCCCAGCCAACGGCCCCGAGGTAGGCCAGGGCCAGGACGCGCCCCTCATCGAGCTCGCCCCGGCCCTCGTGGGCCAGGCCCTGGATCAACAGGGCGTCAACGAGGGTGGGGTCGAGCCGCAGCGCGGACTTCGCCGAGTGCGTGGCCCGGTCGAAGTTGCCGGCCGCGAGATCCGCCCGGGCGAGGCTCAGCTGGCGCCGGGCCTCCGTCTCCACCGTGTCTGCAAGTGCGGGGATCGACGCGCCGATCAGCACGAAGACCAGGGTGACAAGCGAGACGAGTTGGGTGGACCGCATGTTCTCTCTCCTCGGCGTGCTGACACACGACCTGCAACAAAACTCCTGGAGAGGTGGGTCTTTCTTTCGCTTCCGCCGCCTTACCGCCCCTTACGGCCCCCGCGTCCGCCCCTGCCACAGGCCCGGGATATAGTCCGCCGCATGGCCGTCCTCGAGAGCCAGCAGGGCCGCGTCGTCCTGCGCACACGTCACCTCGTGGGTCGCTCCCGCGCCGCCGATCTGCGGGTCACGGCGCGGGCCGTGTCCGGTGAGCACGCCGTGCTGCGCTGGACCGGCGACCGCTGGGAGCTGCGCGATCTGGGCAGTCGGAACGGCACCTGGATCGACGAGCGGCGTCTGCGAGCAGGCGAGCGGGCCACCGTCGCCGCGGGCGCGCGCATCGCCTTTGGCGATCCCGACGTGACCTGGCTGGTGCGCAGCGACGCCCCTCCGTCTGCGGCGGCGATCACCGACTCGGCGGTAGTGGAGGGCACCGGCGGCTTCCTGGCGCTGCCCAGCCTCGACGATCCCCAGGTCATCGTGGAGCTGGACGGCGAGCAGGGCTGGCACGTGATCCGCGACGGCGAATCGGCGCCGGTGCAGGACGGCGCCGCCCTGGTCATCGAAGGCGCGACCTACGTCCTGTCGATCCCCGCGCCCTCCGCGCCCATGCAGATGACCGCAGAGATCCGCGAGCTCCCCTCGATCATGGACAGCTTCGACGGCCGGGGGCTGGATCTCGCCGTCAGCGCCGACGAGGAGTACATCGAGGTCACCGTGCGCCTGGGGGCGCGCACCCACGCCATCCCTCCCCGGGTGCACCACGAGCTGCTGCTGGCGCTGGCTCGGCAGCGCCTCGCGGACCGGGCCGAGGGCATCGCGGACAGCGAGCAGGGCTGGGTGTACACCAGCGACCTGCGCAAGATGCTGGGGGTCTCGGCGAACCAGTTCTACGTGATGTCGCACCGCTGCAAGCGGGAGCTCGAGCAGCTGGGCATCGACGGCGCGCTGATCCTCGAGAAGCGCAGCACGTCCCGGCAGGTGCGCATGGGCCTGACCGACGTCACGGTTCGCTCGCTCTGACTGCGCCGGACAGGGCGCCGACCTGCTCGCGCGCCGCGTAGCCCCCGTAGATCCGCCGGAACGGGCCCTCCGCCGCCGCCAGCTCTGCGTGGGCGCCGAGCTGGACCACGCGGCCCCCTTCGAGCACCAGCACCCGGTCCGCTCGCTGGATGGTGGCCACGCGGTGGGTCACCACGACGGCGGTCACGTCCGGTAGGACGGCCTCCAGCTGGGACCAGAACGCCGCCTCGGTGTCCGCGTCCAGGGCCGCGGTGGCGTCGTCCAGGAGCAGGATCCAGGGGGCCCCCACCAGGGCCCGGGCGAGACCGACCCGCTGCTGCTGTCCGCCGGACAGGGTCACGCCCCGCTCGCCGACCACCGTATCGAGCCCATCGGACAGCGCGTCCAGGTCCTGGGAGAGTCGCGACACCTGCAGAGCGCGCAGCAGCGCGTCCTCCGAGGGCTCGCGACCGAGCAGGATGTTCTCCCGCAGGGTCGCCGAGATGAGGATGGGATCCTGGGGCACGTAGCCAACGCTGCGCCGCAGCGCCGCCGTCTGCAGCTCCGCCACCGGCACGCCGCCGATCTGCACGCTGCCCGCCGAGGGCACGCGGGCCCCGGCGAGCAGCTCCATCAGCGTGGACTTGCCGGATCCGACGGCCCCCACCACCGCCAGGAGCTCGCCCGGCTGCAGCGCCAGGTCCACGCCGGCCAGCAGCTCCGTGCCATCGCCGGCCACCACCGCGCCGTCGCACACCGCCACCCGGCTGTCGGTGGCCAGCGCCGTGCCCACCGCGGGGGGCGGCAGCGGCTCCGCCAGCAGCTCGTCCAGGCGCCCCAGGGTCACGAAGGTCTGCTTGTAGCGGGACACGAACATGCCCATGTCGAACATCGGCCAGATCAGGGTCATCACGAAGCCCTCGAAGGCCACGAACTCCCCCAGGCTCAGACGGCCGTCGATGACGTGCGTGCCGCCGGCGATGAGCAGCGCCACCACCGCCACCTGCCATCCGTAGCCGTACATCAGCCCGATGAGCTGCTGGAACAACGCCGTGCGCACCTCGGCCTTGCGCTGGGCCTCGGCCTGGGCGACGAACCGCGCCCGCGCCGTGGGGGCCAGCCCGCACGCCTGCACGATCCGGATCCCGCCAAACGTGGCGCTCAGCTCGTCGTTGATCCCGGAGATGGCCCGCTGCACCTCCGCGTACCGCACCTCCAGCGCGCTCTGGGCCCCCGCCTGTCCGATGATGAGGATCGGCAGCGGGATCACCACCCACAGGGTCAACACCGGATCGATGCTGGCCATGGCGATGAGGCACGCGACGATCACCAGGGACGCTTCGAGGGCCCGAAACACCCCTGAGCACAGAAACCACGACAGCTTGTCCGAGCAGTCGTCGGTGAGGCGCGTGACCAGGTCCCCCGCCCGCCACCGCCGATAGAAGTCCTGGTCGAGCTGGCTGACGTGCTCGAAGACCCGGTTGCGCGCGCGCCACTGGATCCTGCAGTTCATGATCGTGCGCAGCGCCTGAAGGGCCACGTAGACCGCGGCGTGCATCAACCCCACGGCGACCATCCACAGCGCCAGATCGCGCATGCGCACCGGATCCGCCGAGGTGCTCACCGTGTCCACGAGGTACTGCCACAGCCACGGGAAGGCCGCCACCAGCACGGCGTTGACCACGCTCAGGGCGACGATGAAGCCCAGCGATCCCAGGCTGTCCCGCCACATGAGGCGGAACCACGCGGCCACGGCGTTGGTCTGCTCGCTCACGCCGCGGCTCCGTGCTGCAGCTCGTGCAGCGCCGCGTACAGCCCCCGGGCCGCGATCAGCTCGTCGTGGGTGCCCGACTCGACCACCAGGCCAGCCCCGAGCACGTAGATCCGGTCGCAGTCCCGGACCGTGGTCAGCCGGTGCGCCACGGTGATGGTGGTGCGCCCGGTCATCAGGCGCCCCAGGGCCCCCTGCACGAGCTGCTCGGTCTCGGGATCGACGGCCGACGTGGCCTCGTCCAGCACCAGGATGTCGGGGTTGGGGGCCAGCGCCCGCGCGAACGTCAGGAGCTGCCGCTCGCCCCGGGACAGGTTGAGCCCGCCGTCGATCAGCTCCTTGTGCAGGTCGATCTGCACCCCCAGGGTCTGCAGCGCGCGGGTCGCAGCCTCGGGCTCGCCTCCCAGGTTTGCGAGCACCGTGCCCGCGAACAGGTGCACGTCCTGCAGCACGAGCCCGATCCGGCTGCGCAGCTCGGACAGGGTCACGTCGCGCAGATCCACGCCGTCCACGGTCACCTTGCCGCCCGTGGGATCCCGGAAGCGCAGCAGCAGGTTGAGCACCGTCGTCTTGCCCGCCCCCGTGGCCCCCACGATGCCGACGTGCTGGCCCGCCGGGATGGTCAGATCGACGCCCCGCAGGATCGGCGTGCCTTCGAAGTAGTGAAAGCGCACGTCCTGCAGCCGCAGCGCGTCGGACAGCCCGGGCCAGGGCACAGGGGTCTGGGGATCCGTGATGAGGCGGGGCCGGTCCAGGATCGCCGCGATCCGGATCGCCGCCGCCCGGGCGCGCTCCAGCGTCGACAGGTGGTGGGACAGCCGCATGAGCGGGTTGAACATCTGTCGCAGGTAGCCCAGGCCCATGACGAGGGCGCCCACCGTGAGCACGCCCGCCGACACCCGCCCCGCTCCGATCCACAGCACCAGCACCATGCCCAGGCTGCGCACCAGGAACACGCCGTTGAAGTAGCCCACGGGCAGCAGGTGGGCGATGGTCTCTTTGCGAAACACCTCGGCGTTGAGGGCGTCCGCCCGCCGGTTCGCCCAGGGCACGCGGCCGAAGAGCTGCAGCACCGGCATCGCGCGCAGGTGCTCGGACAGGAAGCCCGTGAGCTTCGCCTTGACCTCCCGCACCGCCATGAAGCGGCGCGGCGACACCATCCGGAAGATCGCGAACATCAGCACGTAGGGGGGCAGCACGGCGAACACCAGGGGCGCCAGATCCGGGGCCCGGGTCAGGATCACCGCGAACATGCCCGTGAACAGGGCGATGTCCGCCGGGGCCACGAGGATCACCTCGCTGAAGAGCACCCGAAGCGCCTCGGTGTCCCCCTGCACCCGGGTGATGAGCCGGCCCGAGGCGTGGGTGTCGTGAAACGCCAGGTCGTGCTCGATCAGGTGATCGAAGAGCTGGGTCTTGAGCGCGAGCATGGCCCGCTGCGCGACCACCTCGATGGTCACCTTCGCGCCCCAGGTGAGGCCCAGGTTCACCACGAGGATCCCCAGGTACAGGAGCCCCTTGCCCACCAGGCCCGGCACGTCCCCCGCGGCGAGGTCGTCGTCGATGGCCATGGCCACGATCAGCGGCCCCGCGAGGTTGAGGCCGGTGGCCACCAGCAGCCCCGCGACGCCCCCCAGGAGGAGGCCGAGGCTGGGGCGGAAGAGCGGGGCGAGACGGAGAAGCGGATGAGCCACGGCAGGGTGAGGGTGTCGGCCCCGGGGCAAGAAGGCAAGACCGCCGCGGTCAGCGACCCTTGGGACCGCAGCGAAGGTGGTGCACGCAGACCGCCTCGTCGAAGGCGCCGGTGACGTCCGGCACCCGGGCCCGCAAGGAGGCACAGGCCCGAGCAGCCCCGCACCAGTCCGCCACGAGCGGATCGAGCAGCCCGATCATCGCCCGCTCCCGCAGCGGTCCAGCCAGCGGCGGAAGCGCGGCCAGGGCGCGGCCCAGGTCGCCCTCGGCGCTCGTCCCCCCGGCGTCCATGCCCCCGAAGACCCCGGCGGCGAGGCCCAGCTCCCAGGCGAGCAGCCCCTTCAGCTCCGGGTCCTGTTCCTGCTGGAGGCTCTGACCCAGCCGGTCGAGCAGCTCCCGGGAGCCGAAGTCCGCCGACCGGGCCGCGTCGAACGCCGACCGGCGCCGGACCTCACGGTGCAGCTCCGCGAGCAGCTCCGACGGCCAGGGCCCCAGGGCCTGCACCACGGACTCGGGCAGCGGCTCCGCCGGAAGGCCCGTGGGGAGCCCCAGGTCCCTGACGAGCCCGGTGAACAGCCAGCGCCGGTCCGCGGGCTCCACCGAGCGCACGAAGTCCGCGAAGCGCTTCCGGCCCTCGGGGGTCCAGCGCTGCAGCTCTGGGCTGATCTCCCGACCGAGCTGGGCCAGCAGCAGGCGCCGCGCCGCGATCCGACCCGGGCGGAGCCCCAGCACCGAGTCCACGCTGGATCCGTCGAGGTCCTGGGGAGTCAGGGGCAGGGGCATCTGCACCTGGATGGCTCCGGGCCGAAGGTCCACCGCCATCGCGGTCAACCGGTCGGGCACCCGGTGCCCCGCGAGATCCCCCACGAGCCCCGCCGCCCCCAGCAGCGTCTGCACCAGCGCGTCCAGCGAGTGCACGGCG
>CALAGR010000007.1 GCA_937891735.1 uncultured Pseudomonadota bacterium | reverse complement strand
AGGGCCAAGAACCACGCCGGCGGGTGCGCCGCGAACCACTCCAGGCTGCCCGTGCCGTTCCGCAGCATGAGCTGGCCGCCGTAGAACAGGACCATCACGCCGATGATCTGGATCCAGGACAGCCCCGTGCGCAGCCCGTCCAGCACACGACCCAGGGGCCGGGCGGCGTGCAGGAGCACCACCAGGCCCGCCGCGGTGACACCCACCGCCAGCGACGCGACCGCGTACACCGGCAGCCACGCGGGGCCCGCGTCTCGCAGGGCGGTCCCCACGATGGCGGGGAAGATGGTCTGCAGCAGGATCATCCCGCCCACGTACAGGCCCACGTTCGCCATGCGGGCCGCCGCGTAGGTCCGCCGGGGCACGGGGCGCCAGGCCAGCACCGGCCCGTCGGCGGGATCCATCGCCGCTTCGTGAAACTCCACGACCATCGCCGAGAACACCCCCAGGGCCACCACGGCGAGGTGGATCGCCGCGAAGAACGCCGCGTCCACGCGCCCGAACAGCGCCGCCGTGGCCAGCGCCGACACCGTCAGGAACTGGCCGATCACCCAGTACAGCGGCGGCACCACGGCCTGCTCGCCGACCCCGGTGGCCTGGGAGTAGTGCTGGGCGCGCAGGTCGATCAGCAGAAAGGTGCGCAGCAGCCCCGAAAACGGCCGCGGCAGCACCCCCAGCCGTCGCAGCCAGCGGCTCACTTCGCGCCGCGCTGCGTCGACGACGTGCCGTCCAGGAACGCGTCCGCGAGCCCCTCCACGTCCTTGGCGCGGGTCAGGGCGTGGAACACGGACTCCAGGGTCTTGTCCTCACTGCGCGAGACCAGCTCCGAGGTGGGCGCGTCCGCCACGATCCGCCCGCCGCTCAAGATGATCGCGCGGTCGCACAGCCGCTCCACCACATCCAGGATGTGGGAGCTGTACAGCACCGCGGCCCCGCGGTCGGCGAGGCCCCGCAGCAGCTCCTTGAGGACCCGGGCGGCGGCGGCGTCCAGCCCCGACAGGGGCTCGTCGAGCAGCAGCACCCGGGGTTCGTGCAGCAGGCCCATGGACAGGGCGACCTTCTGGCGCTGGCCCTTGCTCAGCGTGTCCACCCGCCGGTCGTGCAGGTCGGCGACCCCGAACAGGGTCAGCAGCTCCTGGCCCCGCTGGTGGGTGGCGTTCGGGTCCAGCTCGTACAGATCCGACACCAGGGCGATGTGCTCCCGGGCCGACAGCAGCCCGTACAGGGCGCCGCTGTCGGGCACGTAGCCCAGCGCCCGGCGGGCCAGCAGGGGCTCGGTCCCGAGGTCGTGCCCGGCGACGCGGATCGTGCCCTCGGTGGGCTCCAGGATCCCCGCCAGCATCGACAGCGTGGTGGACTTGCCGGCGCCGTTGGGGCCCAGGTAGCCGCAGACCTGCCCCCACGGCACCACGAAGTCCACGCCGTCCACGGCGCGCACGTCGCCGTAGCGCTTGACGATCCCCCGCACCTCGATGGCGGGCGTGTCGGCTGTGCCCATGGCTGGGTTCTAGCACCCCGAACCTGTACGCTCGACCGATGTTGGACCTGCGGCAATCCCCCGATGTGCGTGCGGTGCTCTCCAAGGCGCGGACCATCGCCGTGCTCGGGGCGCACCCCACCCAATCCCGACCGGCGTTCTACGTACCGGACTACCTCTTCTCCCAGGGGTACCGGATCCTGCCGGTGAACCCACGGTTCGCGGGCCGCGGACTGGCGCTGTGGGGGCAACCCATCCGCGCCACCCTCGCCGAGCTGGGCGAGCCGGTGCACATCGTGGACATCTTCCGGGCCTCGGACAGCGTCCCGGACCACCTGCAGGACATCCTCGCCATGGATCCGCGGCCCGGCCTGGTGTGGCTCCAGCAGGGGATCCGCAACGACGCGGTGGGACAGGCGGTCAAGGCGGCGGGCATCGGGTTCATCCAGGACCGCTGCACGCTGGCCGATCACCGGGCCATGGGGATCGGGCGCGTCGGCGAAGGGCCATGACGGGTCGGGTGAACTGCGTCGTCGTGGGGGCGGGGCTGGCCGGGCTCCGGGCGGCGGAGACCCTCGTCGCCGGGGGCGCGACGGTGCGCGTGCTCGAGGCGCAGGACCGCGTCGGCGGACGCACCCGGGCACGGCGCATCGAGGGGGTGGACCATGACATGGGGGCCTGCTGGATCGGCCCCACCCAGGACCGGATGTACGCCCTCGTGGAGCGCCAGGGCCTGTCGGTGCACCGCCAGCACGTCACCGGCCGCAAGGTGCTCGAGCTGGGGGGGCAGGTCTGCACCTGGGATCGCTCCAGACCGGCGTTGTCTGCGCTGCACCGGATCGAGCTGGACCGGGTCCTGCGCCGCGTCGACAAGCTGACCGCGCGCATGGATCCGAGCCATCCCCTCGCGGATCCCGACGCGCACCGGTGGGACGCGCTGACCGTGGAGGGGGAGCGGCGCAAGATCCTGAGCAGGCAGGTGCGGGGTCTGTTGGATGCCTTCGTGCGGGTCGTGTTCGGGTCGGAGCCGTCCGAGCTGTCCCTGCTGCACCTGCTGCACACCCTGCGGCTGGCCGGCGGGGTAGGGCGGCTGTCCCAGACCGCCGGCGGGGCCTGGCAGGACCTGGTGGTGGGCGGCGCCTGGCAGCTCGCGCCGGCGATGGCGGCGGGCCTCCCGGATCCGGTGGTCACGGGCGCTCCCGTCACGCGCATCGTGCAGGGCGGGTACGGGGTCCGGATCGTCACGCCGGACGGAGACCACCTGGCGGACCGGGTGGTGGTCGCGGTGCCTCCGATGGGCGCGGGGCGGATCGAGTACGAGCCCCTGCTGCCCTCGGCTCGGGAGCAGCTCACCCAGCGCATGCCGATGGGCGCCAGCATCCGGTGCATCGCGGTGTACGACCGGCCCTTCTGGCGGGAGCAGGGCTTCTCCGGCGAGGTGGTGTGCGACGGGGCCCCCCTGACGGCGGCCATGGACGCGTGCTCCGCCGACGGAACCCGCTTCGCGCTGCTGGGCCTGTCGGTGGGTCAGGCCGCGCGGCGGCTCGGGCGCCTGCCCGAGGGGGAGCGGGGCAAGCAGGTGGCGGCGTGCTTCGCGCGCTGGTTCGGCGAGCAGGCCAGCGATCCCATCGGCTACGGCGACTTCGACTGGGCCACGGACCGATGGACCCGGGGGGGACCCACCGGCGTCATGCAGCCTGGCGCGTGGAGCATCGCGGGTCCCGCGCTGCGCAAGCCCGTCGGGCGGATCCACTGGGCCGGCGCCGAGTCCGCGAGCGTGTGGAGCGGCTTCATGGAAGGTGCCCTCGAAAGCGGCGAACGAGCCGCTGACGAGGTCCTCGCCGCGCTGTGACCGCCGAGCCCTCCTTCGCGCCGGACCTGCTGACGGCCGACGACTTCCCCGTCGCCTTCGGCCGGTATCGCCTGCTGGGTCTGCTCGGGGAGGGCGGCATGGCTCGGGTGTTCCGCGCCGAGCTGGAGGGACCCGAGGGCTTCCGCAAGCCCGCGGCCATCAAGATCATCCGCGGCGCCGTGGCGGCCCGGGGCGAATCGCTGCGCCTGTCGTTGATCCAGGAAGCCCGGCTGGGGGGTCTGCTGAGCCACGGCAACATCGTGTCCACGCTGGACTTCGGCGAGCGCGGCGGGCACCTGTTCATCGCCATGGAGCTGGTGGAGGGGTGGACGCTGGCGGAGGTGCTGCAAGCCACCGGCGCGCTGCCCCCGGAGCTGGCGCTGGAGGTCGCGGCGCAGATCTGCGACGGCCTGGATCACGCCCACAACCTGTCCGACCGCGGCGTGCCCACGGATCTGGTGCACCGCGATCTGAAGCCCAGCAACGTGATCATCGACCGCCTGGGGCGGGTGCGGGTGATGGACTTCGGCATCGCGAAGGCCACCAACCAGCACGGCAACACCACCGCCCACGGCATGACCAAGGGCACGCCCACCTACATGTCGCCGGAGCAGGCCCGCGGGAACCCGGTGGACCGGCGGTCCGATCTGTTCGTGGTGGGCGCGCTGATCTACGAGCTCGTGTCGGGGGCGCGGCTGTTCGGTGGGGACACGCTGGCGGCGGTCCTGTACTCGGTCATCGAGGTGGAGACCCGGCTCGCGGATCCGGCCACCTTGGCGCCCCTGGACGTGGCCCCGGGTCTGGACGCGGTGGTGACGCGCTGCTTGCGGGTGGATCCCGCGGATCGGTACGCAGACGCTGCGCAGGTCGAGGCGGAGCTGCGGGCGATCCAGGACCGGCTGGGGCGGCGCACGCGCCTTCGGGATTGGGTGCGCGACGTGCTGATCCCCGCCACGTCCGCTCCCCAGACTCCCGAGGCGGTTCCGCCCACGCGCCTGCTGGCCGCCGGATCCGGGGCGCCGAGCTCCCTGGATGAAGACACCCCGGAGGCGTCGCCGGTGGGGCCGGGGCCGCGCCGCGGAGGGCTGGGGATCCTGGGAGCGCTGGTGGGGCTGGTGGGGCTGGCAGCCCTCGCCGGGGTGCTGTGGGGGACCCGAGGAGACCAGACGGGGCCGGTGCAGGCCATGGATGAGGCCGCTCAGGACGCCCCCGCCTCGGTCGCCGCCGTCCCCCAGACCGACGGGGCGTCCGAGGCGTCCGTCGAGTCCGCGCCGGAGTCCACCCCG
>CALAGR010000006.1 GCA_937891735.1 uncultured Pseudomonadota bacterium | reverse complement strand
GTCGGCCTGCAGGAAGTCCCCGTAGGACTTCTTCTGGATCTCGATCAGGTTGTGGACGTCGATTGCCTTCTCGATCTTCTCGAAAGACCGACGGAAACGAGCGTTGTTCGCGAGGAGCGATCGGGGCATCGAATCTCCCTTGGAGGACCTGTACGTACGCCGTGGAGCGGCGCGGTGTCGGACGAAACCGGATCGCCCGACGGGGCGCATCGGGAGCATGTCTCCCGACGCAGGGTGCTCTTCGAGGCGAACCTCTCGGAGCGTGGGTCCCCAGAGTCTGGGGACGGGTCAGCGGGCCCCCACTTTCGCGAGGGCCCGCCGTACTCAGTTCATCTCAGCCAAAGTGGCCGACCACTACTTGATCGTGATGGTCGCGCCCACAGCCTCGAACTCAGCCTTGATCGCCTCGGCGTCCTCGCGCGAGATCCCCTCCTTGATGTTCTTCGGGGCCATCTCGACGAAGTCTTTCGCCTCCTTGAGCCCGAGTCCCATCACGGCGCGAACGACCTTGATCGCCTGGATCTTCTTGTCGCCGGGAGCGGTCAGCTCCACGTCGAACTCGGTCTGCACGACGACCTCGGCCGCGCCACCGGCACCCGGGGCAGCGACCGCCATGGGGGCAGCAGCGGACACGCCGAGGACTGTTTCCAGCTCCTTGACGAGCTCGGACAGCTCCAGGACGGTCAGGTTCTTGATGTAGTCAATGACGTCAGTACGCTCGATAGCCATGATTAAGAACTCCTCTGTTCAGCTATGGTCTTTGCGATCAGGACCCCGTTCGGCTCGGGTCCACGTCGTTGCTCTGAGCACCGCCCCGCGCACCATGCGCGACCGCGGGTGGATGCAGGGGAGCCTCCCCACATCCAGGAGGGCGCCTAGGCGCTCTCCTCCAGCTTCTCTTTGTAGGCCACCAGCACGTTGAGCAGCTGGCGGTTGCAGTTGGCCAGGAGGCTGACCAGGTTCCGGGCAGGCGCCTGCAGCACTCCGAGGAGCATCGCCTGCAGCACTTCCTTGCTCGGAAGGTCCGCGAGGGCCTTGATCTGGGCGGCGGAGACGGTCTTTCCGTCCAGTACGCCGCCCTTGACCTCCATCTTCTGGTTCAGCTTCGCGAAGTCGGTCAGGGCCTTGGCGGCCTCCACGACTCCCTCGAACCCCAGGAGCACCGCGTTGGGCCCCGTCAGGAACTCGGTGAGCGCTTCGAAGGAGGTCCCCTCGACAGCCCGCTTCACGAGGCGGTTCTTGACCACCGCGAAGTCGACGTCGTCGCTCGCAAGCTGCTTGCGGAACTCCGTCAGCGTGTTTACATCGATGCCCTGGTAATCCGCCACGATGGCGAGGCGGGCACGGCCGACCTTCTCATTGAAGGTCTGAACGAACTCGCTCTTGCTCGAACGATCCATTGCTCGCTCCCTTCTCTGTTAGGCCCGCGCCGTCTTCAGCGCGCTGGCAGTGTCGATGCGGACGCCCGGGGTCATGGTCCCGGACAGCGTGATGCTCTTGACGTAGCTTCCCTTTGCGGACGCGGGCTTGAGCCGCACCAGGGTGTCGAGCAGCGCGGAGACGTTGGCGTGGAGTCGGTCCACGTCGAAGGACATGCGCCCCACCGGCACGTGGATGATTCCCGCCTTCTCCACGCGGAACTGGATCCGGCCCGCCTTGAGCTCGGTGACGGTGGGTCCGACGTCGAACGTCACAGTCCCGGTCTTCGGGTTCGGCATGAGCCCGCGCGGCCCGAGGACCCGGCCGATCCGACCGACGGCGCCCATCATGTCCGGGGTCGCCATGACCTTGTCGAACTCCATCCAGCCACCCTGGATCTTCTCGACGAGGTCCATGCCGCCCACGAAGTCGGCGCCCGCGTCGCGGGCTTCGGCGACCTTGTCGCCCTTGGCGAACACGAGGACCCGAACCGTCTTGCCGATGCCGTGAGGCAGCGACACCGCACCACGGACCATCTGGTCTGCGTGACGGGGATCGACGCCCAGACGGACAGCGATATCGACAGACTCATCGAACTTGACGTAGTGAAGCGACTTGACGACAGCCAGCCCCTCCTCCAACTCGTGGTACTTCAGGGAGTCGTAACTCCCCGAGGCCTTGCGGTAGCCCTTGCCCTGCTTCGGCATCTTCGTATCTCCCGCGGTCCCTGCGGACGCCTCGAGGGCGTCCTCCCGCTTCGGAGTGATGGCGGCCGGAGCCGCCGGGTTTGTAGGTCAGCCCTTGACGACGTTGACGCCCATCGAGCGGGCGGTGCCGCGGACGGTCTTCATCGCCGAGTCGACGCTGGTGGTGTTCAAGTCCGGCATCTTGATCTCTGCGATCTTGCGGACCTGGGACTCCGTGATCTTCCCCACCTTGAGCTTGTTGGGCTCGCCAGAGCCCTTGCTCAAACCGGCCTCCTTCTTGATCAGGACGGCCGCAGGCGGCGTCTTGAGCTTGAAGTCGAACGAGCGGTCCGCGAAGACCGTGATCTCGACGGGCGTGGTCATGCCCATCTCGAGGTCCGCGGTTCGCGCGTTGAACGCCTTGCAGAACTGCATGATGTTCACGCCGTGCTGGCCGAGCGCCGGGCCCACGGGGGGCGACGGGTTTGCGCGGCCGGCGGGGATCTGCAGCTTGATGAAGCCTGCGATCTTCTTTGCCATGACTGGTCTCCTGTTCGTCTGAGGCGGGCGAGCCGCGTCAGACCCTCTGCACGTGCATGAAGTCGAGCTCGACCGGTGTCGCGCGCCCGAAGATGCTCACCATGACGAGGAGCTTGCCCTTCTCGGGCCGGACCTCGTCCACGACGCCGTTGAAGTTTGCGAACGGCCCCTCGACAACGCGAACCTGGTCGTCCTTCTCGAACTCCATCTTCGGCTTCGGCTTCTCAGCCCCCTGCTCCATCTGACCCAGGATGCGGGCGACCTCGTGGTCGGGCACCTTGGGAGGAGTGCGGGTGTTTCCGCCGACGAAACCGGTGATCTTCGGAGTGTTCTTGACGATGTGCCAGGTCTCGTTGTTCAAGATCATGTTCACGAGGATGTAGCCGGGGAAGAACCTGCGGGACACGTTCCGGGTCTTGCCCGTCTGCGTCCGCTCGACCACCTGCTCCTCGGGAACGAGGATCTCGGCGAACTCGTCCTCCTTGCCCATCGACCGGATCCGCTCCTCGAGCGCCAGTCGGGCCTTGTTCTCGTACCCGGAGTACGTGTTGACCACGTACCAGGCGAACTCTTCGGACTCAATCATTCCGATGTCTCTCTCTAGGCGCCGGTCAGGATGAAGTTCGAGAGCTTCGCCCAGACCAGATCAAAGCCACCGAGGATGAGCGCCATGATCACCGAACAGACGATGACGACGATCGTGTTGTCCCGCGTCTCCTTGCGGTTCGGCCAGACGACCTTGCGGGTCTCATCGACCGTCTCGTAGCAGAAGTCGTAGACCTCCTTGCGCTTCCACAGGAGCATGGAGACTCCGGCAGCAGCGGCGACGGCGATCAGGCCAGTCGCATCGACCGCCCCACCGAGCTGCGGATTGGCGATCCCAGCGACACCGAAGCCGTAGCCAAGCGCCTCCGCGAACACCTTCCAGAGCAGGGCTGCCAGCGCGAGCCAGCAGAACAGGAGCACCCGGCGATTGCTCATTGTGTCTCCTCCGTCGTCGTCTTATTGCGCAGAGCGGGCGCCCGGTTGGACCGGGCGCCCTCTACGCACTTCTATTTGGCAGGGCCGCCAGGATTCGAACCCGGGGCCTGCGGATTTGGAATCCGCTGCTCTACCACCTGAGCTACGACCCTGCGTTTCCGTCGTCTCTTGCTACTCGATGATCGAGCCCACGACCCCGGCACCGATGGTGCGGCCGCCTTCGCGA
>CALAGR010000005.1 GCA_937891735.1 uncultured Pseudomonadota bacterium | reverse complement strand
TGGTAGCGGGAGCCGGATTCGAACCGACGACCTTCGGGTTATGAGCCCGACGAGCTACCTGGCTGCTCCATCCCGCGTCATGCCCGCCATCCAGCGGGAGGCGAGTTATATGGAAACCCACCGGCTGTGTCAATCACCGCGCCCTCAATAATCGAGTGGATTCTCGCCCGGCCCGGGCGTCGCTCTCCGTTAGCATCCCAGGCCATGCCCAGAGCAAGCTCCGTCCTCGTCCTCGTCGCCGCGCTGATGCTCCCCGCGTCCGCCCTCGGCAACGGCCAGTCCACCCACGTCTGGATCACCCTGCAGGCGTTGGAGCGCTTGCCCCCGGGCCCCGTCCGCGACCTGCTCGGCCGCCCCGAGCTGCGGGACATCGTGATGAACGGAGCCATGTTCCCGGACTGGGGGTACGCCCCCGGCGGCTCCCGCGACCACGGCGAGGCCGCGCACTGGGAGCCCTTCCAGCAGGAGTACCGGCGCTGGATCCAGGAGACCTGGACAGCGCCCTACACCGACGCAGTCGCCGCCGAGCAAGTCGCCTTCCTGTTCGGCATGGCCTCCCACGGCATGGCCGACGAGCACTTCGACTCCCTCTTCATGGAGCGCAGCCGCCTGTACGACGCCGGCTGGAACGACCCGGACGGCGCATCCCTGGACACCGCGAGCGATGTGCTCTTCATGGCCGCCGTGGGCGGGATCCCGCAGCCGGAGCGCTGGCTCCCCACCGAGGCCCTGACCGAGGTGTACGCCCGCGCCATGCCCGATCTGCCCCTGGATCCCGATGCGATGGAGTTCGGCCACCGGATGCTCCACGTCGCCATCGGCGCGGTGGAGGAACTCCGCCAGAACCAGGAGCGTGTCGATGTCTTCACCGCGGCCTACCCGTGGACCGCCGAGCAGCTGACCAACGAGGCCATGCCGGGCTCCCCTCCCGACGAGGCAGAGGCCGTCGTCGCCTACTGGCTCGACCTGTGGGAGCGCCTTCAGGGCACCCCCGGGTACAGCCAGCCCGTCCTGATGATGCGACCCGCGGCGGGCAGCTTCGAGCACCCCCTGGACCACCTCATGCCAGAGTCCCGCGTGCACCTGGCCTTCGCCCGGGGGGTCCTGGACACCAGCCTGGCTTCGGTCCGCGTGGCCACCGGCGACGGCGAGGAGGTGCCCGTCGACGTCGGCCTGTTCTATGGCAACGCGAGCCATGCCCTCCTGGCCCGCCCCACAAACGACTGGGAGCCCGACACCGACTACGTCATCACGGTGGACGCGGGCCTGCAGAGCTACGACGGAGACGTGTTCGAGGGCAGCTGGTCTGGCGCCTTCTCCACGAAGGCCCCCCCCCCGGAGCCGCCGCCGTCCGACGATCCGCCGCCCACCGAGGTTCCGCCTGCCGGGTGCGGGGCTTCCCTGTCCCCGGCCGCGCCAGCGCCCCTGCTCCTGCTGCTCTTCACCGCGTCAGCAGCGACCCGATGGCGTCGGCGACGGCCTGGGGATGCGTGCGTGGCGCCTGGTGGCCCGCGCCCCTGACGATCTGCACCGACGTGCCCACCGCCTCCGCGAGCACCTCGCAGACCGCCCGACTCGCCGCCGTGGTCCCCTCGCCCGCCAGCACCGCGCACGGCATGCCCAGCCCCGCGAGGTCGGCCACCGCCGTCTGATCGTCGCGTCCCGCCGCCACCTCGGACGCGGTGCGGGGCAGCTCCCGGCCGAGACGGGATCGTGCCGCCGCTGACAGGCCAAGGAACGCACCCGGCCCGTTCCAGTAGTCCACCAGACCCGCGAGCGCCGCCTCGCTTCGCCCCGCCGCGATGTGCCCGAAGAACGCGGCGTTCAGCGCATCGATCTCCAGCCTCAGGGGGTGTCCCTGCAGCAGGTGGAAGGCGATGGGCTCGCACAGCCCCAGGTGGCGCACCCTCTCAGGACGCTGCAGCGCGTACCGGAGTCCGAGCAGCGCCCCGTAGGAGTGACCCACCAGGTCGACCGCGCCTCCGAGCCCCAGGACCTGGGCGTGAAGCCACGAGAGATCCTGCGCGATGGCCGATCCGCCCGCCGCTGGCGCAGGCGGCAAGGGCGGCGCGGTCGCACGGGGGCCCGGACCCAGGGCGGTGATCACCCCGCTCCAGCAGCGGGGCGAGTCGGCGGATCCATGAAGGAGCAGCAGCGGCATCCGCGCATCATGCGACATCGACGCCACAGGTCGAAGCCCTCCTCGACCTGGAGGCAGACCCTCAGTAGGATTGATTGACTCGTCAATCAACGACGCTGTGCCCCCTGGAGTCCCATGCCGATCCCCAACGAGACCGCCGAGCACCGCATGTTCCGGGAGACCGCCCATGCGTTCGTGACCAGGGAGCTGCGGCCCCACGCCGCCGAGTGGGAGCGCGACAAGGGCTTCCCGGATGAGGTCTTCCGGCGGGTCGGGGAGATGGGCTTCCTGGGCATCACGGCGCCAGAGGAGTACGGCGGCGCGGGGCTGGACTACTGGTACGCCACGATCTGGCTGGAGGAACTGGTGCACAGCCAGATGGCCGGCATGAACATGGCCCTGGCGGTGCAGTCCGACATGGCCACCCCCGTGATCGGCGAGATCGGCAGCGACGAGCAGAAGGCGGAGTTCTGGCGACCCGCCATGACCGGCGAGAAGATCGCCGCCCTCGGCATCACCGAGCCGGGCTGCGGATCGGACGTTGCCAACATCCGGACCACGGCCCGCCGCGACGGCGACGACTTCGTGATCAACGGCGCGAAGACCTTCATCACCAGCGGCACGCGGGCGGACTTCATCACCCTGGCGGTGCGCACCGGGGGCGACGGCTTCGGGGGCATCTCGCTGGTCCTGTTCCCCACCGGCGTCAAGGGGTTCTCGGTGGGCCGCGTGCTGGACAAGG
>CALAGR010000004.1 GCA_937891735.1 uncultured Pseudomonadota bacterium | reverse complement strand
TACCGGATGAACGCCGTGGCCTGCCTCGCCTGCGCCGCCGCGGCGCTGACCCTGCCTGCTCCCCAGCGGGCCCGGGCGGTGGGGGCGGTGCTCGTGGGGGCCGCGCTGGGGCTGGCGGCGATCCTCGCGCTGTTCTCGATCTGGCCCGACGCGGCGGTCGGTGACGTGGGCCTCATTCCGCGGCTGGGCACCCACTCGGGATCGACCCTTGACGGCGCCTTCTTCGGCGCGCCGCGCAACCACCTGGGAGGCTGGCCCTGGCGGCTCGGGCTCCTGCTCTGGGCCGCCCTGGGGGCCGTCGCGGGTCTGCGGACCCCCCGCCTCGTCCCCCTCGCGACCTACCTGGTCGCCCTGGCTTCCGGCGCGATCCTCTTGCCCGTGCTCCTCGTGGCCGCGCGCCCCGAGTACCTGCTGACCGGCGTGTACGCCCTGCTGGCGGTGGGCCTGCTCGGGCTGACCGCGTCGCGCCGGACCCTGCTCGCCGCGTCTGTGGCCTGCGCGCTGGTGCTCGGCGCCTCGGGCCTGGCCGACGCCCGCTGGCTCGCGTCCCCCAGCACCTGGGCGCACACCGCCGGCTTCGACGGCGCGCGGCTGCACTTCGAGCTGGGGGTCCAGGACGTCGACGCCGACGAGATCCCCCACTACGCGGCGGTGCTGGACAGAGCACCCCGAAGTCGCCACCTGGGGATCCTGACGGCCACCCACACCGAGCCGGGATGCCCGCTGCAGCCGGGGCGCCTGGACCCCGGGCCGCTCCGCGCCGCGGACGCAGACCGCTGCCCCGGCTGGTCCCCGGGCTCCCTGGCCCCGCTCTGGCGCACCCTGAACGCAGGGGACTACCGCCCCACCGCGGTCGAGCAGCGCGACGTCGGGGTGGGCGCCTGGATCGCGTGCCAGCGGGATCTCGACTGCCTGTACGCGGCCCTGGAAGGGCTCGACGAGGAGGTCGTGGCGCCGATCTTCGTGGGCGCGCGGGCCGAGGCCCTCCGGCAGGCACCCCGATGAAGCGGTGGCTGCCGCTGGCGGCGGGCGTCGCGCTCCTCGTGATCGTGCTGCTCCGCACGGCCTGGCTCTGCGACGACGCCTTCTTCACCTTCCGCACCGTCGAGAACTGGCTGGCCGGCTTCGGCCCCCGCTGGAACGTCGATGATCGCGCGCAGGCCTACACCCACCCGCTGTGGATGCTGCTGCTGACCGCGTCGTCGGCGCTGACCGGCGAGATCGAGGGGTCGGCGATCGGCCTCGGGGTCGTGTGCGGCGTCGGCACGTTCGTCGTGCTCGCCTGGGGCCAGCGCCCGGAGGTCGTCACCGGCATCGCGATGGCCCTGGCGGGCAGCAAGGCCTGGACCGACTTCGCCACGTCCGGGCTCGAGAACAGCCTGTCGGGCCTGCTGGTGGCGTGCTTCGCGCGGCTCTGGCTCAAGGCCCCGTCCCGGCTCTGGCTCCGGGGACCGTCCCCCTGGACGCCGGCGGTGGCGCTGCTGGCCGGCCTGCTCGTCCTGAACCGGCTCGACCTCCTCGTCGTGGTGCTGCCGGTCCTGTGGATCCAGGGGCGTCGTCGGCGGAGCGCCTGGCCCCTGGCCCTCGCCGCCCTGCCCGTCGCGGTCTGGCTGCTCTTCGCCCTGGTCTACTACGGGAGCCCGCTGCCGACCCCCGCTCTGGCGAAGCTCGCGCTGGGCGCCTCGCGCGCGACCCTGCTCGAGCACGGGCTCTGGTACCTCATCGAGCCCCTCCAGCTGGACTGGATCACGCTGCCGCTCCTGGTGACGGGTCTGGCCGTGGGCCTGCTCCCTCGGGGGCATGATCGGGCGCCCGCCCTGGCCGCGGGCGGCGCGCTCTATCTGCTGTACGTGGTGTGGATCGGGGGCGACTTCATGTCCGGCCGTTTCCACGTGGTCCCGTACGTGCTGGCCGTCGCGCTCCTGTCTCACCGGGTCGCTGCCTGGAGCCCGGCGCGGATCCGCGTCGGTGCCTTCGCCCTCGCCCTGCTGGCCCTGGCGTCTCCTCGGAGTCCGTACCTGTCCGGCCCCCACTACGGAGCGAGCGACGATCCCTGGTCCCGGCCCTACGTCATCCACCACGGGGTGCTCGACGAGCGCGCGTTCTACTACCCCCGATCCGGGCTGCTGCGCGGGACAGAGCGGGAGCCACCGGCGGCGCGGCTGGGGACCCGGCGGGTGGAGGTCGGCTACTTCGGCGAGATCCCCTACCAGAAGGGACCGATGCTGCACCGGATCGATCCCCAGGCCCTGGCGGACCCGCTCCTGGCCCGGCTCCCCGTCCCGAAGGAGGACCTGCGCACGTTCAGGGCGGGCCACGCGGCGCGGATCCTGCCGGCCGAGTACGTGGCGAGCTGGGACCACCGCGCCAACATGTTCACCGATCCCGTGCTGCGGCCGCTGTACGCCGACGTGATCCTGGCGACGCAGGCCCCGCTGCTCGCGCCGGGCCGAGCCGGGGCCATCACCCGCCTGCTGCTCCACGACCTGGTCCGCCTGGCCCGCGGAGCGCCCCTGGTGGCCCCAGAGGCCATCGAGCATCCCTGGACGGCGCCGGTCGCTTCGCCCTGAGGCTGGGGCCCCCCACCCCGCGTCGGGCACCCCATCGGCAGCGGCCGCGATCCACCGGGACTTGCCCCGTTTTCTCTCCTTTTCGTGGGTCTCCAGACATTTTCTTGTTGGCTTCGCGCGGCGTCGCAGAGATCAGCCCATGGGCACTCAGGGGCACGAAACGTCGCACGCATGGGAGCCTCCTGAGGGGGCGTGCAGGGCACAAAAGAGAGCCCGACCGTCGAATCGCATAGACACACCCTCAGGAACCGGGTAAATGCCCCTTCTCGCAGGGCTTTCCCCGCCGACTTTGGCGACCAGCCGCTGCGGGACACACGATTAGGAAAAAGAAGACAATGGCTGAAGGTACTATCAAGCGTCTCACGGACCGCGGGTTCGGATTCATCGACACTGGCAAGGGCAAGGACATGTTCTTTCACATGTCCAACGTCGAAGGCATCACCTTCGAGGAGCTCCGTGAGGGCCAGAAGGTTTCTTTCAACGCGGGTGAGGGCCCCAAGGGTCCCCGTGCTGAGAACGTTCGCCCCATCTAGGGCTTAGCGTTCACCGAAAAAGGGGCCGACTTGTCGGCCCCTTTTTTGCTTGGGGCTACACTCGAGGACGCGCGGTCCTGCGCGCCACGGAGTTCCTTCTGACCGGTGCTCCCCCATGAACCGCCCATTGGCCATCGTTGACGCCGCCGCGAGGCGGTTTCGTTGCACAGGGTGCGGCAACTGCTGCAAGGAGGTGTGGATCAACGTGACGGACGCCGATGTGCGTCGGCTGTGCGACGCGACGGGCCTCTCGGCCGCCGAGGTCGTGCAGTTTCCCAGCGTGGACGCCGTCGAAGGCACCGCCGAGGACGACGGATGGGTCGCCTTCGGGCCCGATCCGAAGGACGTGGGCCTCATGACGCTCCGGTCCAACCGCGCCACGGGCGCCTGTCGCTTTCTCGTCGATGATCGCTGCAGCGTGTACGAGGCCCGGCCCCGCGCCTGCCGCCTGTACCCGTGGGATGTCGAGCGCACCCCCGCCGGCCCGAAGGTCAGGCTGGACATCTTCACCGAGTGCCCGCACGAGGAGGACGGCTCCCTCGACGTGCCGAGCCTGCTCGACGAGTACGAGCTCGACGAGGAGGAGCGGCAGGCCTACGAGGAGCGGATCTGGGAGTGGGAGGCCGAGGGGGCCGCCGAGGATCCCCTCGAGTTCCTGCGCTTCCTCGGGCTGCCGTCCCGGCACTCCAGCCTGGGCCCGCCTCCCGCCGCCGAGGAGCCCGCCTCCCAGGGCACCGCCGCGAAGCCCCAGCGCAGCTCGGTGTTCAGGATCTTCGGCTAGTCCGACGACCCCGGTCCGAGCAGGGCCGTCGCCGAGGCGAGCTCCCAGGTGGCAAACACCGGGCGGCCCGGCATCGCCCACCCCGAAAAGTCCGGGTTGCACCGCCGGAACAGCCAGCGGGCCCGGATCTGCACCGGCTCGTCCACCTCCGGGTCCAGCGGGATCCGAAGCACGTCTTCCACCACCCCGCCGAGCCTGAGCACCCGCTTGTCCACCACCTCGGCCAGCTCGAACAGCCGATGCTTCTGGATCGGCGCGCCCGAGGCGTCGAGCTCCCGGGCCCCCAGCCAGGGCGGCGCTCCCGAGATCCGGCCCTGCTCGTCGAGATCCCCGACGTGGTGCAGGACACGCTCGCCCTGGGTCACGCGCACCTCCAGCCACACCTCCTGAAGGTCCGGCGGGCCGGACGGAAACGTGTGCCCGATGCGCTGGTTGCGCAGGCGCGCGGCGACCACCAGCTCGTCGCCCTCACGGGTCGCTTCGAGGGCCAGGGCCAGGGCCCGGGGCGGCGCGATCTCGCCGGGTCGCACCATGTCCGGCGGAACCGGCGGCTCCGCGGGCCACTGGGGCGCCTCGATGGGCATCCAGGCCACCGCGCCGGCCTGTCGGAGCGCCTCGAGGCGCACGGCGGCGACGCGCGCTTCGTCCTCGGGCCCGAGCCCATCCACGTAGGAGGCCAGGTCGGCGTTGATGCCGACCATCTCGTGGCGGTACTGGTCGAAGCTCCGATCCATGACGTCCACGTGGCACTCCTCGCACACGATGGAGTCGGCCCCCGGATCCCACGGGGCCAGGGAGGTGTCCTGCAGGACGTGGGTCTTTGCGAAGCCCAGGTCGGGGCCCAGCACCACCCGGTGGCACACCTTGCAGGGACGCGGCGAGATCACGAACAGGTTCACGCCCAGGACCTGGTCGTGGCGTCGCGGGTCGAGCAGCAGGTTGCGGCGCGCGAGCTCGCCGCCCCAGGGGTAGCCGTCCGCCGCCGCCGCCACCCGGAAGGCCCCGTTGGCGGGCCGCTCCCCGTCGGCCTGGACCATGGTGTGACACACCAGGCACGACACGCCGTCCGAGCCGCCGTCGGGCACGCCGCCGATGTACTCGGCCATGCGCCCCGTCAGCACCCGCTCGGGGTCGTGACACCCGGCGCAGAAGGAGGCCTGGGCGAGGCTGCCGCCGAGCAGGAGGTCGTCTACCGCGGCCTGGTAGAGCCGATTGCGGCCCGAGAACCGGTGCGGTGATCCGGCCCACTCGTCGGTGATGTCCGGATGGCAGCGCGCATCGCCGCAGCTCATGCTGTCCCGCAGCACCTCCACCCCCAGGTGCTTCCAGCCCGTGGGTTGGACCGAGGCCTCGAGTTCCTCCGGCGTGGCGGGGATCCGGGACGTCTGCATGCCCGCGGCGTGCTCGCGGTCCTTGTGGGCGGCGACGGTCTCGGCCCGGTGGATCGCCACCATCGTGCCGCCGATCCCTACCAGCGCGGCGGCCAGCGCGAGGCGCGCGCGGGGGGTGGGAGCCTCCCTCTTCCACAGTCGGGAGGACAGCACGTGCAGGCTCAGGGCGACCAGGGCGGCCAGCCCGGTGGCCGTGTGGGCCGACGTGGCGAGGAAGAGCGTGTCTCGCTGCACCCAGGGCTGCCATGCGCCAGTGGCCAGGGCCCAGGCCGCGAGCACGGTGATGCACAGGCCGCTCCAGCGTGCGCTGCGGCGCCCCTGCACCGGGGCGAGCAGGCCCCCCACCCCCGTCGTGATCGTCACGATCAGCAGGGCCGCCAGGGCCGTGGGCGCGATGACGTGCTGCATCAGGACGTCCCGCCCGGTCAGGGCGCGCCCATAGGTGTCGAGCAGGAAGGGGAGCAGGTCCGACTCGTCCGGCGCGTCCACGCCGCTGATGGCGGGCAGGGCGGCCACGGCCACCAGGGCGAGCAGCAGGAACGGCGCGAGCAGGCTGCTGTCGGTCTTCTTCAGGTGCAGGACGAGGGCGGGCAGGCCGACGCCGAGCAGGCCCCACCCGGCGAGCCAGTGCAGCCACAGCACCACGAAGTAGCCGGGCCACAACACCCCGGCGATCAGGACGAGCAGCCCGCTGATGGCGACGACGCACGCGATCAGCCAGGCGACTCGGAGCATGGGTCAAGGATTGCATCGGCGCGGGCCCACGTCCTGCGCCCCAGGACGATCAGGAGGGGCGGCGGTACCCTGGACCCATGCGGGAGGCACGATGAGGCGGGCGCTGTGGCTCGCGGCGCTGTTGGTGGGGTGCGGCGGCGACGAGCCGGCCACGGCCCCGGACAGCGGCGTGCGGATCCGCAGGGCCGAGCCGTCCCAGGTCCAGCGGTCCGAGCCGCCCGAGGGGGCGCCGACCGCCGCGGAGCGGACCGATCCTGAGCGGACCGATCCGGAGCCGGTGTTGGCCCTGCCGGCGACGCCCGAGGCGGACCCGGCGCACCCCGCCCCCTTCACCGACATGCCTGGTCTCGCGGTTCGGGGCGTCACCCGCTTCGCGATGATCTACCAGGACCTCCCGGAGGATCCGCTGCCGTACTACGTGGCCCGGGTCGCCTCCCGGGTGGGGCAGGAGGACGGCTTCGCGGCGGTGCTGGTGCGCGAGGCGGGCGGAGACCGGGTCCTGGCGGACGGGCAGGACCAGAGCGGGCTGTCCGAGCTGCCGCTGGGGGCGACCCGCCTGCTGTCCGCGCTGCGCTGCGCCGACTACCGGGACCAGGAGCTGGACCTGCTGGTGCCCATCGGCGGGTCGGCGCTGGCCGCGGTGACGGCGTGGTGCGAGCCGGACGGAGAGGTGATCGTGGCCGTGGACCGGGGGCCGGCGACCGGGTTCTCGACGGACCCTGAGCAGGAGCCGGGCTCTGCCGACGAGATCGCGGCCTTCGGGGCGCAGCTCGCGGACCGGTTCGGGGTGGCCTCGTTCGTGGATCGCGGGGGGCGGTGGACGCTGCCCGAGCTGAGGGTCCTGGCCGATGCGCTGGCCGCGATGAGCCCCGCCGAGCGGGCCGTGCTGGCCGGGGTCCCCTGGGTGCGGGACGCCCGCGGCGGGGTCGCCGGCGACGTGTCCGAGGCCGCCTACTACGAGCAGAAGGGCAGCGCCGCGGCGGTGGTGGTGCTCGACCAGACCTTCGAGCGCGACGACATCTCCTTCGTGGGCCGGCCGGAGGCGCCGCATCCCCACGCCGCGCAGGTGCTGCTGCACGAGGCGGGGCATGCCCTGACCCGCGCCGCGGCCCGGGTCCAGTCCCGGCGCGCCGAGGACGCCAGGGCGATCAGCGCCCAGGCCTCGGGGCAGGCCAGCGCGGTGCACGCCGACTACGCCGCTGCCCACGCCGCCC
>CALAGR010000003.1 GCA_937891735.1 uncultured Pseudomonadota bacterium | reverse complement strand
CGCCTCGACCTCGCCTCGCAGCGGTTGGACGAGGCCCGGGCCCGCCTCGAACGCGCGCTGGGGGCTGGAGTGCGGCTGAAGCGGCAGCAGCTGGAGCTGCTCCTGAGGCAGCTGCAGGCTCGGGAGCCCCAGGCCGATCTGCAGGCTGCGCGGGTCCGGCTCGGGGTCGCCCGGGCGCGCCTGCGACAGGCGACCCTGGTGGATCTGCGGGCCCGCCGGCGGGCCATGGAGAGCAGGCGCCAGCAGTTGCAGCTGGTGGGTCCGTTGCAGTCCCTGGAGCGCGGGTACGCCCTCGCGTCGCGGGGGGACAGCCTGCTGCGCAGCGCGTCGGAGGTCGTGGTGGGGGACGCCATCCGGGTCCGCTTGCACGGAGGGGCGCTGCAGTGCACCGTGTCCGACGTGATCGAGGATGCTGAGCTGGACCTGCTGGGACGCCGCCGATGAGCCGGCTCGCTCTCCTGTTGGCGCTCGCCCTGGCGCTCTGCCTGACGGGTTGTGCGGACCGCACCCCGTGCGAGGCCGACGTGGACTGCGTGATCCTGTGCACCTGCGCCAACGGCGCCACGGCGTCGGGCTCCGGCTTCACCTGCCGGGCCGGGGGCTGCGGGGACGGCCACGTCCAGGCGCGCGACTGCGTCGACATCTGCTCGCGGGTGGGCTCGGTCCCGGGCGGCACCTCGGATGACGACGACAGCGGACCGAACGACGACGACAGCGGGAACGGGCGATGAGCCAGCTGGTGCTGCTGGTCGATGACGACGCCAAGATCCTGCGCCTGCTCGAGGCCACGCTCCGCCTCAAGGACTTCGACGTCGTCAAGAGCGAGACCGCCGCGGACGCCCTGCAGTGGCTCAAGTCCGGCTCGCCCGACCTGATCATCTCGGACACCGACGTGCCCGATCTGGACGGCTTCGATCTGTTCCGCCGGGTGCGCGGCATGCCCGCTCATGTGGACGTGCCCTTCATCTTCCTGAGCGCCGACGGGGAGCCGGAGGACGTCGCCCGGGGGCTGCGCGCCGGCGCCGACGAGTATCTGCGCAAGCCCTTCGCCATCGACGAGCTGCTGGTTCGGGTGGTCCGGGTGCTGGACCGGCGCGCAGGGACCGCCACCGCCGCCGAGACCGCGAAGTTCGCCGGCGATCTGCGCGACATGAGCCTGCCGGACCTGCTGCGCATGCTCAGCGTGCAGCGTCAGACGGGGTTGCTGCAGCTGCAGCCGTCGTCGTTCGCGGCGGTCGGTCTGCTGCAGGTGGAGGCCGGCCGGGTGGTGCACGCCGAGTTCGGTCTGCTCGACGGCGTGCCCGCGCTGTTCGCGCTGATGCCCCACGACAAGGGACGCTTCTCCTTCGATCCGGCGACCCGGCTCTCGGGCGACTCGGTGCGGGGCGAGACGCTGCCCCTCCTGATGGAGGGCCTGGGGCTGATCGACTCGGGGGCACTGCCGCGCATCGATCCGCGCCAGCTGGAGGCCGTGCGCACGTTCACCCGGCTCGTGGCCGACCGCCGACGAACCACCATCGAGGACAGCCACGGAGCCGGCAGCCCCCTGCGTCTGGAGCGCGGTCGGGCACCCGCGGCGCTGCCCGGAGCGGATCCGCTCGACCTGCTCGACTCCGAGGAACTCCACGACACGCAGATCCTGCAGGCCCTGACCGAAGAGCTGGAGGTCCCGAGCTTCGTGGACCAGGGCGAAGACGAGGCCGTGCTGAACACCGCCGACTTCGCGCCGGCCTTTCTCACCGGCGAGATCGAAGCGTTCGAGGACGCCGCGCGGGGCAACGCGAGCTGGGAGGCCCCCACGCAGCGGTTCGAAGCGCCGGACCAGGGCCGAGCGGTCAACCCCGCCGAGACCGCCCAGGGCCGGATCCTGATCGTCGCCGGAGACGACGGCGACGACGACGACGAGCTCCTGCCGGCCGACGACTTCGAGGAGGTCGGGATCGCGCTCATCGACGACACGATGGTCGATGTGGACGTCAACTCGGTGATGAGCCCGCGCGGCGCGCCGAGCCCGGTGCGCGACGTCATGGGGTTTTACGAAGGCATCAAGTCGGTGGCGCAGGACACGCTCGGGGCGGCGTCGATCCAGCTGGGGACCCGCACGGGGCGGGTGATCGCGTCCAGCATCCCCGAGCTGACCCGGCGGGACACGGTGGCCGCGTTCTCCTCCCAGGCGATCATGTTCGCGGCGGAGGGTCCCGATGGGACCTCCTTCGCGTCGCTGGATGCTGGCGACCTGCACGTGGTCGTGCTCGAGGTGGATCACCTCCGGGTGCTCACGCTGCTCTTCGCGGGCAGGCCCGATCCCGTGGCGTGCGTCCGGGTCCTGGGTCCGCATTTGGAGGAGTACCGGGGGACGCGGTAGAACCTGCCCATGAACACTGGGCTCCGCACTCTCGCGCTCGTCGCATCGCTCCTTGTCCTGGCCTCCTGCACCCGGCCCCCGCCGGTCGAGCCGACTCCCGGTGGAGACAAGGCCGGCCCCACGTTTGTGTACGCGGCGGCCAGCGAGCCGCGCACGCTCGACCCCGGGTTGATCACGGACACCTATGCGAGCTTCCTGGTCCAGAACCTGTTCGAGGGGCTGCTCATCTGGGATCAGGCGGGGCAGAGCACGAAGCCCGGGATCGCGGAGCACCACGAGGTCAGCGCCGACGGGCGGACGTGGACCTTCCACCTGCGGCACGACGCGATCTGGAGCAACGGCGACGCGGTGACCGCCACCGACTTCCTCGTGGCGTGGAGGCGTGTGCTCAACCCCGAGTTCGGCTCGGACTACGCGTCCCTGCTGTTCCCCGTCAAGGGGGCCCGCGCGCTGGCAGAGGGCGAGGAGGTGGACGCCGGGACGCTGGGAGTCGAGGTGCGGGATCGCTTCACGCTGGTGGTGACGCTCGAGAACCCCACCCCCTGGTTCGACGCGATCGTCGCCCACCACGTCACGGCGCCGGTCAACACCGGGGCCCTCAAGCGACACGGATACGCCTGGTGGCGGCCCGGAAACATCGTGGTCAATGGCCCCTTCACCTTGCAGGAGTGGCGGGCGGGCGAGCAGATCTCCCTGCGTCGCAACCCGTACTACTACGGATCCGAGCTGGTGAAGCTGGACCGGGTGGTGGCTCGCTTCGTGAGCGATCCCGACCGCGTCCTCGACATGTACGAGAAGGGGGAGCTGCACTGGACCGGCAACGCCGGCCTGCTCCCCGCTGGTCGCCTCCCTGAGCTCGCACGGCGCGCCGACGCGCGCACCAGCGCCGAGCTCGGCACCGCCTGGTTCTGGCTCAACGTGCAGGAGGGGCCGACCAGGGACCCGCGGGTCCGCCGGGCGCTCGCCCTGTCCATGGATCGGGACGCCATCGCGGTGGCGCTGGGGCCCGGCGATCAGATCACGGGCCGGCTCGTCCCGCCCGGAATGCCCGGCTACGCGCCTGCGGACGCTGTGCCCTCGGACCTGGACACCGCGCGGGACCTGCTGGCGCAGGCCGGGTTCCCGGGGGGTGAGGGCTTCCCTCCGTTGGAGCTGGCGGTGGACGCGCGCCCGGTGCATCAGCGGATCGCCGAGGTCGCGTCGGCCCGGTGGAAGGACACGCTGGGGATCGTGGTCACGCCGTATGTGCGGGAGTACGGCGCGCATGCTGACGCGATGCGCTCGGGCGCCTACCAGATGGCGCGCGGAGGATGGCTCGGGGACTACCCGGATCCGAGCTCGTTCCTGGAGCTGCTCGCCTCGGAGAACCCCCTGAACGTGTCGGGCTGGTCCAACCTCGGGTTCGACGCGCTGGTGCAGGAGGCGTCTCGGACCGACGACCCCGCGTCCCGGCTCCGGCTTCTGGCCAAGGCCGAGCGGCTGGTGCTCGAAGATGCCCCGTTGATCCCCCTGTACAACTTCGGCGCCCTGAGCCTGCTAAAGCCCTACGTCGCCGGGTTCACGGACAACGCCATGCAGGTGCACCTGCTGCGCTATCTGAGTGTGAGCCCGCAGGGGCCGTCGATGACCGCCGCGGAGTAGGGACTACTCGCGCTCGTAGATCGCCGCTGCGCCCATGCCGCCGCCGATGCACATCGACACGACGCCGAGCTTGGCGTCTCGCCGCGCCATCTCCGCCAGCAGCGTCGCCGTCATGCGGGCGCCGGTGGACCCGAGGGGGTGCCCCAGCGCGATGGCGCCGCCGTTGACGTTGATCTTCTCGGGCGGGATCCCCAGCGCGCGCTGGCAGTAGATCGCCTGGCTCGCGAAGGCCTCGTTGATCTCGAAGACGTCGATGTCGTCGATCGTCAGGCCGGCCTTCTCCAGCGCCTTCGGGATCGCCATGGCGGGGCCGATCCCCATGATCTCGGGGGGCACGCCGACAACC
>CALAGR010000002.1 GCA_937891735.1 uncultured Pseudomonadota bacterium | reverse complement strand
GTCGTCGTCGTCGTCGTCCCCCGTCGCGTCGTCGTCGTCACCCGCCGAGGCCATCACGTCCAGGGTCGCGGTGGTGATCGGCCCGGCCTGATCGCCGTCGCCGGGGCCCGCGTCCCGCCACGCCCCCAGGAACGCGTTGCCCACGCGCACCCCGATGGTCTCCGTGCCCGACGCGCCGCCGTCCACCGAGCCCCGCAACGTCACCAGGATCGTCGAGCCCACGCCGACCACCTCATCGAGCAGCACGATGGGCAGGCCCGAGGCGCCCGCGTCGCTCCACCCGACCGCGGATCCGCCCACCGTCACCCCGTCCACGTCCAGCGGGGCCAGGAACCCGGGCAGCGTGATCTCGACCTGGTCGATGCCGTGGTCGCAGGCGAGGATCTCGGGCCCCACGGCGAGGGTCAGCGTCGCCTCGGTGCCCGCCTGCACGGTCGCCGGACCGACCTCGGCGAGGGTGGACCAGGCCGGACGGGGTCCGCCGTCGTACCCCTGGCCGCCATAGGCACCCAGGTCCCGGTCGGTGCCGTCCGCGTCCAGGGGCGGGAAGGCGATGACGTCCGCCGCGGGGCTGCCGGGCTGCAGGTGGAAGTCGTCGTTGCGGGGATCGTTGTCGTCGCTCACCGACACGAACAGCGGGTCCGCCGAGAAGTCGGTGGCGCCGGCGCCACAGGAGGTGAAGTCGCTCTGGTGGCCCCAGACGTCGTTGTTCTCCGAGGCGGTCTGGCCGTCGCACCAGATCCCGTACTCGTTGTTGCTGGTGACGATGTTCTCGCTCACCACCCGGGTCTGCACCGACAGCAGGTAGATGCCGATGTCGCCGTCGGCGATGGCGGGGTTGCCGTTGCTGACCACGGTGTTGCCCCGGAACACCGCCGTGGCGCCGACCCCGTCGAGCCCGTCGTCCTCGTTGTCCGCGGACACGTTCCACAGCAGGAAGGTGTCGCTGACCCCTTCCACCCAGACGCCCCGAAAGTTCCAGTAGATGAGGTTGCCGCAGATGGTGGCGCCGGCGTTGGTCACGTCCACCCCGTAGGCCGGATGGGCGCCGCCCGCGTTGCGGATCGAGAACCCGGAGACCACGACGCCATCTCCGCCCACCGTGACGACCGTGCCGCCCCCTCCGCCGTCGATGATCGACACCTCGGGGCCGGAGCCGAACAGGCCCACCCCGGCGGGCACGGTGATGCGCTCGGTGAACACGCCCGGGCCTACGTAGACGCGGTCCCCGGAGGAGGCCATCGCCAGCGCCCCGCCGATGGTGCCCGCGTCTCCGGGCACGGTCAGATCGGCGGCTCGGGTGGTGAGGGGAACGCACAGGAGCAGCAGGAGGAAGGGCGGGACGCGCATGCCGTCATCGTAGGCCAGCGCGCCCCGCCCGTGCGGGGCTCAGCGACCGATGCGGCGCCGCAGTTCGTCCTTCTCGGAGCCAAAGGTCAGGCTGTCGTAGACCGCATAGAACTCCTGGGGATCGACGACCTGTGGATACAGGGTCGCCGCGGCCTCGACCTTGGCGTCGCCGAAGGTGAACAGGGCCATCACCTGGGCCACCTGACGGGTGGAGAACATGCGGTCCCGGGCGACGTCCAACAGGAGCCGCTGCCGGGCGTCGTCCCACCACTGCCGCTGCAGCGCCGCGCGGATGCGTCCGAACTCGTCGTCGCTCATGGCCTGCGGGCTGTAGGACCGCTCCGGGACCAGGGACCCGGCCACCCACAGCAGGCGCTCGGTGTTGGACGCCATGCGCCCCGCGAGCCGCTGGGTGCGGCGGATCTCTCCGAGCAGCTCGTCGCGCACGTCGCACGGGGGCAGTCGGCGGGCCAGCTCCTCCATGCTCGCGAGGCTGTGCTTCATCTGGTGCTGCGTGCGCTCCGCCCGCTCGCGCTGGATCTGGATTTCCTCGGCGAGGGACGGGCCTTCGTCGTGCCGCGCGGCGGCCGGGACGGCGCTCAGGAGGAGGAGGAAGGCGGTGAGAAGGGCGATGTACTGGCGCATGGCGGCAACTCCGTCAGCCCGGCGAGGGCGTCTGGAGTTGGGACGGATGGCCGCCAGGAGCATTCGGTAACGCCTCGGTAAACGCTACTCCGGCAAGCAGACGAGGCCGCGGAACAGCCAGGCGTCCCCAGGAGCGCGGATCTCCACCGGTCCGCTGATGAGCGCGCCCGTGAGCCGGTCGAACCTGTACACCGAGTCCGTCACGAGCACGACGACCTCGTCCCCGACCACCTCCAGGCCGTACGGCGCGCCGACCAGATCGTCGAGCGGCACCGGATCCAGGACCTGGGGACTCACCCCACCCAGTCGCCAGCGCAGGAGCGTCGTGCCCGCCACGCCCACCAGCTCGTCGCCATCGGTGGCGTACGCCTCTGCGCTGGCGTCCAGCGTCAAGGTGCCGGCGGGGGCGCCTCCCAGGCTGTCCGCGGAGCCGAACCACCGCAGCTCGGTCCCCGTCAGGGACACATTCACGGGCATCAGGAGGCCTTCGTCCACGTCCACCAGGCCCGCCGCCGTCTCCGTGGCCGTCAAGGAGGGGGATGTGTAGGAGAAGGCCGCCGTCTGCGCGTCCACCCGGAGGATCGCCTGGGCCGCGGCGTCGTAGCCGAGCAGCTCACCGCCCGCCGCGGCGAGGGTCGGCATGAGGGACGGCTCGGTGGTCATGGGTCCGGCCACCACCTCGGCGGTGGCTTGCTCGACGTCGAGCCGGTAGACGTAGAACCCGTCGTTCCAGAAGTCCTCGCCGATGGTGAAGCAGCCCACCGATGCAGACGTCGCGTCGTCGTCGTCCGCGGCCACGTCGTCGTCGTCCTGCGCAGCCGGGGAGTTGCTCAGATCCGGGGTGCAACCTCCCCACAGGATCAGCACCAGCATCGTCAACAGGGCTCGGGTCATCGCGTCCTCCGAAACGACCGTGCCGACCCGGGGCCGAACAGATCACCTCGGAGGAGCAAACCACGCTGCTATCGTCCGCGCTCTTCGAACAGCTCTGGAGATCCCCCGTGCGCTCAGCTGCCCTCGCCCTCCCGCTCGCCCTGCTGCTCGGCTCCGGCTGCATCGTCCTGGACGATCCGGACTGGGTCGGCCAGCCCGCCGGCGACGACGACGACGACAGCACCGCCGCGGTCGAGCCCTGCTCCGACCCCGACGATCCCGCCAGCTGGCTGGTGGAGCCGCCGGACGAGTGGGTCGTGGCCGCGAAGTTCCTGCGCCCCGACGGCACCGACGTGCAGAACCTGATGATCACGCTGTGCGCGAGCAGTTGTTACAACGAGCCGACCAACTGCGAAGGCGTCGTCTACTTCCCCGTCGCGGGCACGGGCGTGTACGTGCTCGAGCCCCTGTTCGCGCTGGACCAGGAGTTCGACCGGTGGGCCCGGTCGTACGACTTCGTGGCCTACGCCGAGGGACAGGGCGAGCTCGACCTCACCGCCACCCCCTACACCATTCCCCTCGCCGAGGAGATCGAGCCCATCGGCACCGGCGAGCAGGAGCGCGTCTTCGCCAGCGGGCTGCAGGTGCGGTTCGACGCGGACGCAGTCACGCTGCCCTTCGGACCCGAGATCGGCACCCTGGGCGCGGTGGAGATCCCGCCGGAGCGCTTCCCCACCGGGGGCCTGCGGGGCTGGACTCCGATGCGGGTGTGGGCCCTGGCGGTGTGGGAGATGGAGATCGACGAGCCCGTCGGCTTCCAGGTGATGGCGCCGCTCACCGAAGCGGTGCCTGAGGGCAACGAGGTCACCTGGCTCATCGCGCACTACGACTACGGGATCGTGGAGGGCAGCTTCGAGGCCTTCCCGGCCGAGGTCGCCGCGGATCGCATGAGCATCAGCACCCCCGCGGCGCAGGGGATCCCGCGCAGCACGATGTGGATCGCCGCCACCCGCGCGCCCGAGTCGCGCTGACCCGCGGGCCCGCTATTCTCAGCCCGCATGGCTGACTTCATCGACGACGACGCCCCCGAGCCGACCGGTCTCGGCCTCGAGCTGGCGGGCGAACTGTACGCACGGGCCGGCACGCCCTGCGCCAGCTGTACCCGCTCGTTCATGACGCTCAAGGGCGGCGCGGGCACCGCGGCGGGCTTCGACATGGGCGCGGGGCTGACCCTGCGGGTGTGCCGACTGGGCCGGGAGCCCCTCATCGTGCAGGACGGCGCCGGTGGGGACCTGTGGTGCGAGGACTACACCTCCTTCAACGAGCTCGTTCCCATCTGTGCGGACGACCTCGAGGCGATGCAGCAGGAGTGCACCCGGGGGTTCATCGGCGACCTCGCCCAGGGCGTGCGTCCCATCCCGCGCGGCAACGCGGATCTGCGCTGGTACGACCGCGGCTTTCGGGAGGGCTGGCTCCCTCCCCACCGGATCGAGAGCGAAGGGCGCGGCGCCAACCAGCGCATCAGCGGCCCGTGGGATCAGTTCCAGGTGGTGGGCGTGACCCCGGCGTTCGGGGACGGCCACGCCCCCGCCGTCGGCGAGGCGATCCTGCAGGCCCGGGACAGCCGCACCTACCTGCTGCCCGACGAGCTCGACGGCGAGCTGGCGCGCGGTGTGCCCCACCCCCACACCTGGTGGGTCAACCAGGTCAGCGCCGGGGCCGCCCTGCCCCTGGAGCGTCCGGTGCAGGCGCACCGCGGCGGAGTCCTGCTCGTCTTGCGGGGGGGCGAGCGGATCCTGCGCCAGCACGCCTACAAGTACTGCAGCGCCGGCGCGGCCCGCCAGGAGCTCGACAGCATCGCCGACGAGTCGCTGCGGCAGGCCCAGGCCGCCATGCGCCGGGGCGACCCCGTGGTCGCCGCCCTGTGCGCCCGACGCGGGCTCAAGGCACGCCCCGCAGACCCGGAGCTGCGCGCCC
>CALAGR010000001.1 GCA_937891735.1 uncultured Pseudomonadota bacterium | reverse complement strand
CATCGGCGCCGATGGCCACCAGGGCCGCCCGGTCCAGATCCAGCAGGCCGAGCCTTGCCGCCCGGACCACCTCGCTGCGCTGCGCCTCGGCGCGCTGCTCTCGATCACGCTGGGCTTCAGTGCCGCGGGCGCCTGCCGCCAGGAGCGCGGCGCGGCCCGCCCCGTCGAGCCGACCGACGGCCGACCGGGCTTCCGTGCGGCGATACCGCGGATCGTCGTTGGAGGGGTCGTGGCGCCATGCCCAGCGATGCTGCGAGGCCAGGGAGCGCAGCGCGCCCCGCGGCACATCGAGCAGGGGGCGCACGAAGGGGCCGCGGCGAGCGGGCATGCCCGTCGGACGCCCCCCGGCCCCTCGCATCCACAGCGTCTCGAGCTGGTCGTCCTGGTGATGGGCCAGCCAGACGGATGCGCCGCCCAGCCGCGCGGCGAGATCCTGCAGGAACGTGAGGCGGACCTGCCGCGCCGCGGCCTGGGGTCCGACCTCGGACCGGAGCCGGGGATCGGGGCGCTGTCGGCGCCGCACCAGGGTCAGGCCCAGCTGCGCCGCGAGGGTATGCACGAACGCCGCGTCGCCCAGCCCCGTGACCGGGCGAAGTCCGTGGTCGAGGTGGGCGAGCACCGGCCGAAAGCCGCGGGCGGCCAGGATCGGCGCCGCGGCCCGGGTGAGCGTGACGCTGTCCCCTCCCCCCGAGCACGCGAGCACGATGACCGAGCCGGGGGCTTCGGCGTCGGCGGCGTCCTCGATCGCGGCCTGCACGGGCGACGGGTTCACTGGGCGTTCCGCTCCATGCGATCGGCGACCGATTGCAGCTCCACCAGCACCTCGCCCAGCTTGCCCTCCAGCCGCGCCACCTGATCCCGGAGCTCGTCGGCCTCCTGGCGCAGCATCTCCGCTTCCATGAACGGAGCGGTGCCGAGCACCGGCGCGACGGCGGCGCGGAGCACGAGACGAGCAGTGCGGCCGGCCAGGGCGCGGACGCGGGCGAAGACGGAGGGGCGGGACATGGACGGACCCTAAGACCGCAGCCGCGCCGGTCAAGGCGGCCCCGTTCGTTCGGAGGGGGCCCCGGCGCTCCGGCCGAGACCCGCGCCGTCTACCATCCCGTCGTGACCTGGCCGCGCTCCCGCATCACACAGGACGATCACGCCCGGATCCAGGTGGTGGTCGTCCTCGTCCTGGCCTGCGTCGTGCGGCTGTGGCTCGCTCCGCGCTACTACGGCTGGGAGGAGGGCGACTACGGCAACGTGATGATGGCGCGGGAGGTCCTGGACTCGGGGTTTACGTGGTTCCGCCCCTCGCACATGCCCGGATGGTATGCGCTGGCGGCCCTCGCCCGTCTCCTGGGCGGAGAGCCCCGGACCTCGGCCCTGGCCCTGACGATGCTGTTCTCGGTGTCGAGCGTGGGAGCGGGCGCGTGGCTCGCCCGGCGGCTCGCTGGATCAGGGGCCGGCTGGCTCGTGGGCTGCTGGCTCGCGCTGCAGCCGGAGATGGCGTTGTACGGCGCGTCGACGCTGCGGTCGCCGGTCTACACCAGCCTGGGGCTGCTCGGGCTGGTCCTGCTCCTGCGGGGCCGGCGGGACGGAGGATTCCTGCTCACCGCGGCGGCGTTCCTGACGCGCATGGAGGGCTTCTTCGTGTTCTATCTGCCGGCGGCCTGGGCCTGGGCCCGGGAGCGCGGGGCGGGTGTGCGCTCCCTGGTGCTGCCGGCGGCGATCCTCGCCGGGGTGGTCATCGGGTGGCAGGTCTACATCACGGTCGGCCACGGCGAGACGGGGCCGTTCTGGTCGGGGCCCATGGGGCAGAACCAGACCGGGCACGACACCCAGGCGCAGTGGATCAAGTCGGGCCTGACCAGCTCGTGGCTGCTGCTGACCTGGACCCTGCCCCGCAAGGTCGGCTGGATCTGCGTGCTGCTGGCGGCGATCGGCGCGCTGGCGGTGCTGCGAGGGCAGGGCCGGCCGGGGTCCCGCGCGGTCCTGGGCTACGCGGTGTTCTCGCTGGGCTTCTGGCTGGCGGAGGGCTTCCTGGCCCACCACGATCCCAACCACAACCTGTACTGGGTGTGGATGCTGCCGGCGGTGCCGCCGCTGGTGCTCATGGCGGGGATCGGCTGGAGCTGGATCGATGACCGGCTCGCGGGGCTGCCCCGGGCCGTGCGCGTGCTCGCGCTGGGCCTCACCATCGCGGCGGCCCTGCCCGCCTTCGCTCACGAGGGCCGATACCAGATGCGGCGGTCCGAAGCCTGGTACCGCCCGCAGCTGGAGCTCAGTCACTGGCTCGAGCAGAACGCCCGCGCCGACGCGGGGATGGTGCTGGGCTCGATCCCGGAGGTGTGGATCCAGCGGAAGGCGCACCCGTTCCGGGTCTCGGCCTGGTGGTTCATCCCGCAGCGGCTCAAGCACGAGCCGGCGGAGCGGTTCGGCGCGTTCCTGGTCGATGAGCGGATCGACTACGTGATGTGGTTCGCCGAGGAGTGGACCGAGGCCCCCGCCATCGCGCCCTACCTCGCGGACGGCGTCGCCGTCACGGTGGGGCCGGCGACGCTGGTGCCGGTCGATCGCGAAGACGGCTACGGGTGGATCCTGTACGTCGTGGAGCGCCCCGGAGAGCCCGCGCCCCCCACGCCCCCGGCGTACGGTCAGGGTGCTCGAGGCGACGGATGGGGCCCATGATCGGGCCTGGCAAGGGCGCGGACCAGCGTGCCTGGGCGGGGGCCTGCGCCTTGCTGGCCAGCGAGGCGACGGACGCGGCGCTCCTCGACGCCCTGGTGACCCTGGCGGACCAGAGCCGCGCCGCGCGCAGGGGCGTCGCCGCAGCCATCGA